>JBBQSU010000066.1:0-19223 GCA_038234815.1 Tepidisphaerales bacterium | reverse complement strand
CGATCTTGATCATCAGGTCTTTGAAAACCTGCCGGTCTTCGCCTTTGAAGATCGCCTCGCGGTCGGCGCCGATCATCCTTACGCCGTACTTGGTGAGGATGCCTTTGTCGAAACAGGCCATGCCGGTGTTCAGGCCGGTCTGCCCGCCCAGCGTGGGCAGAATAGCATCAACGGGTGTGCCCTTGCTCTTTTCCAGTTCCAGGATTTTTTCGACGGCCTCGGGAGTGATCGGCTCGATGTAGGTGGCGTCGGCAAACTCCGGATCGGTCATGATCGTGGCGGGATTGGAGTTGATCAGGACGATGCGATATCCCTCTTCCTTGAGCGCGCGGCAGGCCTGTACGCCGGAATAGTCAAACTCGCAGCCCTGGCCGATGACGATTGGCCCGGAGCCGATGATGAGGATCGAGTGGATGTCAGTTCGCCTGGGCATGGTTGCGTTGGTTCCTTGGTCTGGAAAATTCGCAGTAATCTACCGGGTGGCGCGGAGATGTCCAACGAACTTCGGGCTGGGATTTTTCGCGGCAAACGCCTTGAGCGGAGCAGACTAAAGCGAGCGGTCGATGCGGGCCTCGCGACCCAGATCGATCCCCGGGCGATAGCTGATTTTCAGGCTGGTGTTGGCCGCAGAGCGCACCCAGTCGAGGTATCCGAAGCGCCAGAGGTAGGCAAACCCCACCACCAGCACGCCGAAGAAGAAAAGCATATCCACCAGCGCCACCTGCCGGATGGCAAAGGCCGAGAGGCCCAGGGATTGCCCGATCGCGGCCGCGCGACCGTAGATGACGGCCCAGGGATAAAAGAGGGCAACTTCGACGTCGAAAATGAGGTAGACCAGCGCGATGATGTAGAACCGGAGATCGAACTGCACCCAGGAAGAACCGATGGCCGGCTCACCACATTCATAGACGCTGGCCTTTTCGGGATTGGGCAGATGCGGACGGGCCAGCGAGCCAATGAACATATTGGTGAACACAAAGCCGGCGCCGAAGACGGCAAAGAGAGTGATCGAGAGAAGGATCTCCATGGCCGGGGAGTATACCCGCAAGCCCGCGGGCTGTCATTTAGCGGCCGTGGCCTGCGGCTGCGTCGCGCAAGTGCAGTGCTCGTAGCCGTTAATGATCCAGTCGAGTTTGCCGGTTTCCGGGCTGATAATCAGGCCATGAATGGGCACGTCGCGAGGAAGAAGGGGGTGATTGCGGATCATGTCAACGCTGGAACGCATGGCGGCTTCGACATCGTTAAAGCCCTGCAACCACCGGGGCAGATCGATGCCCGCGTTTTGAAGCGTCTTCAGCACGTCGTCGCTGATGCCCCTGGCACGGGCTTTTTCCAGCAGGCGGGCGCAATTGAGGCTGAGCATTCCACAGCCGTAATGCCCCACGACCGCGACCTCGGCGGCGTTGAGTTCATACACCGCTACAAGGATGCTGCGCATCACGCTGCCAAACGGGTGCGACACCACCGCGCCGGCGGCCTTTATCATCTTAATGTCCCCCTGCCCCAGATTCATCGCCCGGGGAAGAAGTTCAACCAGACGGGTGTCCATGCAGGTGAACAACACCAGCTTCTTATTGGGAAACACGTCCGTGCGATAGGCTTCGTAATCCTTGCGGTCCACAAAGACCTGATTGTGAGCCATAATGTCCTGAATCAGGTTCATCGCCATCTCTCCGTTGTAAGGGTCATTGCCCGCGTGCCAGGTCAGGCGATCATTGCACGGCTGTGCGGGTTTTGGCAAGCATGGGCGGGTGAATAATGCAAAACCCCAACCGAAGTCACTTGGCAAGGCCCAAGCGGGCCGTAAGATGAGGGACTTGACCTCGTAAAAACCGATGCAAATTCGCAATTTTTCGATTATCGCCCATATTGACCACGGCAAGAGCACCTTGTCCGACCGGCTGCTCATGCGCGCCGGAGCCATCACAGAGCGGGAGTTTCATAACCAGATTCTCGACGACATGGACCTGGAACGCGAGCGCGGAATCACCATCAAAGCCTCTGCTGTGACGGTGTTTCACGACCACCGCGGGGAACAGTTCATGTTGAACTTTATCGACACGCCGGGGCATGTCGATTTCCATTACGAGGTGCAAAAGGCGCTTCAGGCCTGCGAAGGCGCGATCCTGGTAGTCGATAGCACGCAGGGCGTGCAGGCCCAGACCGTCGCCAACGCCTACGCGGCCATCGACGTGGGCCTGGAGATCATCCCCGTCATTAACAAGATCGACCTGCCTGGCGCGCGGCCGATTGAGGTGGCCGAAGAAATCGAACAGGTGCTGGGGTTCAGCGCCGAGGATGCGATCCTGGTGTCTGCCAAGACCGGGCAGGGCATCGACGAACTCATCACCAAGCTCTGCGATATGTTGCCGCCACCCAAGGGCGATCCCAACGCGCCAACGCGGGCGCTGATCTTCGACAGCATCTACGACGACTATCGCGGGGTCATCAGCTATGTGCGGGTGATCGACGGGTCGATCAAGCGCGGGCAGAAAATCCGCTTTGTCGGCACGGCCAAGGAATACCAGGTGACCGACCTGGGCAAGCTGATGCCAAGGCCCAAGCAGGTGGACGTGATCGGCACCGGCGAGGTGGGCTTCATCGTTGCCGCCATCAAGGACCTGCACGACGTGCGCATCGGCGACACCGTGACCGACGCCCAAAATCCCACGCGCAACCCCCTGCCTGGCTACAAGCCCAGTCAGCAGATGGTGTACTGCGACTTCTACCCCAGCGGCGACACGCAATACGATGAACTTCGCGACGCGATGGATCGGCTGAGCCTGAACGACTCAAGCTTCAGCTTCGAGCCGGAGAGCAACGACGCGCTGGGGTTTGGTTTCCGCTGCGGGTTTCTGGGCCTGCTTCACATGGAAATCATTCAGGAACGCCTGGAACGTGAATTCCATATCTCGATGATCCAGACTGCCCCGACGGTGACTTATGAGATCAAGAAAACGGACGGCTCGGTCTTGCGGATCGACAGCCCCAGCGAGCTGCCCAATCCCACGCACGTCGAGGAAATCCGCGAGCCATTTATCGAGATGAACCTGATCCTGCCGGCCGATTCGGTGGGCCTCCTGATGAAGCTCTGCGAAGATCGTCGCGGCACCTATAAAAAAACCGAATACATCGGCGCGACGCGCGTGATGCTGCAATACGAGCTTCCGCTCGCCGAGGTGATCTACGATTTTTACGACCGCCTGAAAAGCGCCACCAAGGGCTATGGCACGATGGATTTCGATTTCATCGGCTTCCGTAAAGGCGAACTGGTAAAGTTGGACGTCCTGGTCAACGGGGACCGCGTGGACGCGCTCAGCGTCATCGTCCACCGGGGCGCGGCCGAGGCCCGCGGGCGAAAACTGCTGATCCGGCTGAAGGAGGAGATCGACCGGCACCTCTTTGAGATTCCACTTCAGGCAGCGATCGGGGGGAAGATCATCGCCCGGGAGACGATTAAGAGCGTAGGCAAAAATGTCACCGCCAAGTGCTATGGCGGCGACGTAACCCGCAAGCGCAAGCTGCTGGAGAAACAAAAGGAAGGCAAGAAGCGGATGAAGCGCGTGGGCAGCGTGGACATCCCGCAAGAAGCGTTCATGGCGATACTGGAGAGCGCGGAGTGAAGCATGGCGTCCGAGGCGCCACACCCGGCATACGCGGTGCTGCATGGCATCGACTTCCTGCTCATTTTAGAACTGCGCGCATTTAGCTGACCGTCACCTCAGGCGGACGCTAAGATTGATCAACGACGATTCAGGTCTGTGGACACCGCTGCATATGCATACGCACAAGCAATTGCTCGCCGGATTGGCTGCTTGTCTCCTGATTCGCCCGATAATTCCTCTTTAGTAACGTAAGTCGCGCTGGCTTTGGACCGATGATCTGTTTGGAAGAACGGTTTGTCATCAGCAAAGGAGGCCTGCCGTGCGTGGAATCCCGATGGGACAATTGTTGATCGAGCAGGGTGTGCTCACCGAAGAACAGGTGCAGCACATTCTCACCGTCCAGAAGACGTCGCACAGGCCTTTTGGCGATTTGGCTGAACGGCTTTATGGGATCAATCCCCGGGCCGTGGAAGACGCGTGGGTGGAGCAATACGTCCGCACCGCCGGGGTGGTCGATCTGGACGAACAGAAGGTGGAAACCGAGGCCCTGCGGCTGCTTAATCGCCGGCAGGCCTGGCAGTTTCATGCCCTGCCACTCAACCGCGACGCCCAACTCGATCTGAATATGGCCACCAGCAAGGAAAATCTTGTTCGGGCGGTCAATTTCACCGTTCGCAAGATTGACGAGCCGGTGAACTTTCTGATCGCCGAGCGGTCACAGCTCCGGGAATTTCTCATGAAGCACTATCCCGTGCCCAGCTTCATGGCAGCCTACGCGGATTCACTTTGACGGAGCGATTGCAGTGGGCTTCGGGGGCACAAGCACTTCGGCCCGATCGTCGCGGTGAACGCTCTGCCAACCACGGGCCAGCAGTGCGGATCGAAAAAGGCTCTTGCCGATGGGGATGATGGCCACGTCGGCGTTGGCGCGCTCGACCAGGCGCTGATGGTCGGCCTCCGTGCCCAGGTAACTCATCTGCCACAACTCGGCCGGAAAAACCTGCGTGCGGCCGTCCAAAAGCGTGCGAAATCGCGGGTGCAAGCGCCATTCCAGGTATCCACCCCAGGTAAATTCATTGATGATTCGCCCGTACTCCGGCGAGACGTTGGCCAATACAAAATCCGCGCTCTCTGCCGGATAGCCCGGCGCCTCCGGGCCATGCCGGTTGAGCCACTGAGTCACCGTTGCGGTGCGGCTGGGGAATTCCCAACCGACACGGCCAATGAGCAGAAGGAGCAGCCCGGTCAGGGCGAGCAAGACCAGCGGCTTGCCCATTACGCGATCGGATAATGCCGGCAGTGTCGCAGCAAATACCGGGCAGGCGATCATGGCAAAAATGGGCGCGAATCGACCGAGTTTCAGCAAAAGAAGGGTGCTGGCGACCAGCCAGACAATTTCCCCAGTACCCATGCGCTTCCGACTGCGAAAAACACCGACGAAGATGACCAGGAGCAACGCGATATTGAGATAGCTGCCGGCGAGGATGCTGTGCATCTCGGCAATGACCGGCCCGGCGACCATGACATCGTGATGCGTATAGAACAAGATCGAGCGAACCATTCCCCGAAGCATGGGCGTGGCAAAAAAGCTCGCGGACGTGGCCAGGAACAGCCAGGCGTATCGGACGGGGCAAAGGGTTGATTGCGGTAGTGGACCGGGGGAGATTTCGACGCCGCGCGATCGGCGCAAAGCCAAGTCGATGGTGTCGCCAACCAAGAGGCACATCACCCAAACGGGGATGAAGAACGCGAACAGGTGCATGTTGGTTGCCAGCAGCGTGACGGGAGCGACGAGCCAGACTCCCGCCGACCGTTGCCGCAGCCGGCGGTCGCGCAGGAGCAGCCACGCCGTCCAGGCCAGAAGCACCAGCACCATGGTGACCGGCCGGAAACTGAGATACGGCAGCGACCAATAGCCCGCCAGCGCGGACGCCAGCACTATCGGCCACCGCTGCTCGTCAGCCCCGGCCGTCTTGCCGAGTTCGATCCCGCTCAGGGCAATGCCGACAACGAACCCCGCCTGCAATAACGCCTGCACCGCCACCGCCAGCCGAAATCCACCCGCATCCCACAGGCCCTTCATGCCCAGTTCGGCCAGCCACGAATAAGGTGTCCACGGCGTGCGCTGTGACGAAAACGAAAGGTCATCGACGATCGGCCCGATGCCTTGCGCTTTGATCGCCTCGGCCACTTTCAGGTGCCAGAAGCAATCCGGGTCGAGCGTATCGAACAGTACCGCCTTGGCCCCGGCCAAACTGGCCAGAAGAGCAACGAGCAACACAAAGCCCAGACGTCTGCGGTCAAGCGGGGGACGCATTGGCTGATTATCGGCCGATTGGCGACGGCAGCGGGAAATTAACCCGCGGCCCGCTCGATTCAGCGACGGCGGTCCGCTACCCTCGGCTCGTTAGAGCCAGTAAGCCCTTCGAGCGGAAAAGAATTCGATGAAGATACGTCAAGTATTTGGTGTGGATTTCAGTGGAGCCAGGCTGGCCGGGCAGAACATCTGGATTGCGGACTGTCAGGTGCTTTCTGACGACCGGCTGGTTTTGAAAACGCTGGATCGGCTGGAAGTTTTGGCCGGTACAGCAGAGCGGGCCGGGGCGCTTGCGCACATGGTGAGCTTGATCGCCGCCAGCAAGAGCGCGCTTTGGGGGATGGATTTTCCTTTCGCGCTGCCGATTGAGGTCATGCCGTCCTGTGCCGGGCTGGCCGACCAGCTTTCTGCGGTCCATTCCTGGTCCGGCGATGCCTATTCGTTTGGGCGTCAATGCCTGCAAGTGGCTCGATCTCTGGGTCGGGAGATGCACATCCGCAGGGTGACCGACAAACTCACCAAAACGCCGTTTGACTGCTATCACTACCGAATCATCTGCCAGACTTTTCACGGAATGCGCGACGTACTGCGGCCGTTGAGTGGGGACATATCGACGGCGATCGTTCCGTTCCAGCCGCACCGGGTCAGTTCGGCTCATAGGATCGTCGCCGAGGCCTGCCCGGGATCGACGCTGAAGCGACTGGGCCTGCCGCACAATCGCTATAAGCAGCCGGCCGGGGGGCCGCTCGAAACCATTCGCCGGCACACGCGCAAGCGCATTCTCAACGGCCTGCGCCCATGGGTCGATTTTGAGCCTGCGGCCGAGCGAATAATGATGCGCAATCCGGGTGGCGATGCGCTCGATGCCCTCATCGCCGCGGTGGGCATTTGGTACGGCTGGCGTGACACCAGCATCGCGCCCGACGACCGCTACGAACGCGAAGGCCGAATTTACCCATAGTAAATGCCATTGAAATCGCTCAGAATTTGGCTACAAAACACCCGCGCGTTAACGCCAGGCCGCTTGGTCGGTCTATACTTATAGAGAGTCCGTGACCCGACCAGATCACCCGTTTGTGACGTGTGCGCGTTCGGAATGTTGACATTTCTGAAGTATTGGAAAACTCATTCCGGTACACGAACGCCGATCGAAAAGTAGAATTTTATGTTAGATCAAACCGTCTCGATTGAATCTTTTTTGAATGCCGCTGCGGCCAAACAGCCCACGCCCGGCGGGGGAAGCATCGCGGCCCTGGTTGGCGCGTTGGCCGCATCAATGGGCGAAATGACCCTCAACTATAGTGTCGGTAAGAAAGACCTTCAGCCCTATCTGGAGGAACTTACGCCCGCGCTCGAAGCCTTCACTCGTGCCCGCGCGCTTTTTCAAGCACTGATGGTCGAAGACCAGTTGGCTTATGAATTGCTTTCGCGATTGCGGAAGCTGCCCGAGGATTCGGCCGAACGACAGGATAAATATCCTGCGGCGGTGCTGGCCTGCGTGCGCGTCCCGCAGGCGATGTGCGCTACCGCGGTCGCATCACTGGAGCTTTGCGACCGGGTTTTGAATTTCGTCAATCCGCACCTCCTTTCTGACCTGGCGGTCTGTGCCGATCTGTCGATGGCCACCGTCCGCTGCGCGGTTTACAACGTGCGCGTGAACCTGTCGCTCTTGACCGACGAGCGCGACAGCCGCGACGTTGAAGCCGGCATCAGCCGGATGCTGACCCGGGCAGCGGGAATCGTGCAGCAGGTTTCCCCGCGCATCTGGGCTCGCCATCCTCAGGGATGATGCGATGACCGATCCGCGTGATTACAAGCTCGACATTTCCGGGCATACCCCCAACGCGCAAGACCCCGCCCGGTCGCCGCGTCGATTCTTAAGCGTGCGCTTTGACTGCTGCACCACTTACGCCCGTGTCTACGAAGCCCATGACGGCAAATCCTATTCCGGCGCCTGCCCGCGCTGCGGAAAGCGCATCAGCTTTCCCATCGGTCCCGGCGGTACAGACTCCCGCTTCTTTGTGGTAAAGTGATTGGCCATGGCCTCAGTTGCTTCCAATAAGCCGAATAAACCGGGCACTTATGACGTGGCCCGACAGGGCAAGCTCTGCCTCTGCTGCCAGCAGGAGATCCCGCCGGGTGAGAAGTTGATGGCGGCGCTGCGGGAAATTCCGGCTGGTTTTGAGCGACTCGACGTCTGTATGGCCTGCTGGCCGAATCTGGACCGCAAGGACGTCCTGGGATTCTGGCAGACCGTCCGCAGGCAGCACGAACAGAAGAAACAACTCTTCGTAGATGACCAGGTGCTGTGCGAACTTTTTGAACGCCTCGCCGACACCACCGAACCTGCGAAGGTCAATTTCCGGTTCGTCCTCGGCCTGATCCTGATGCGCAAACGCATGTTGGTTTATGAAGGCACGCGGTTCGAACATGACCGCGAACTTTGGACGCTGCGCGTTAAGGGCAAGGATCAGAAGCTGGAGATGCTCAATCCGCGTCTCAATGAGGCGCAGGTGTCGGAAGTCAGCCAGCAACTGAGCGAAATTCTCAACGAAGAACTGTAAGGCTTCTTCACGGGCACACCGCCAATGAACATAAGTCTCCCAAAACACGCTCTTCGGTTGCTCGGGCTGTGTCTGCTGTTCTGCGCCGGCCTTGTCGCTGGCTGTGGACCGATCGATCGACCCGGCCAAGTCCCGCGGGGGTATTTCGGCAAGACCGACACCCTGCCAGAGGTGATTACTGAAATCAACGCCAATAACCAGCGGGTGCCGACGCTTTGGGCCAGACATTATTTTGAGGCCACGATCCCAAATAAGAAAAAGGACCCGGAGTTCGTCAATGGCGACGGCGTGCTCATGTATCAGTCCCCACAGTCCTTGCGATTGATCGGCAACAAGGCCTTGGCCGGCCGGGTGTTCGAGATCGGCAGCAATGCCGAGCGGTTCTGGCTGACGATCTTGCCGGAATTGGACACGATGTGGTGGGGTGAGTATTCGCAGATCGACACTTTCGACCCCGCCGACGTGCCCATCCGGCCCGACCAGCTTTTAGCGGTGCTGGGAGTCGGTCCGATCGACACGGAGTTGTTGCACGAACCGGCACCGGTGTTGCGGTTTAATAACGATGCCGACGCTTACATGCTGGTCTGGAACGTCAGGCGAACCGACCGCTGGGTTGCCCAGCGCGAGGTGTGGTATGACCGGGCGACCAAGCTGCCGCGCAGCGTGCTGCTGTTTGATGCCGACGGCCGCGTAACCTTGCGGGCGTTTTTGTCCAACCACCAGCCGGTCGAAACCGGCCAGGCCGGCCCGAAGCCCCGGATTGCGACGGAATATCGGTTGTTTTTTCCCCTCACCGGCGCCAAAATGTCTTTCGAGTTGAGTGATATGAAAATTAGCCGCGGCGGGCTGCCGAACCAGCGGTCTTTCGCATTTCCAGCCGACCCCGGCGTTTCCCATGTAATCGAACTTCATGCCAAGAACGATCATTAGCCGTCTGATCGGACTCCTGCTCTTCGGGATTTTTATCGCGCCCGCAGCGGTCGCGCAGGATAATACCCAAACCTCGCCGCCCACGGGCCTGGTGGCCTTTTCCGGTGCCGATCACTATTACCTCGGCCTGACAAGCTCCGTGCCCGACGCCCAGCCGCCGGCGCGATATACCCGCCTCTTTACCCGGCAGTCCGGTGCCGGCGAAACGTGGAAGCCCCTGGCTTTGATCAGCGCACCGGTGAAAAGCCTGACGCGTCGCGGGGAACAACTGGCGGCCCTGCTCGACGACGGCACCTGGCTGATCGTCTGGCAAAGTGCCCAGACACAAGGCGCACGCGTCGGCGCGGGGAAACTGCTGGCTATCGCCGGGGACGACAAGTCGTTCTGGGGCGTCGCCAGTGTGCCCGGCGGGATTGAAGCCCTGACCAAACTGGCGCGTTCGTCAGAAGCAACGACCGGACCGTCAAGTCACCCCGCGACCCGACCGGAAGCAGGGCCTTCAACCGCCAATGCCCCCCTGTCACCGGCGCGGCTTGTGCTGGTTCGGCTGGATCGATCCGATTGGATTCCCGTCAGCCAGCTTCCTGAAACGATGCAGCCTTCGGACCCGGCCAGTCTTCCGCCCCGGGTCAGCATGACGCTGGCCGCGCACGCCGCAGTCGTCGCGGTTCAGGACGGGGAGGCAAGTGTCCACCTGGCCCGATTTAACGCGCAAAATCAGTGGGTTGATGAACACCCGATCAATTCTGGCGAGCCGATCGCGCAGTTCTCGCTGGTCTCCGGGGCGTCGTCGGCGTTGCTGTTTCTCTCCGGGACGCAAGGCACCGGCAGCGTCGCCAAAGTCGATGCCGACCCCCCTGTCATTGTCCCGCTGGTGACGACGACCTCGATCAAACCGAATGCAGTTCGGACTGTCACCATCGCCGGCGAACGACTGCGATTGCTCTTCACCGATGGCGCGGCCGTTCAGGAGCAGAAGTTCGACCTGCTCGGCCAGCCGATCGGCCAGACCGCAGTGCTGCAACTTCCGATGCCGGTGATCCAGTCGCCGCTGGTCAATTACCTGGGCACGCTGGTGATGCTGGCGCTGATGTTCTCGATTCTCAGCGCGCTGCGCCAACGGCCGGCAATGGCCGAGACGATCGCCCGGGCGGGCAAGCTTCCGCTGGCCGGGCTGGGGGTACGATTTGCCGCGGGGCTGATCGACGCCCTGCCCCTGCTCATCACTGTTGCCGTGATCGTCGCCCGCTCGGGCATCGAAGCCCTTAATCAACTCGATACAGCGAGATTTGTGCCGATCCTGCTGGCCGGCGCGGCCTACGTCGGCCACGTCACCCTGCTGGAACTGCTGACTGGCCGATCCATCGGCAAGATGCTGTTCCGCTTGCGCGTGACCACCCTGACGGGATCCCGTCCGACCATCCGGGCGATTCTGCTGCGAAATGTCATCCGCGTGGCCGACCTCTGGCTGATGGGCGCCCCGCTCATCTTGATGCTCTACTCGCCACTCAAGCAGCGCATTGGCGACATCGCCGCGGGGACGATCGTCCTAAATGACCGAAAGGTCCCGACTGAAAAACCCTCCGAATTGCCGTGAGCGGCTGGGGAGTCGTCAACATTCGGACCGATCTGCTTTTGACTTGGCACCCAACGAAATCGGGGCGGGTACCTGTGGCACCCGCCCCGCTCGATTGGGTTGTTTACACTCCGGCTTGTTTAGAACCGCAAGCCCATACCAATCGTGTAGACGAACTGTCCGTTATCAAAACCGGAATCCAGTGAATCGGAGTTATCGAAAAAGAACTGATATTCGGCCATGCCGAACAGGAATGTAGTGTTATTCACGAAATACTTGAGGCCGGCTTCCGGGGCCGCTTCCATAGTGTCATGCACGCCGTCACCATAGACAAAGCCGAGGTTGGCGCCGATGAACGGCCGAAGGTGCGGGCTTACTGGGAAGTGAAAATCGACCGCGACTCGCGTGCTGCCTGACCACGAGGTGGTCGGGCCACTATCACCATAGGTAATTGTCTGGCGACCGGAAAGCTCTACCACGTCGTTGAAAAAGTACCCCAACGACAGGTTAGCCCCGAAGGCACCGGCGTTAAAATCCTTGTTATTGTTGCCCGCCCCGCTGAGGGTAAATTCCCACGGCCCCGCAGCATCCACGGCCATGGCAAACGGCGACAGGGCAAGCATCGACAAGGCCACGATAAATATCGATCCGCGTTTCATGAGAAACTCCTTGGTTTGAACCAGAAACAGGTATGGGTCTACTTAACCCAATCGAAATATATTATGGTCGAACTGCGGTCGAAAGGGTAAGCATTAGGACCGCAAGGGGGGGTCAGGGATTACCGGATAACATACACCTAACTATCAGCCAGCGGGCTCAGTGAAGATCATTCCCCCGCGCCTACGGACGGTGATTTTGCCCGGGAAGTGCTGTTGCGCGGGTTGGGCGGCATCGGCAGAGAGGCGCAGCAGGCGCTGCGCGATCTGCGAAGTGAGCCGGTCGGCTGGCACCCCGCGATCGGCCAGCCACCGCCGGGCGGCTGGCTCGGTCAGGACTATCGGCATGCCTGTAAGTAGGCTGCGAGCAAAGGCTTCGGGTAGAACCGGGGCTGCCGACCGCTGCCATTCGGCGAGCCGACGCATCGCGCCGGCCAACGCCAATGTTGCCTCAAATACTCCCGGGCGGTTGGCCAACCATTTCCGCAGGCGATTCCGCTGGTACAACTCCGAGGAATTGCTGGCATCGTCTCGCCAGGCTTGACCGATCGATCGCAGGTACTCTCCCAACGTATCCCGGCGATGGTCGAGCAATGGGCGTGCGATTTGCAGCCCGCCGACCGTCGCGAACGGGCGCATCCCCGTCAATGCCGATTCGGCGGTGCTGCCGCGTAGCAACCGCAGCAATAGCGTTTCAACCTGATCGTCGGCCTGATGGGCCAAGATCACCCCGCGTAAGCCTTCGTTCTTCACCACTTCCCGGAATAACCCCAGGCGAAGTGCGCGATACCGAGCCGAAGTATTCGCCGGCAGGCCTGAAAGGCCCGGCTCGATCTCCGAACGGCGCTTGACGGTACAGGCCAGATCGAGCCGCGCGGCCAGATCGGCAACGAAGCGGGCGTCGCCGGTGCTGTTCTCGGCCCGGGTTTCATGGTCCAGATGCACGACATGCAGCCGAAGCGCTTCGCTTTGCTGCAAGAGTCGCAGCAGCGCCACGCTGTCGCTGCCCCCCGACACCCCCACCGCCCAAGCCCCTGGCGGCATTTGATCGACTGAATCGTGCAACGGTTGGAAGCCCATGGCGGTATGATCTTACGGACTGTCTGGCCCGATTCGAGAAAGGATAGGCTTCCATGCAATCTTGTTCGCCCTTTTACTGGCGCGCCGGCTGGCTGGGCGGGCTGATCTTAACGGCCGCGGCCGGTCAATTGTCGGCCCAAGATGCTACCGTGGACTGGCTGATGAAGCAGTCTACCAGCGCCCCAGCATCGCAGCCGGCGACCCTCCCGGTTGCCGCGCCGGGCAGCCAGACGCCTTTGATCTCAAAACAGGCGGATGAGCCCATCCGCAAGGGGACCATCACCCTCAGTGACGGCTCGATTCACACCGGCCCGATCCGATCTACCGCCGAAAAACCCATTCGCTTTTACGACGAGGGCACGAAGGAATACCGCGACGTACCGATTGAACTGTTGGCGTCGATGGATGCCAACGTGGTTTGGGAGCGGGACGAAAAGGAATGGCATTTCATCGCCAGCGGGAGCGACGTGAAGGAATTTTCTGGAAAAACCTACCCTGCCCGCGAGCTGACCTACACCGTCAAACTGCTCGACGGCCAGTCCTTTACCGGCGGAGTGGTGGCCCCACTCTATATCGACGAGAAGCCCGGCGAAACGACTCAATATGTGTTGAACAAACGCACCAAAGGGCCTGTCGGCCAAACACTTGCGCAACTGGGGTACGTCGCCAAAGTCACCTGGCCGGCTCAGGCCCCTACGACAGCCCCGGCTTCGGATCCTGAACAGCGCTAGTGGCGATCCGTCACACGCGCCACTGGGGCATCATTTCGATCCAAAACTATGCTCCGCCGCATGGCAATCGCGCCTGATTTATTGATAATAGAGCGTTTCCCCAGGAGCATGAATGGCCGAAGCGCAAAACACGGATGAAACCCCCGCCCAGCCTGCAAGAGCCAAGCCTGAAGGGCCGGTCTACAACGAGGCCATGATTAGGGTGCTGGATAACGTGGAACACGTCCGCACCCGGCCGGGCATGTACATCGGCGGCTACAATCCGCGCGGGCTGCATCACCTTGTCTACGAGATCGTCGATAACTCGATCGACGAAGCCTTGGCCGGTCACGCCCGGTTCATTTCCGTAAGCATCAATGTCGATGGCAGTTGCACTGTGATCGACGACGGCCGTGGAATCCCTGTCGGCACGCATCCGACAGAAAAAATTCCCACGGTTGAGGTCGTGTTTTCAACACTCGGTGCCGGTGGAAAATTCGAACACAACGACGACAGCGCCTACAAGACCTCGGGCGGGCTGCACGGCGTGGGCGCATCGGTTGTCAATTTCGTCTCCGAATGGTTTGAAGTCGAAGTCTCCCGCGACGGACAGATTCACCACATGGAATACGAGCGCGGCCGAAAAAGCAGCGACTTGAAAGTAATCGGCAAGACCAACAAGACCGGCACAAAGGTGACGTTCAAGCCCGATGCCACCCTCTTTCCTGACATCAACTTCGTGTTTGAAACCCTCGCCCAGCGGCTGCGCGAACTGGCTTATCTCAACAGCGGGGTCGAAATCATCTTCACCGACGACCGCGTGAATAAGAGTGAGACGTTCAAGTTTGACGACGGCCTAGTGGACTACATAAAGCACCTGAACTCCGCGAAAAACGCGCTGCATAACGTGGTCTGCTTCAACAAGGAAGACTTGGCGCAGAAGCTGGTAGTGGACGTGGCGATGCAGTACACCGACGCCTACAACGAAACCCTGCTGGCCTTTGCCAACAACATCAATAATCACGACGGCGGAACGCATTTGAGCGGATTTAAGATGGCCCTGACCGGCGCGATTAACCGCCACGCCGAACGCATGAACTGGGTGAAGGAAGTGAAGCCCACCGGCGATGACCTTCGGGAAGGCCTGACCGCCATCATCAGCGTGAAAATTCCCGAACCCCAGTTCGAATCGCAAACCAAGGACAAGCTGCTCAACACCGAGGTCGAATCGTTCGTGCAGTCGGCGGTCAACGAGCGTCTGGCGGCCTATCTGGAGGAAAATCCCAAGGACGCCAGGGTGATGTTTGAGAAAGGGGTGCTGGCCGCCGAGGCCCGTGAGGCCGCGCGCAAAGCCCGTGAACTCACCCGTCGAAAAAACAGCCTTGAAGGCGGTGGCCTGCCCGGCAAGCTGGCCGATTGCAGATCCAAATCCAACGAAGACACCGAACTGTTCCTGGTCGAAGGCGATTCGGCAGGTGGATCGGCCAAGCAGGGCCGCGATTCGGAAATCCAGGCGATCCTGGCGCTGAAGGGAAAAATTCTCAACGTCGAAAAAGCCAACCTGGTAAAGATGCTGGGGCACGAGGAAATCCGCACGATCATTCAAGCCCTGGGCTGCGGAATTCGGGACGACTTCAATTTGGAAAAGCGCCGCTACGGTAAGATCATCATCATGACCGACGCCGACGTGGACGGTTCGCACATCCGCACGCTTTTGCTCACTTTCTTCTTTCGGCACATGCAGGAACTGATCCGCGCGGGAAGAATTTACGTGGCCCAGCCGCCGCTTTACCTGGTGACGCGCAAACGCAAGGACGAATACGTTCTGAACGAGCGGGCGATGCGGGCCACGCTTACCCAATTGGGGCTGGAAGGCACCACGCTGGTCATTCGCACGGACGGCATCGAGACCAAGCTCATCACTGGGGATGAACTGGCCAGCATGATTGAACTGCTGGGCAAGCTTGAAGAACTGGTCGGTGTGATCAAGCGGCGAGGAATCGACTTTGCCGACTTCCTGGCCAAGCGCGACGAGAAGGGGCAATTCCCGCGCTTTCATGTGGTCATCGAGGGAACGGACTATTTCCCCTATTCGGCCGACGAACGCGACGAACTATTGCGCACCAGCGGCGCGGTAGTTGGCGAGGCCCGCGAGGCTAAGGATGCCCCGGCCGTCCAAGGCCCGCGTTTGCAGAAAAACAACGAACTGCACGAGACCCGCGAGCTTGAAAAACTCATCGCCGAACTGGCAAGCCACGGCATCGCCATCGACGACTATTTCCTGACGCAGGAAGAAAGCGTCAGCGGGGAAAAACTCAGCACCAAGTATGCCTTTAGGAACGAAGAAAAGACCTACGAAGTGCCCGGCGTGGAAATGCTGATGGATTCACTCTTTGCCATTGCCAAACAGGGAATCGAGATCAAGCGGTTCAAAGGCCTTGGCGAAATGAACGCCGAGCAGCTCTGGGAAACGACGCTCGACCGCACGAAGCGCGTGCTATTACGCGTGACTTTGCAGGAAGCCTCCGAGGCCGAACGCATGTTCAGCATCCTCATGGGCGAGAACGTCGAACAGCGACGCAAGTTCATCGAGGAGCACGCGCTGGAAGTGAAGAATCTGGACGTGTAGACACTGGGACAGGCTCTGCCAATGTCTTACACGCGATGAATCACGTCGGCGTGTTTGAAACGCACCTTGGGCAGGTGGGCGTATTTGTCGCCGGCGGCTCGATAGCCTGCCGGGCAGGCGACGACCGTCGCGTAGCCCGTGTCCTTCAGTTTTAAGACCTCATCAAACTTCGCCCGGTCGATACCTTCCATCGGGCAGGTGTCGATGTTCATCATGGCCGCAATGGTCATGAAAGCGCCCAAGGCGATATAGACCTGATTCTGCGCCCAGTCGTCGATGCGGTTCTCCCCAGCAAGGCTGCTCATCGTCTGAATCATTATCTGGCGATAGCCCGCCAGCGAATCGGCGGGCACGCCGCGCACCTCGGCGGTCCTGCTCACGAAATTGCCAATCTCGGCTTCTCCCAGTCGCTTCTTGGCCGTCAACACCAGCAGATGCGAACACATCGCCGGCTGCTTCTGCCCCCAGGAGTGGACCGACAGTTGCTCTTTGACGGCCTGATCGGTGACGACATAAAACCGCCAGGGCTGAAGGCCATAGCTGCTGGGGGTCAATACGATCGCTTCCTCCAGCGACTTCCAATCGGCATCGGAGATTTTCCGCGACGGATCAAACAGCTTGGTGGCATAGCGCCAGTTCAGGTGCTGCAAAACGGTGGAAGTATCAATGGGTGTCATAGCAGTTGATGCATTCAGAGTAGACACGACCCTAGATCGGACGCGGCTTGGCCAGTTCAAGGATGCCGACTGCGGCGGCGAGACGGACGTCGGGGTCCTTGTCACGCAGCAATTTGTCGAGCATGGGCTGGGCATCGGGCCTGCGGATCGCGCCAAAGGCGATCGCGGCCATTGACCGCTGGTGCGGCACCTTGCTGCCGACGTACATCAGGGCCACGCCATACCCCGCGTCCGAGCCAAGATCGCCCATTGCCCGGGCGGCCACCAGGCTGGCTTCGGCATAGTCACTGACCAGGCCCACCCGGATGTGCTCTATGACGCGCGGGTCTTTGCCCGCGGCTAGGCCGGAATAGGCAAACATCTGATCGTCCACGTAAGCGCTGAGGGTGGCGGCGATAAGTTCCTCCATCCCACGTTCGTCGCCGAGTTTCCACATGGCCTCGCAGGCCTGAAGCCGCACGATCGCCTCTTTGTCATGCCATAACACCCGCAGGACGTTGATGGCGGTGGGTTCTTTCATCAGGCCCAGGACCATGGCGGTATCGGCGCGAACTTCGCGGGAGGAATCCCGCGCATACGCTTCGAGGTCGTGACTGTTGGAAGTATCTCCGAGTACATGCAGCGCAAAACGCACGGCCACGCGGACGTTGGGGTCGTTGTCGTCGAGCATCGACCGGACCATGGGCAGCGCGCCAGCGAGCTTCAGTTCGCCCACAGCCAGCACGGCGCTCTTGCGCACGATGGGGGAGCGATCGCTCAGCATGCGGACGATGAGCAATTCGTATTCGCGCTGATAAGTTTGGCGCATGGCCTCGATGGCGTGCGCGCGGGATAGCATGTCATCCGATGCCGCTGCCAGGTCTATCTCATTGCGAGCGCGCGATTGCAGATTGCGATCCAGGGGCATCCATTCCTTGGCCGGCACCGAGGGAGCTGCTAGGCGCTTGCTGGCGCGCGCTTCTGCGCCTTTGTGCCCACAGCCTGTCGTCAGAAGACACAAACCCAGCAAACCGATGATCCAGTGCTTTAGCATGATTGTTCCTTGCAAATTAGGCCTTAGCCCACTCTTTTTGATGCGACGGCGGCTTAGTTTTTCACCCGGCCCGGCCGAATAAACCGCTGCACCAGCCCGCCCGTGGCCAGCAGGCTGGCAAAGATCATCCAGCCCCAGCCAAACCACTCGCCCAGTCGAGTGAAAAGAGTATACCGGGAATCGAAGCGAATTTGTGCAACCGAGACGCCTTCTGTGCCAGGCGGCACAAGATTGTAAGCCCTGCCCGTCGAATCGATAAACCCGCTGATGCCCGTATTTACACTCCGGGCGGTGGGCACGCGGTTTTCGATGCTTCGGAACGTCGCCGCCTGAAGGTGCTGGGGCATTTCATCGCTCTTGAACCAGCCGTCATTGGTCAGGTTGACCAGTAGATCGGCGCGTTTGCCCTCGCCGGATCGAAACATTCGCGCCACCAGCCAGGCGTCAGTATCCTCAAAACAGATGGGCGTGACGAAGCTCGCCCCGGCCGCGCGGAATACCGTGAGGTGATCGGCGTCACCGGGGGAGATTGAGTAGTCATAAGGATAGGGGCTGAAGCTCATAAAGAAACGATAGAGCAAGGGAAAGCCGTCTTTGAAGGGGACGAATTCGCCAAAGGGGACGAGGTGGATTTTGTCATAGCGAGCGTCAGAGGGGAGGCCCGTGGCTTCATAGAAAAAGGCGCTGTTTCTGCGATCGTGTGCGAGCAGGTCTTCGTCCCAGCCGTCGAGGGTCAGCCCGCCGACGAGGAAGGACGTGCCAAATTCCTGGGCCAGGTTTTGGATTTGATGGTGGGCATCGATCCAAATCTCCCCACCACTAAACGCCCGCGCGCGACGTCGCGCGCTTTTGTTTAGCGGAGGCATCATGGTCTCGGACCAGACGACCAGATCGGTTCGCGGATTGGCCGTAAGGGCCTTGCGAGTGGTCTGAACATGGAAATCGACCATCGTCTCGGCTGATGCGCCTTTATCGCCGGTGTTGCTTTGCGGATAGTTGGACTGCACGACCATCACGTTGATGCCGGGGGAAGTCGTCTTGGAAGTTTGCCCCATTCGCCACCAGCCGTACGTGAAAACCGCGAGCAAGAGCGTGGCCACCATCGCCATCGACGCCAAGCATTGCTGTGGGGTTTGCCGATGAAGGAAGCGCATCGCCAGCACGACATTGATGCTGGCGACCCAGAACGAGACTCCCGCCACTCCGGCCAGATCGGCGACCTGGCACATCGCCAGCGCCGGGGTTTGTGTGTGTCCGAGAAACAGCCAGGGAAGGCCATTCCACGGGAAACTTCCGCGGAAGTATTCGCTCGCGGTCCAAACCCCGGCCACCGCCAGCACGCGCAAGGGCATCAGGCTCGTGCCGGCCATCAGCCCGCACCCGCGAATGATCAGCCCGGCCCAGCTCCATTGCAGGCCGAGGATCACCATCAAGCCCAACATGCCC
>JBBQSU010000065.1:0-19626 GCA_038234815.1 Tepidisphaerales bacterium | reverse complement strand
GGACGCGCATCACAGGAGTTGACGTGCCTAGCTTGTGGGCGTCACCGGTCTGTGCCTGATGGGCTTGGCCTCGGGTCGCTTGGTGCCCGTGCCATTGTCCGATGCTTGCGGAGCGGACGGCTCGGTAAAAAGCCTTCCCTGTGAGGGATCGTCAAACCGCCGCGCGTCGATCACCGCCCGGGCCTCTTCCACCAGTTCATCCAGCGTGGCGAATTTCTTATACACACTGGCGAACCGAACGTACGCGACCTGGTCCAACCTGCGCAGCCGCTCGGTGACCAACTGCCCAATCGCCTGCGAGGGAACCTCGCGGTCGTGCTCGAGGAAGACCTGCTCTTCAACTTCGTCCACAATGCGCGTGAGGTCTTCCTGCGCCACCGGGCGTTTGAAACAGGCGCGTCCAAGACCCTGGGCGATTTTGTTTCGATCCCAGGGCACGCGCCGGCCGTCGTGCTTTATCACCGTCAACTTGATCTGCTGCTCGACGCGTTCATAGGTGGTAAAACGCTTCCGGCATTTGACACACTCCCTGCGCCGACGGATCGCCCGGCCGTCATCACAGCCGCGCGAATCGATGACCTTCAAACTTTCCTTATCCGCCTTGCAAAAGGGACAGTCCATAGAGGCTGGAAACGGTACCCGCTTTACAAAAGGAAGGCAAAATCCCGGTGAATTTTGCATACCCTGCAGCGGCCACTAAAGCGGTATCAATCGGCGAAATTTCGCGCTGCCCGGGCGCGTGTGTCTGGCCGATCACCGGCTATAATCGGCGGTTCGACTTTATTTTTTCATGGAGACTTCATGGCAGACGTTCAGCGGATCGAGCAATTTAAAAAGATGGCCAGCGACGACCCGAACAATGAGCTGGGCCACTTTTCATTGGGCCGGGCCTACATGGACGGGGGCCTGTGGCATGAAGCGATCGCGGCGTTTGAGCGCACGATCGATCTGAACGCTAACCTCAGCAAGGTCTATCAATTACTTGCCTCCTGTCTGCTCAAAGTCAATCGCAAGGACGACGCCATTGCGCAACTGACGGCCGGGGTGAAAGTGGCCGACGCGCGGGGGGACATGCTGCCGCGCGGGGAGATGGCCCGGATGCTGGGTGAACTGGGTGCGCCAGTTCCTGAAGGGCCTAAGGCCGCAACGGCACCGGTGGCCGGCGAAGGCCAGGTGCAGTGTCGCCGCTGCGGGCTGGCCAAGCCCAGGATGCCGCGGCCCCCTTTCAGCAACGCCCAGGGCAAGATCATCTTCGAGAACGTGTGCGGCGACTGCTGGCGCGAGTGGATCGGCATGGGCACCAAGGTCATCAACGAGATGCGCCTTCCGCTGGCCGACCCGCAGGCTCAAAAAGTCTTTGACCAGCATATGTACGAGTTCCTTAACCTGAAATAATTCTACTTCGTTAATACGAAGATCATTTAGATCGGAGAAACCCGCCGATTGCGGAGTTTTTCAGAGCGGGACAGAAGTAAAAACCCATCTGCGTAATCTCCATAATCTGCGGCCCTTATCTGGCTTCCGCCTGGGTCTCTCGGGCACTTCTCTCGATATTCGCATCAACCAGATGCGTTAGTCCAAAAAGTTTTTCTTGACCTTTAGGCTTGGGCAGGCGCAAAATACGCCGATGCTCCAACGATACCACACCATCATCAAGCCGCAGACGAACGGCGCGTTCGTGGGATGGGTGGAAGAAATTCCCGGAACCATCTCCCACGGCCGCACGCTCGATCAGTGTCGAGAGAACCTCCGTCAATCCCTCCTGCTCATCGTCGAGACGCATCGCGACGAGGCGCGCATCGGGCTGGACCCGACGTGCATCCAGGAGCCGATTGAAATCGACATCGACGAGCCGGCAAACCGCGCCATGTCGTTCGCCTGAATCGCGGCTCCTTTTAATCTCCGCCCGGCGACGTGGCCGGCTGGGACGAGGCTGTGGTTGTCGGCGCTGGCATGGTCGTCGGCTGTGTCGCGGGGGCAGTCGATAGCACTGGGGTCGGCAATTTCAGCATCGGCGTACCTTCCACATCAATGATTCGCTGAATGCCCGTGAACTTGGGCGTCGGGCCTTGTTGCTTCATCGCCGCTGCCCCGTTTCGCAACGCGTCCAGCTTGGTCAATTCCGACGCGCGCAGCGCCCGCTGCCGATTGGCATCATCCTGCAGCTCATAATAGAGCGGCGGAAAGGCGATGCGCACCAGATTGCCGTTGAGATCGCGTGCGTAACTCGCGGCCTCGATCCTGCGGACGCTGCGCTCGGTGTCGTCGATGTCCCGGTCCATCCGGTCGATACGCTGGCGCGTGGCATCAAACTCCTGGGCCATCGCCGACAGCTTCGTATCGATCTCCTTCTGCCGGGCGCGCAGATCATCGAGCTGCTGCTGGTTGACCCAGGTGGCGCCCCATCGATACCACCCCGCTGCCGACAGTTCCGTCTGAAGCTCGTTATCCTGCTCATTAAAATGCCGGGTGATTTTCTGCACCACTTGCCCGCTGCGCTGGTTGTCGGGAAGTTCGTTCAGCGCCTCGGCGACGTTGCTCAAAATGGTCTTGTTCTTTGGCGAAGCCACCATGGCCTGGTCGAAGAAATTAAGCGACTCGGGATAGCGTTTCTGTCGCCAGAGAACGACTGCGGCGTTGTTGAGCGTCGGGGCATGGTCCTTCAAAATGCCCGCCAGCGTTTCAAACTGTTTCTTGGCCGGGCCAAGTTGCTCCTGCCGATAGAGCGCCACGCCGTGCAGGTACATCGCGGTGGGATTGGCCGGATCATCAGCCAGCACCTTGGCCAGTATGGCATCGGCCTCTTTCACCCGCCCCTGCTTTAATAGCTGCCGGGCCTCCTCGGCCCGGTCCGTTGCCGATTGGATTCTTTGTTTGACTTCATCAGCGGTCAGCCACTGGGTCTGCCACTTCACCAAGTTGCGTGCCTGCCGGTCCTGCCAGATGCCGATTTCCTTCCGGGCCTCTTCGACCTGTGGAGTTTGCGGATTCTGGTCGATGAATCGCTGATAGCGCTCGATGGCCTGCTTTGGGTCGATGCTGTTGTCGATCGCCCGGCGCAATGAAGTGAAGTTGGTCGCCAAGGCCCTGTCCGGCGAAGGAGAAACGCCTTTAAGCTCGATCGAGCCGATGTCACCGGCCTGCACCGGCGTCAGCGTGCCGTCGGCCTGACGCACCACCCAGCCGTCCGGCGTCTTCTTCACGTCGCCTTCGAGGGTCGTGCCGTCCTTGAGATGTACGACATCGCCAGCAGCGCCCCCAGCGACACTCAATACCACCCAGAAAATAAAGCCGGTTAGCAATTTCATTTCAGCCCATCCATTGACGCCACCCGCGACATTTAAATTTTCGCCTTTTTTCGCGTGTTTTCCTTAAGCCATTTTAAAATAGACACTTATGAAATTACGCCCCATAAAAATGTGTACACAAAGTGTACCAAAAGTGACATAATTCTGACCGCTTGCGGTCGGTTTTCTCAGTCTGGGGTGCCAGAAACACGAGCTTACTGGGTTATGTCATTGTTATGTACGCATTGCCGTAACACCAGTTTACCCCCGATCGGCCCAAAAGTCCGCGAATTTCCGCGAAATCACAGCGGTCTGGTCGACTTATACCTTGTCTTTCCCCACATTGATGAGAACCACCCATCCCGGGCAATTCTTAGTGTTCGCCGTGCCAGCCTGGTGTGTGACCGGACCAACCGGTGAGAAGGCTGGTGGCCGGTACGCCTCACCCTCTCAGGTTTTTGGAGTCGACAACGGCGGGGCTAAAATCGGCGAAGCTGCCCAAGCTCTTTCCGCGGGCAAAATGTGCGTCTCCGAGCACCTTGTTCCGCTGACGCTCCCGGGCCGAACCGTCATTGCCAAAGTCCGGCGGTGTTCGACAAGTCAGGTGAAAAGTGACATGCCCGTCACCGGGCGATAAATTCGGGATTCGGTCATGCCAACGATTACGAAAATTATCGAGCAGAAACGGCGCGCCAATCGCAGGAACGTTTACGTCGATGGCCAGTTCGCGTTTGGGCTGAATGTGAACGTAGTCGCGCGGTTTCGATTGCGCGAAGGGATGACTATTTCGGCCGAGACGCTGCGGGAGATTGAGCTGGGCGAGGTGGTGCAGGAATGTTTCGACAAAGCGACCCGGTTGCTGGGCCAGCGATTACACAGCCGGGCGGAATTGGAACGGAAGCTGGCGCGGGGGGAGTTTACAGCGGGGATCATCCAGGAAGTGATCGAGAATCTCGAACGCATGGGCTACATCGACGACGCGCGGTTTGCGACGACCAAGGCGCAGTCGGCGGCGCAGCACAAGCATCACGGCAAGAATCGGGCGCGCATCGAACTGATGAAGGCCGGGGTGAAAGGCGAGACCGCCCGACGGGCGCTGGAAACGGTATATGATGCCCACGACAGTCTGGCCTCGGCCCGCGAATTGGCGCAGAAGAAAGCCCCCGCGCTGCGCAGGCTTGATCCGGTGGTTGCCCGCAGGCGCCTGGCGGGGCTGCTTTTGCGGCGTGGGTTTGAATACGACACCGTGCGGCCGGTGATTGACGAAGTGCTGGGCAACGAGCACGCGCAGGGCGACGATGCATCGCCTGAATGAGCTGTCATTATGAGAAGCGAGGAAAGCCAGTGAAACGACCGCCCGATCGACAATCCCTGCGCTTCCTGCTGATGCTGCTGACCTGCGACGCTCGGCGGTATGGCAAGGCATGGAAATCGGCCAAGGGTTTTTGGACGACAGCCGGTTATCGCGTGCGGCGGGCGCGCAAGTCGGCGGGCATGGGGCTGAAACTCCTGCTGCTTCCAGTCGACATCTGCCTGGCAATCCTGCGGTTCCAGTTGACCGATGCGGAGATTCCATCCAGCGCCCGGATCGGTCCGGGCCTGTATCTGCCCCACCCGCAAGGCGTGATCGTCGCCCAGCAAATCCGCATCGGATCGCAGGTTTCCATCTTCCAACAGGTGACATTGGGCAACTGGAACGGCGGCTGGCCGAGAATCCACGCCCGGACGGCGATTTTCGCAGGGGCCAAGGTCATCGGACAAGTGACGATCGGCCGGTCGTGCTATGTTGGTGCCAACGCGGTGGTGAGCAAAGACGTGCCGGCCTGGCACGCAGCGACGGGCATCCCGGCGAGCAATCGCATTCGAAAAGAAGCCCCGGCAGGTGTGCAATCCGAGGGCTAGAATATTTTTTGAAAAGATTGATGTTTAGCGCTTGATCGGGCCGATTTTTAGGCTATTGTTAATCCGAACAAACACTGAACACGGACGCGTGTGACTGGCGTCGAGTTCAGTTGCGAGCGGGCTGATTTTGGGCCAAATGTTGGCCCAGATGGATGGTCCGGCTCGCCTGCAGTCACAAAAAAACGAGGGTGATTCGGTCGGCCAATACGTGATCCTGCGATCTTGCGGCGAGGTCGGGCCTTTCTGGCCCAAATCAAGCAGATCGTCTCACATTGCCCGTTCGATTCCCCTCACACTCGCCGGCTGACAAACATACCCGGCGGAAAGGCTCGTCATGGCTAAGGTTCTGGAAAAGTCCGATCCCAAAAAGGCATCGGTCGAAGTCGCGGTTGCTCCGGTCGTTCGTGAAATTCCCAAGGTTGCGGGCGCGAAAGAACCCCCACGGGATCCAGCCCGAGATTCGGCACTGACCCGGGCGGTGCAACAAATCGAAAAGCAGTTTGGCAAAGGTGCGGTGATGAAGCTGGACGGGCAAGCCCGGACGCACATCGATGGCATCCCTACCGGATCGCTGAGTTTGGATATTGCCTTAGGCGGTTTTGGCGTGCCGCGGGGCCGGGTGTTGGAGATTTTTGGGCCGGAATCGTCGGGCAAGACCACCCTCACCCTGCACATCATTGCCAGCACGCAGGCCATGGGCGGCGTGGCGGCATTTATCGACGCCGAACACGCCCTGGATCCGTCCTGGGCCAAGCGGCTGGGGGTGAAGCTTGATGACCTGCTTGTATCCCAGCCCGATACCGGCGAGCAGGCGCTGGAAATCTGTGAATTGCTCGTGCGATCCAATGCGGTCGATGTGATTGTGATCGATTCGGTGGCGGCACTAATTCCGCGGGCCGAAATTGAAGGCGAAATGGGCGACAGCCATATGGGTCTCCAGGCCCGGCTGATGAGCCAGGCGCTCCGCAAGCTGACCGGGGCCATTTCCAAGAGCCGATGCACGGTGATCTTCATCAACCAGATTCGAGAGAAGATTGGCGTGATGTTCGGCAATCCGGAAACCACGCCAGGCGGACGCGCGCTGAAGTTTTACTCATCGGTGCGTATCGACGTCCGCAGGACGCAGACGATTAAGGAAGGCGAAGTGAGTGTGGGCGCACGCACGCGGGCCCGCGTGGTAAAGAACAAGATCGCCCCGCCCTTCCGCGATGCCGAGTTCGATATCATGTTCGATCGCGGAATCAGCTATGAAGGCGATCTGCTCGATTTGGCGGTTCTGGCCAATGTGGTTGAGAAGAGCGGGGCATGGTTTAATTATAAGACGACCAGGCTGGGCCAAGGCCGAGAGAACTCCAAGCAGTTCCTGGTAGATAACAAAGACCTGGCTGCGGAGATTCGTAAACTGGTATTGGAGAGCAAAGGCATGGTGGATGCTAAAAAGGCCACGGATGCCCCGCTGGCAGTCGAGGAGGCCTGAGCGATTGGTAAATTTGAGCAAGGAGCGCTCCCACAATGAGCGGGGAGCGCTCCTTGTTTTGTCTAACTGGCTGGGCCTGAGTTATTTATGATGGAGGTAACCTCGATCAGTCGTGCCATTCAAGGCCCGCGGTCGGGACTCGGGGGCGTTTGGTGACTTTTGACCGTATGGAAGGCTGTTAGGGCCGCAAGCGGGTAGTGACGCGGCAAGGGCGTTGGGCGTAACGCCTTAAAAATGCGCTTATTATGTCAAAAATTTGAAGGAAGTTCTATAATCTGATAGGATATCGGGCATATGCCCCTTACGGGAAAAATAAAGCGTAGCACATCCAAGCGGCCGGCCCCTGCTCGGGCAGGTCGACAGGCAGTCCGCGTCACCAAGGCCCCCAAACTCACCCGGCGACGCCCTATTGTCGTACCCAAGTCCCCCGAACCGGTCAAGGTTGTGAATCCAAATACTACGGCCTACGGCAAGGCCCTGAAGTTCCTTCACTCGCTGAGTGATTACGAGCGCCTGCGCATTGTCCGCTATAATTCGCAGAATTTCGATCTGGATCGGATGAAGTCACTGCTGAAGAAGCTCGGCAATCCGCAGGACCAGTTCCGCAGCGTGCATATCGCCGGCACGAAGGGAAAGGGTTCAACCTGCGCCATGATCGCATCGATGCTCCAGGCATCGGGCTACAAGGTGGGGCTGTATACCAGCCCACATCTGGTAGACATCCGCGAGCGAATCGCGATTAATGGTGTGATGATCTCCCAGCCGGATTTTGCCCGGCTGGTGAAGATGGTCGAACCGATCGTCATGCGCGCCAAGCCCATGCCGACGTATTTTGATGTTCTAACAGCGATGGCGTTCCAATACTTTGCCGAACAGAAAGTCGATCTGGCGGTGATCGAAACCGGCCTGGGCGGGCGCCTCGACAGCACCAATGTCATCAAGCCGGAAGTCTGTGCCATCACCAGCATCAGTAAAGACCACATGGCCCAGCTTGGGCCGACGCTGGGGGCGATTGCCACAGAAAAGGCCGGAATTTTCAAGGCCGGCATCCCAGCAGTCAGTGTCGTGCAAGACCCCGATGCCGAAGCCTCGCTCAAGCATGTCGCCGAAAAGGTCGGTGCCCCGCTCGATGTCGTGGGCAAGAGCATCGAATTCAGTTATCGATTCGAATCCACTCGTATGCTAGGGCCTCACAATCGGGTTTGCCTGACCACGCAAAACAGCAAGTTTGAGCATCTGGCGGTCCCGCTCATGGGCGAGCATCAGGCGATCAACTGCGGGCTTGCCTTGGCGGTGATTGACAAGCTCAAGACCCGCGGAATTGCCCTCAATGACGCGCGTGTGATGGAAGGCCTGGCCAAGACGGTCGTTCCCGGGCGGATGGAGATGGTCTGTCAAACCCCACGAGTGGTGGTGGACGGCGCGCACAATGCCGCCAGCCTCGATGCCGCCATCAAGGCCATCGGCCAGCACATTAATTGCGACAGCATGGTCGTCATTTTCGGCTGCTGTGGCGATAAGGACGTGGCCGGAATGCTCGAGCGCATCACTAGCGGGGCTGACAAGGTTATTTTCACCCGCGTGAACAACATCCGCTCGGCTGATCCGAACGAGCTTGCGGCACGATACAATGAACTGTACGGAAAAATGGCCCAGGTGGGCCAAACACTTGAAGAAGCTTTGGCCATCGCAACCCGTGCCGTGACCAAGGAAGACCTGATCTGCATTACCGGCAGTTTTTATCTGGTGGGCGAAGCCAAGCGGTATTTCGCCGCCAAGGCCGCAGCGGCCACGGTGCGCACGCCATCGCCGCACTAGCCCTGTTGCTGGGATTTTACGACCGGCGGATTTGGCGATTGCCCGGTCTGTTGCCGACGGCTTGTGCTCGGCAGGACCGACCCGATTGGCACTCGCCCGCCGCGATCGGCAAAAACACGGAAAGCCCGACAAAGACCGTGTTTTTTAGCAGGTGGGTGAAAATGCCACGCCCGCAGTGACGTCTCTATCAGCCATGGATGATTCTCATTTTTTTCGACGGAGGAACCCCGTGCATTACTCGACCAAAATTCACCGAGCAATAGCTCGGGCGATAGTAGAAATCCTTGAAGCCCGTGAGCTTCTTTCCGCGACGATCACCGATCCCATCGCCGATCAGTCGTTCACCGTCGGCGCCGCGGATTCGGTCATCAATCTCACCAGCCATTACGGCGCGCCCACAACCGTGCGCCTGGCTACCACACAGGGCAATATCGATCTTGAACTGACCGACGAAGCCACCCCGCTAACGGTCGCTAATTTCCTGGCCTACGTCGACGCCAGTCGCTACAACGACACCATCATTCACCGGTTGGCCTCGTCCACCGACCCGAACGACAGCACCAAGAAAATTCCGTTCGTGCTGCAAATGGGCGGATATGCTACTAATTCAGCCCAGCCATACGTCCAGGCACAGGTTGCCGGCACCGCCGTGCCCACGCTTCAGCACATCGCGGAATTTGCCCCCGTTCAAAACGAATTCCAAGCCGGCGTCACCACCAACACCCTCTGGACCGTCGCCATGGCCAAAAAAGGTGGCAATCCCAACAGCGCCACCAGCGAGTTTTTTGTCAATCTCAACAACAACGCCGGCAATCTCGACAGCCAAAATGGCGGATTCACGACGTTCGGCGCAGTTACAATTAACTCACGTCCCGTCGTCACCGCCATCGGAAACTTGAATATCGGCAATGCCAACAGCCCGCTCGATGAGCTTCCGCTCACGCGCCCCGTCGGCACGATTGTTAGTTCCGGCACGGTTCAGCGGTCGGATTTCGTCATCATCAACTCCGCCGGTGTGGTCCAATCCACGCTGGGTCTGGCCGCCAACACGGACAACCCGCAACTGGTCACGGCAACAATCGAAGGCACTTCGCTCCGATTGCACGTTTTGCCAGGCCAAACTGGAAACGCAACCGTGAATGTGGTGATTACCTCGGGCACCGGCGAGCAGGTTACCGACACTTTCCACATCACCGTCAGTCCCAGCACCGCTGAAACCGTCAATGCCGTTGTCGGCACCGGCGGATCAAAAAAGGTCGTCTGGACCGAGGCCGACGGCACCATCGCGACCATGACGCTCAGCCAAGGGTCGGGAACGCTCAACTTCACCGGCCAACAACTGCTCAGCCAGTCCACCAAGTCCGGTATCACCGAAATCACCGGAACCAATGTTCTATTGAACACGCTTTCGCTCACCGATGCCGACAAGGGCACATTGAGCATCACCACTCGCGGGGCCGATCGGTCTGTCGCTATCGGGTCGATCAGCAGTGCCACCGGGCTGGGCAAGCTCTCAGCCCCGCTGGCAACATTAACGGGGACGGGCACCTTTGGCGGCGACGTGGCGAGCCTCCAACTGGCCAGTGCTGATCAGCTTACGATTAGCGGCAACGCCCGATCCATCATTCTCAACCAGTCGGCGCAAGGCATCACCGTCACGGGCAATTTGGCTTCGGGCAAATTCGGCAGCATCGGCGGATTGGATGTGCTTTCGGCAAATGCCATCTCCTTTGACGCGCTCACTGGCAATCTCAACAGCACCGGCGCGATCGCAACACTCAAGGGTAACACCATCGCCGGCAACATTTCGGTCGGCTCGGGCAAAAACTGGTCGATCGGCACGATCACCGGAGATGTCACCGTCACCGGCGACCTCACCACCGCCAAGTTCACGACGATCACCGGCGAAACGTCCATCGGCGGAGCCAGCCGGTCATTAACCGTGCTTGATACGGCTTCCGGCGCGATGTCGATCGGACAGAGCACCTCGCTCATCAAGATCACCACGCTGGCCGGCGCGCTGTCAGTCATCGGCGCGGCCCGTAGCGTTTCCATCGGCAACGACACCGGTCATCCGCTCAGTTTCGGCGGGGCCGATGTGGCCGGCGCCGCCGTCACGCTCACCATCACCCGCGCATCAGACGTCGCAGTCACCAGCACCATTCCCCTGCGGTCGATCAAAACTGATGCCTGGACAAACGACACCGGTGCAAATGAGACCATCGTCGCACCGTCGATTGGATCGATCGTTAGCAAGGGCGCATTCGATCCTTCTTTGTCCATCGGTAACCCCAATAACGCACCAAAAGCGCTGCCCTCGGCGTCCATCAAAGGCCCTCTGGGCGCGGCCGACTGGTCAATCGCAGGCAACGTCGGTTCGCTCGCGGTCGGATCGGTACCGGCGGGTTGGACGGGCAGCATCACCGGAAGCCTGGCCTCCCTCAAGATCGCCGGCGATTTCGCCGGGAATTTGGCCGCAGGATCAGCACGTTCAATCGTTGTCGGTGGGAATATGACCCAGGGAGCAGTTTCTCTAACCGACGCCCGCGCCACGCGCACCAGCGCGCTGGGCACGCTCGCGGTCAAAGGCGGCATCCTGGGATCGACTATCGCCGCCCTTCACGGGGATATTGGCTCGATTTCCGCAGCGGCCATGACGGATTCCAAAGTGGCCGCCGGAACCGATCCGAATTCGTTCGACAACGCATTGGCTGACTTCACCGACGATGCCCGCATCGCCCGCGTCACCATCAGGCCCGGCGCAGGTGCCGTGCCCACTTTCTCCAACTCGGTGATTCAGGCGCGTTTCCTCGGCGCGATCAACGTCGGCACGATCGACCTGGCGACCGGTCCTGCTTTTGGCCTGACCGGCGATCAAATCGCCAGCGTCGCCGGTGTCTTCAACGGCACGAAGCTGGCCAAACTGGTCAACCTGACCGATCCGTCACAGTCCACCACCAACGCCTCGTTCGAAATACGGGTTGTATAACCCCGAGTTTTAGTGAACATTGCACCCTTGACCGGCGGCGCGGGGCCTCGCCGGCTTGTGTCCTATTGAATCCTTCTGGAGTTAGTTATGGCCGGAGTTGTTCACGATCGCGCGATAATCGAAATCCTTGAAGCACGGCAAATGCTGCACGCGGTCATCCTCAGTCCGATCGTTGACCAAAGTGTTTTGCCCAGTGCCGCCCCGACCGCCATTGACCTGGCCAACCGATATGACGACGCCGACTTGAACGGCACGCTTGTTAGGCTCAACACCCCGCAAGGCGATCTTTATATCGACCTGTACGACGTGCAGAAGCCAAACAGCGTTGCGAATTTTCTATCGTATGTGAACAGCGGGGCTTACACCGGCACCGTGATCCACAGCGCGGGTCGATTGGATAACAACAATGCCGCAGGCCGGCAATTTCTTGAGACAGGCGCGTTTGCCCTGCCCGATTTACAACACATCCCCGTGAACGCGCCAGTGGTCGACGAACTGACTGATAGTGGTGTGATTTCCAACATCCGCGGAACAGTAGCCCTGGCCACGCCCGCCGGCCCCGGCACCGCTACCAGTGAATTTCTAATTAACCTCTCCGACGATTCGACATACCTTAACACCCGCGATACGACGAATACGGTGTTTGGGCGACTGATCTATGGCTCGGTGAGTGTGGCCGACGCCCTGGCCGCCACACCGATCTATTCGTTTCCCAACGGTTTTTCATCGCTTCCCCTCACCGGCTACACCGGCTATCCCGATGCCCTTCCCGGCGACAGCAGTTTCCTGCAGCTTGGCAGTGCCACCATTTTGCCGCCATACACGCTGAGCGTTTCGACCGACATGCCCGGCTTGGTCACGCCCACGATTGCCAACAACACTTTGCAGTTGGCCTATGCACCAAACGCGACCGGCACGGCCAACGTGACAGTTTCGGTTACGAGCAATGATGGCGGGATTACCCAGGACACGTTTGCGGTGCAAGTGGCCGCGCCGGAGGATACTTCGGGCACGATCATTACAATCGGGGACGGCCAGGCGCTTCGCAGTTTGGTTTATACCGACGCCGATGGAACAGCGGGCCGAATTTCGATCAGCCACGGGACGGCTGCGGTGCATTTTCTTGGAACCGACATAGCCCGGACGGTGAAAGGCACGCGGGCAACGATCAGCGGCACGAATCTTGGCATTTCGACCATCGATACGACCGGCACGGCCGGCCGCGGAGCCTTGGTGATCTCAGCATCGAATGGCGGCGACCGCCAACTGCAAATCGATTCGATCACCGCGACCGAGTCGTTGAGCGGGGTTTCCGCTTCATCGGTCAATTTAGTCGGCACCAGCGCGCTCGTCGGTGACATTGCCAGTCTGCGGGTGAATAGCCTCGCGGGTTTGACGGTCGCTGGTTCCGTCGGCAGTTTTTTTGCCAAGACGGTGAGCGGGAATATTTCGATTAGCGGCGACGCTCGGTCGATCTACGTTTCGAGCATGACCGGCGATCTGGCCGTTACTGGCAGTGCCCGATCGATTCGTGTTTCATCACTCACGGGCAAGCTTCAGGTGAATGGCGAATTGAGTTCAGGATCGTTCGTCACGCTGGCCGGCAATGTGCAAGTGGGTTCCGTGCGGTCGTTCAAGACGGATGACCTCACTGGCAATTTCTCCGTCGCCGGCGACGCTGAATCGGTCTACGTGCGCTCGGGAATCACGGGCAACACCACGATCGGCGGAATGGCCTCAACCCTGCGCCTTGGCACCGTCAACGGAAATATCAACGTCAACGGTGCCGCGCGGATGATCATCCTGTCGAGTGTCGCCGATTCGAGCATCAATCTCGGCCAGAACGGCGGGACGAATACAAAGTTCACCACCGGCGAAGCCCGCGACGTAAGTCTCACCTCGGCCCTGCCGCTGAGTGTGCTCAAAGCCGGTTCCTGGATTGACACCGGCGGAAGTGTTGAAGCAATCACTGCTCCCGGTCTGAATGTGCTGAGCATCGCAGGAGACTTTGCGCCTAATCTCATCTTAAACGGCTTGAACAATACCACACGAACGCTGACTGCGGCCACCGTGCGCGGCCAAATCACCGGCGGGACATGGAACATCACCGGCGACGTGGGCCGGCTGTATGCCGGGTCGATCGCCGCGGGTTGGAGCGAAGCGATCAGTGGCACGCTGACCAGCTTTATCGTAAACAGCAATCTGGCGAGCAACCTGGACGCCGGATCGATCCGCAGTGCAGTGATTCACGGGGACTTGAGCGGCAACGTGACGACGCGCGATGCGTTTGACGCGCGGTCGAGTTCGCTGGGCAAACTGGTTGTGAGCGGCGCGATGACCAATTCGTTTGTGCAGTCGTCAGGGAGCATTGGCCTGATCGTGGCCGGAGCGATGGTGGGCACGCACATTTTCGCCGGGGCTTCCTCCACTGCCAGCCAGTTCCCCAGCGCCTTGGGCGATTTTGTCAGCCCTGCACGGATCGCGCGGGTTGCCGTAAAAAGTTCGGCATCGGTGACGACTTTCAGCGATTCGACCATCGCCGCGGCCAGCCTCGGATCGATGTCGCTAGGCTCGATTCTCAGTAACAATAACGCCGGGGTGCCATTTGGCGTAGTCGGCGACGTGATAACCAGCGTGGTCGCACGAACGGCGGGAAAGACGTTCGCCGCGAGCAAATTGCTCGATCCGTCACAGAGCCTGACGCTAGACGATTTTCAAGTGCGAGTTTTGTAATCACCCCCCAAGCCATCGCCCCCTGGCCATTGGCCATTCCCCTTCCGCTCTTGGGCATTGACCCTTGGCCATTTCTCCCCCGGCACTGGCCATTGACCTTTGGCCATTTCTCCTCCGCCGGTGGCCATTGACCCGCGGTCGTCGCCCCTTCCTCCCTCTCCGCGCGTCCGACGCCCAAAATGCTCCCCGTGTCAAAGCGAGAAAAGCCCGGAAGGCTGACCTTCCGGGCTTTGGAGATTGATCGGTAACGGGTTGGCTTAGAACCGGTTGCCACGATCGCCGCGGTCACGGCCACCGCCGCCACCGAAGCCACCACGGCCACCACCGCTCTTGCCACCGCCGAAGCCGCCACGGCCACCGCCGCCGCCACCACCACCGCCGCCGCCGCCGTAGCCACCACGGCCACCGCCGCCACCACCACCACCGGCGCCACCGCTACGCTCTTCGCGTGGCTTGGCTTCGTTGACGGTCAGGGCGCGGCCTTGATGCTGTTGGCCATTAAGGGCCGCAATCGCCGCCTGCGCTTCTTCATCAGAAGCCATTTCGACGAATCCGAAACCCTTGCTGCGGCCGGTCATCCGGTCGCTGATCACTTCGGCGCTTTGCACGGTACCGTGCGCGCCAAACACCTGCTGGAGCTCCGAGCTATCGACATCGTAGCTCAAGTTCCCGACATAAAGCTTCTTGCCCATGAATGCACTCCTACGTGTTGGGCCTTTTGGTAACCCTGCTTTTGCTTTCCGGGTTACGCTTGAGAAAGGGGCCGACATTCCGGCCCAGAACGGTGGGAGGGCGAACCAGTACGATGCGTGGCGCAGACATCGGCGGCACTAACAGTTCCCAGATCGACGAACCAACCAGAAATTTAGTCTACCAAGCACTACCGGAAAATGCCAATACCGATTTTTTGGATTTTTTTATCGGACGCGCCGACCGAATCAGCGGCGTTTCCAGGTATAGCCTTTGTCCGCCGGTACGGGAATCTCCTGCTCGCCGGCCACCGCGAGTACCTGACCGGTCGTGCCCGCCTTAAATCCAAGCGGGTCGTCCTGGTGCAGGTTATAGGTGCAGATCGGGTCAGCCGACATCGTGTCATAAAGGGCATACTCACCATCGGCGGTCGCCGTCTGAAGCAAAGGGGGGCGCGCCCTGTCAAAGGTGACGACTGCGTTCCCTTTCTGCCCCATCGCGCAGCCTGCCAGTCCAGCAGCCAGAATCGTGCCCAGCAAATAACTTCGTCGCATGCGTTTCTCCTATATAAAGATGCTCCTAAGGATATGCCGGAACAGTACTAAAGATCAATATGATATTGCCCGTGCGATTTCTGGAATTTTCGAGTAGAAACCCCTGCACTGACAACCAATATGGAACAGTCGCTTAAGAATCGCCTGACTTTCGGCCCGCTGATGTTGCTGGGCCTGTTCGGCCTGTTGGCTGTGGATCATTATGCGCAAGCGTCGTGGACGCGCTCGAGCGCTTTGCCCGATGGTATCGCGGGAATTGGCCTGCTGGTGCTGCTGCTGATCGTGCTTCCGATCGCCACGGTCGAGCTTGAATCCCTTTTCGCTGCTGAGCAGGTTGGCCCGCAAAAGTTCATCGCCGGAATGGGCGCGGGCTTGCTGGTGTTGCACGGCTTTTTCACGCAATTCGTCAGCTTCAGACCTTTCGCGGCGTCTACGCTGGTGTTTCTCCTCGTCTCCATCATGCTCTTCGCCGCGCTGCGTCGGGCATTGTTGCGCCAGACGCAGGAGGCCATCCATTCGATGGCCGGAACGCTGCTCAGCGCCATGTACCTCGGCGGGCTGGGATGGTTTTTGATTGCCCTGCGGGTCAAGCATTCCAAGCACATTCACGGCACGACGATGGTCATCCTGATGATCCTGCTGGTGGTGAAATCGACCGACATCGGCGCGTATTTTGGCGGGCGGGCGCTCGGGCGCCATAAGCTCATTCCCTGGCTTAGCCCCGGAAAAACCTGGGAAGGTCTTTTCTTTGGACTGCTGACGGCAGCGGGGATCGGGGCGATTTGCTCGCGGTTTATTGGCTGGCCGGCTTATGAACTGGTCTGGTGGAAAGGGGCGATTTTCGGCGTGGTCATTGGCGGGATCGGTCAAATGGGCGATCTTCTCGAAAGCCTGATGAAGCGCGATGCCGACGTGAAAGACAGCGGAAAACTCGTGCCCGGCTTCGGCGGAATTCTCGATATTATCGACAGCCCGCTGCTGGCAGCGCCCTTTGCGTATGCCCTGTTCAGCATTTTTTGATCAAACCATGAAATCCCGCATTAGCCCGGCCCAGATCGCGTTCTACCTCAAGCACGGTTACGCCATCGTGCCCAACTTCCTCAGCCCGACCGAACTGAAGCGGGCACGAAGGAACACGCTGCAGTATTTTCCATCGGCCCAAGAGCTGGCTGAGTACCCGCAGCGGTATGGCTCGATTTACGACGATCCGGAGCACCTGCAGGTGGAGTTTCCGTTTTCGGGCGATGCACTGAACGAAATCAGCACGCACCCGGCGCTGGTTGGTTTTGTCGAGCAGGTGCTGGGCACGCAACGAATCGCATTAAGCCAGGCCGCGATCTGGGCCAAGTATGCCGGGACGGGAGATTTTGAGCAGGGCCTGCACCTGGACTACCAGGGCAACACGCTGGTGGTCCCGCGGGACGACGGCGCGTACCGGCAGGTCAACATGATCCTGTATTACAGCGACGTCGATGCGACGCTGGGCCCGACGATGGTGGTCTCGCAGGAGAAGACAAAGGATCTCCCGCTCTGGCCGACGCATCGCCTGCGAAGCAAAGACGCGCGGCTCTATGCCAACGAGGTGCCGGTGCTGGCCGAGGCGGGCGATCTGTTCATCTTCTCCATGCGGACGTGGCATCGTGCCAGCGGGATGTCCGCGGAGCACGGCGTGCGCTTCTCGCATCATCTCGTCTGGCGCTCGCTCGATCACGCCTTCCAAGGCTATCACCTCTGGAGCCGCATGGGCGAAAACCCGGACCTGCAGCGGTTCATCAAATCCTGCACACCAAGACAGCGCGAAGTCCTCGGCTTCCCCCCGCGGGGCGATGCGTATTGGACGAAGGAAACGATTGAAGGCGTGAAGCTGCGCTATCCGAAGATGGACATGAAGCCCTACGTGCGTTAAGGATCGTTGACGCGCTGCTGCTTCCCCTCACGCCGCCTGCGCCACCGGACTTCCCTCACATCAGCTCACCAGGGTGTCAAAGCCCGCCTGCTCAAAGTGATGGTCGCCGGTCAGGGCGCCGCGCAGGCCGTGGTCCTGCATGATGACAAACGAGATGCAATCGGTCAGCGACCAGGCTTTATCGGGGCGCTGGTCGTAAAGTGCGATGCCGCGATCCATCAGCGCTTGGTCGGGCAGCACGATAGTCACCAGCTGGTTGGCGCGGAGGAATTACAGGAACGGCAGGAGTCGCTCTCGGCGCCCCGGAACCGCCATTGCATCGGCGACCTCTGTCAGAACCCAGGCGCTGGTATACATGCGTCCCGAGAAGGCCGCCGCCAGAGTCTGCGCCTTGGTGTGAGCTTCATCGTTCTCGAACAGCAGCGCGATGAAAAAGTACGGGTCGGCAAAGCAGGCGCTCATCGTCGCGGCGTCCCATGGAGGTAATGGTCGTGGTTCCGGGCCAAGTCCGGCGGCCCGCCTTTGACGATGCCCGAGAACCCCAGCAGCCCCTCACGCAGTTGACTTGCTTCCGGCGAATCCACGGCGACGCTCTTCGTCTCAGGAAGCGGTTCCACGCGCACCTGCGTCCCCTCGCGCAGGCGGATTCCCGGTTCGAGCACGACCACTCCGTTTTCAACACGTCCCTGGTAAGTCATAAGTCACCACCCAAATCATAGCCAAAGGCAGCGATGGAAGCGACGTGTTCGACAACCTCGCGATCTCAAATGATTATTCCACGCGCGGGGAGTGGCGAACGATGCGTATCGCAGGATACCGCTGGCCACCAAATGCATGTTGCAAAGCGTCTCACACCAACTGATCCAACTCCTCCACCAATCGATTGAATTCGGCCATCGCGGCCTTGACGGGGCCGGGCTTGGACATGTCCGCGCCGGGGTCCAAAGCGAAGTCGAGTTCGTTATGCTTTCTGAACTCCGACGGGTGGACTACAATAGAGCCATGACGTTGATCCACCCCGACAACCTTACGATCACTCTGCCATTGCAGGCGATTGCCGAGGAGTGTCGCAAATGGGGGGTGAAGGAAATGGCGGTCTTTGGGTCGGTGTTACGGGGTGACTTTTCGGATGGGAGCGACATCGACTTTCTGGTTCGCTTCATCGACAACGATGCCGGGGAATGGATGGGAAAGCTTCAGGATCTGGAAGCGGCATTGGAAAGCGTGCTGGGTCGGAAAGTTGATGTTGTTGACTGGCTCGGGGTCGAACAGAGCGCCAACCCGTACCGGCGTGAACACATTCTCCGAACCGCAAGGCCGATCTATGCAGCGGGATAAGGCTTCGCTTCACAACATCGTCACGTCCATGCGCCTGGCGACCGGTTATTTGCAGGATCGATCAATCGAGCAATTCTCCGGAGATTCCGAGTGTATCGATGCAATCGTCCGAAGGCTCGAAATCATCGGTGAGGCTGTCAAACGTCTTTTCCCACAGCTTCGGGACCAGCACCCGGACATTCCGTGGCAAAAGATGGCCGGCATGCGCGACCGCTTGATTCACGGTTACGACGATGTGAACCTGGAAGATATTTACAAGGTTATCACGGAGGTCATTCCGTCGATGATCCCTCGGCGGGATGCAGCGATGCGCAACTTGCCGGACCCGATTTGATCTGAGGGAAGCGGCCCGCCGGGGATCACATCAACTCATCCAACTCCTCCACCAGCCGTCCGAACTCGGTCATGGCGGCGTTGACCGGCGCGGGCTTGGACATGTCTACGCCGGCATCCTTCAGCAGGTCTAGCGGCCATTGGCTACAGCCACCTTTCAGAAAGTTGAGGTAAGCGCTCAGTTCCTTCGCTCCGCCGTCGATGACGCGCCGGCTTAGGGCGATCGCGGCGCTCAGGCCGGTGGCGTACTTGTAAACGTAAAAAGCGTTGTAGAAGTGCGGGATGCGCATGCATTCAAGTTCAAGCTCGGTATCGAGCGCGAAATCCGGGCCGAAATAGAGATCAAGCAGCTTGCGATACTCTTTCTTCATTGCTTCGACGGTCAGCGGTTCGCCCTTCTCCACAAGCTCGTGGCTGACTTTCTCGAACTCCGCGAACATGGTCTGCCGCACGATGGTTCCGCGGATGTCGTCGATCATGTTATTCACCAAGTAGGCGCGCTCTTTCTTCGTCTTGGCCTGTTTCAATAAATACCTGGCCAGAAGCTGTTCATTAAAAGTGCTGGCGACTTCGGCAACAAAGATCGTGTAGTTGTAATA
>JBBQSU010000064.1:0-19713 GCA_038234815.1 Tepidisphaerales bacterium | reverse complement strand
TCCGCTGCGGGCGCATCTGGTCGAGAAAGCGCAGGACTGGCCTTGGGGCTCGTTGGGCTGTCGCGCTCAGGGGTTGAAGAAAGCCACGGACCTGCTGGACGACTGGCCCGTCCTCTGCCCACAAAACTGGGTGGAACGGGTCAATCGCCTTGAACACGCCAAGGAACTCGCGGCCGTGCGTTGCTGCGTCCTTCGCGGCCGGCCGTTTGGTGACGACGACTGGGGCCATCGCGCCGCCCGGCGTCTGGGCCTGCAAAGCACGCTTCGCCGGGTGGGGCGGCCCAAGAAGGCTAGCGCTAGCCGTTGAGTAATCGCTTCTGACCCCATTGTGCTTTTCGCAGACTTGTTCCGCGGTCACTTCTCTATTCGAACGATAATTCCATTTTCGAGATATACCTCCGATGGCAAACCCGGATACCAAAAACCGGATGACCAACGCTCGCGCTTCAAAACCTTGCCGCCCTCCAGGTCTTCGGTCGCAATATATCGTCTAAAGCTTAAATCTTCGGCCCGGACAAATGCTAGGAAGTCATCTTTGGTCATGCCTATATTTATTTTCTGTCTGTAGGTGGGCCGGTTAAAGGAAAATGCTCGAGGTGTGGCGGCCGGCGCTGCCTCTTTGAGAAGCTCGTTTTGTTTGTTCAGTCGGGCCTGCAATTCCTCGATGGTCAACCGTAGGGACTTCATTTCAGCATCGTCTTTATTACGTTCCGCAATCTTTGCTGCAACCTCAAGATCGCCGAGCAAGGCCTTATCGGCAGTGATGATTGCCTTCCAATATGCTTCGTTAGCTTTCTTCAGCGAAATTCCATGCTTCTCAAACGACTGCTTCGCCTTGTCTGATTTTGGTTCATCAGACAAAACGACGGTGCTGATCGCAAGAATGCACGTAATCAAGAATCTAGGAACCAACGCTGTGCTCATGTGAATTGCCTCCACTAAGTCGGGGCTCGCCGTGCATCGAACAAATTAATAATTTCGGACCGCGAGGGATCGCCGGGAATCTTCCAAAGGTTGAGATAACGGCCGGGGTCATTGCTTGCTTTTCCCAGCAAACGGCGCAAATGAGAAAAAGATATAGGCAAGCAGAATTCGTGTTGGTGACACTCGATGATCCATTTAAAATCATCAAGATCGCCATAGTCAATAACGGGATCATGTACGTTCCGATCGCGGCGCATACTCTTAACTTTTGCGCGTGCAAATATTTCACCTGATCCTTTTATCGCAGGGATTGCTAATCGTTTACCGTCCGCGATGGTAGTTAGCCACCTTCTTTGATTTGCGCCGATACCTTCCCGAAAGAATACGAAGTCGTCGATCTGAGGAACAGAAGCAAGCGGTCTATTCAAATAGACGTTCAGAAAACGCAGGTCATACTTAACCGGACTCGCATAATGAGTTGTGATCCAGCAATCTGCCACCAATGTATCCTCCATCTACGCTGGCTTCTTCTCTATCGTGACCATAGCGATTCGTCCACCGAATCGTAAAACGCGATTCCATAAGCCGGGAAGCCATCATCCGCCGGACGGCATTGTACATTGAAATGTTGTCCAGACCCCATTCCTGTCCCCGATTTGAACAATAGGTTGTCGGGCCAAGTTGTTGTTTCGGGGCCGGGAACATCCCGGCCTTGCTCGTTTCTGATACGCTTCGCTGATCCACGCGGAGGATACGGCTCTGCGGAGGAGCAACCGGAGCGCCGCCGTGGATCGCCTTACGGCTGATGGGTTGGTCGAGTTGGTCGGTGCCAAGTCTACCTTTCCCGTTTTCCCTTGTTGTAGATCGCAAGCACGATGACTCCGATCACGCCCCCAATCACGAAGAGAAGAATCGCGCCGCCAATGTCGATGTGTGCAGAACCGCCAAGCACAATGGCAACCAATGCAAATGCGGCGAACGCTGCCAGGCATCCACATCCCCCTTTGGCGAAAGCGCTTCCCTTTTCACCCATATTGCTCCCATTGCCCACTTACGCAGCGCCGTTCATCGGCCGCGCCGACGACCATTCGAATCCAAGTAGCCGCTCGGCGACCCTTTCGACTACCCACATCTCCTGCGCTCGGCCCGGCGCAAGAACCAGGACGGGCCAGATACTGGAAAATATCGACCGAAAAATCTAAATTGCGGCGGGCTTTTCGCCACCACACACGAGCGAGTATTTTGGAAACCGGAACGCAAAAGCGCAAAAACCGTGAGTAGTTAGTTCTTACTCGGCAGCGAATGGGCGCGTTTTGTCGTCGAGCCGACGGCCCGCCCGGCAAACGTAACATTCGTGGCGTGCGCCGTCCGCAGTAAATCTTCCGGCCACGAAGTAAGGGCTTCGCCTTTGCAGCTAATGTCCGAGAAGCTGACATCGGATATCGCATGATCCGCATCGTAGCCCTTAAGTACGATCCGCCGCGGGGATTCATTGAAGGAAATGCGAAGAAAGCGCACCCCACTGATAGAACCTCGCTTCGATGCGAACTTCCGCCGTTCTTCTTCGTTAAGCGGTAGCACCCACTGTCCCTGATTGTCCGGAGAGATGTCGTCCTGCCGCTCGGCCGGCACCGGACGTCGCGCCTCGTTAAGGCGAAAAAACTCCTTCGGACAGTCTTTGCTGTAGATGGATAACCCGATGTAAAGATCGGCAAATTCGTCGCGAACGTCTTCCACCCGAATATCCTCAAACGATACGTCTTCGACCCTGGAACACCCGCTATTGTGGATGCTGAAAGCGGCGCCCTTGAGTACATGAATGACATCGCAATTTTGGAAGTGTACACCCCTGACCAGTTGGTTGGTCATTTCAAAGCCTACCTCCAGTGCATTGCCGGGGACGTCATTCCATAGGACAGAATTGCGCACCGTGATGTCTTCCATGATGGTGTCATCGTCGGCAGTCCAGTTGCCGGCTTTGATGGCGATGCAATCGTCGAGAGTTTTCAAGAAGCAGTCGTGAACCAGGACATGGGAAGAACTCACCACGTCAATGCCGTCCGAATTACCGCGCCACCCAATGATGCGAACGCGATTGATCTTAATACTTTCGGAATAGTTAAGATGTAGACTCCAACCATGCGTATCCAGCAGTAGTACATCCTCCAATACTACGTTGCTGCTGTGCCTTACCAATATGGTGTTTTTGGGTTCCTTCCGCGTGGTTTGATCCAGAATGCCGGGGCCCCAGACGTGGACGTCGGTGGCCCCTTCGATTTTCAGCTGGCCGCGGACCACGGCCCCGCCTTCAAAAAAGACCCGTTTCCCGCTGCCCACAGCTAACTCGCCTAGCTCGTGAATCACGCCGGCTTTGAAGATGGTAGTGTCCGCGTCGGGTTGGGGAGTTTGGATGGGAGCATCCCAGAACAACAACAACGGCGTATCCAGATCATCGTTGATTTCGACACTGATGCTGCCATGGCGTTCCATGGCGAAGGTAATTTTCCCGCCTTCATGTTTCGGTTTGATGCCCAGAGCCAGAGGACGAACTGTGACGGATCGAACCGGCTCGCGGCACTCAATCGTCACTGCCACGCGCGAATCGCCGGCCGCACGGACGATTTGCGCCTTGAGGCTGTCAAGCACGGTATGTTCCTGGCCGTCGAGCCAGCAACGATAACGCGAGGAACGGGCGACTGCAGGTGCGTAAACAAATGGTTGGGTCGGTTTTGCAATCATGGGGTTCATGGGATTCATAAGGCCTTGTTCGGTGCTACAGGAAACCAGCATTAACAACAGGCTGACGAAAAGTTGTGCAAGTGCAATGCGCAGATATTTACCCATAGCCTGCATCAGCGGAGGTTCGCTTCCAACAAAAAGGAGCTAGGTCGTCAAGGGCGATATCCCCCACGCGCACTTTATCAATGAAGACCAAAACCCCGCCAACAACGGCGGATCGAGCGTGATATTCCCCATTTACCGCTTTGTCTTCAACATCTCTGCAACTTTCGACGGATCGTAGCCGACATAAAGCGGGACGAAGTAGGTGCCGTTATAGGCCGGGCGCTTTGGCATCTGATCCTTGCCCAGCTTCCGGGTATCACCGCCGCGGGTTTCCCAGATGGCTTCATTGAATATCCTGGCCATATTGGAGAAACCAACGAAACTGACATTGGAATCTTCATTGAGGATCATCGGTTTTCCGCCGTCGATTCCGCATTGGTTGCGATAGCCTCCAAGCACTTCAAGAATGCCACCATTGCGCACGGCGAAGCATTCCGTGGGACTTTCGGCCTTGAATCCAAGCACCCACATCAGCCCGCCATCCACGGGGAACTCCGGAGTGCCTTTGTTCTCGTTGTTAATGCTGCGGGCGTAGATCCGCGCGTTCGGGGGACAGAAACGCTTATGCGGGCCTGTGTTGGCCAGGGCCAGCGCATGAACGGTTACGGGCTTGTCGGTGCTGATGGTCCAGGCAGCATCACCGTAGCGGATCACCACCGTCCTAGGCTCGCGGATGTTGAGCGTAACGCGGGTGCCGGGGTGCTCGATGAGCAGCGGGACGTTGCTGGCCTCGGTAATCTCGAGCGTTCCGGCGCGCGTGTTATGTTGCATGAGATCAAGGTGATTAACGGTGGCAGGAATGCGGATGGGGTCCTTGTACGTATAGCCGAAGGACGGCAACAGTACCGAAGCCTTGCCGGAATCCAGCGCCGCCTGCACGCGGGCCTGATCGTCACCTTCGAAATCCTCGGGCACGGCCCATTTAGCGGGGTCGCTTTCCCAGATCGACGGCGGCACCTCTTCGATCGGCAGATGCAGCGTGCGTTGGGGACTGTTGCCGAAGCTGATGACCGGACCGTTCAGCCATTCATCGATCTTGCCACCTGCAACGGAAGTCTGCCCGCTGCTGGATTTTGCGACTTCAATCGCCTTGCCATAGCCGGCCGTCTCTACATTGCGCACAAAAATCTGGCCCTGTGCGTTTTCCACCTTCAACGCAACCTCGCTGGCCGCGCCCTTGGTCAGTTTGCTGTCAATGATAACCACCTGAGAATCGGCCCCGGTGATCTGAACAGCAGGAACGGTGTTTTCGCTCAGCAACATGCGAAAGCCCGGACAGCCTGCACCAACATGGACGCCGGCCTTGCCCTGGCCGCGGAGGGTTAGATATTCGAGCGTGGGATTCGTCTCTGCTTTATTCAGGGTTTCAATGCCGTAATCAAAACCGGTGATGGTGATGTCATGGAAGTAACCCTGAATAGCCCAGGTTGGGAAATACAGCCCGCAATGCCCTTGGCCGTCGCCGGAGACGATGTTGAGGTTGTCCATCGAGCAGGCGTTAGCACCGAGGAAGAGCAAACCCACCGCGCCGGGATTACCCTTGCCGGTGTTGAGCGTGAGGTTGCGTATTTCGTTTCCCCAGGCGATGCCGCACTGGTGATGCTCCGGGTCCTTTGACCACGAGATTAGCGGTTTCGTGGCACCAGCCGAGAAACCATCACTGTTGTCCTGGAGCTTAATGATCGTCTTGCGCCGGTCCTGACCGATCAATTTAAGCCCGGCGAAACCGTCCTTCACTTCCCGGCTGCAAACGATACTGTCGCTGACCAGATACGTGCCGTTGGGCACATAGAACCAGCCCGGCCCGCTGCCCCATGCCGACTTCTTAGACCGCATCGCTTCCGTGGCATCGCGCACCGCATCCATCATCGCCACAAAGGCCGCGGTATTGTCGGTGACACCATCTCCCTTGGCATTGAACGGAGCCTTGGTGATGTCATAAAGCTCTCCCCCGTTCTCATGCTGCGCCTTGGCAGGGTAGATGATATTGAGCGGGACATTGCGATCCCCAGGAACGGCGCCAGCGGCCATGACCTCACCAACACTGAGAATAACCACGGCAATGAGTAGAAGCGTAATCACGGGTAGCCTGGGTTTCATTGTTTCTCCTTGATCGGAAGCAGGGGTAAATTGAGACGATCAGTTCTTTTCAGTGGGCTAGTGTGACGGGATCGCCGCGGAGTACAAGCAAATAGGCTGGGGTGCGTCGGACAGGGGCCTGTACAACGCCATTAGTGACGGGGAGCGGTTCGGTGTTGCCGTAGAGGTCGATCAGGCTGCACGTCGCGTTAGAGCCAACCCGTATATTCACGGCGGCATCGGACATCTTCTCATCAAGCCACAGCCCCACGACCTGTCGCAGATCCTTATGGGTCGGGTCGGCGAACGTGAAGAGCCATTGCCCATTAATCCCAGTATCCATGCGCCCGCTTGCCGGCAGCGAACGCAACAGGCCGATGGCGTGGGTGTAAGCACAACCGGCGGGTGACATCTGACTGACACTATGGATGTTGATCGAGGTGCGATTCTTGGTCTTCCACGAACTCATCTTGACCATAAAGCCGCGCCAGCCGCTATCAAAGCTCATACCCCACATCCAGATGAAGGATGAAGCGCCACAACCCTTGGCGCTGAGCAGACGGCGAACCAGTTCATCCGGCGAAGCCCCATGCTGTTCGACGCGCGTCAGCCACAGCGGCTTTTCTGGCTTCAGTTGCGTACGCAAGTCCGCCATCGGACCGAGCAGGATAGATGGATTTGTGTCAAACCCGGCAAATATATCGAAGGAGTTCTGCCCTTCGCTCACAACCCGTTTGACCATATCGGGATTCAGGTTGTGCTTGTCACTTAGCCCGACGGTAAAAAACCCGCCATTAAGTACGGCCAGTGAGGGATCAATTTTCTTGATCGTTTCGCTGGCATCACGCAATAGTCCCAGATACTCATCGGTGCTGCCGACCCAGCCGTTGGGCATGTGATGGCTGCCGTCATCGGAGCGGTCCTCGTCGTTCCAAATCTCCCAGTATTTCACCTTGTCCTTGAACCGGGTGACGGTGTCCGTAACCCGCTGTTTCCAAGCTGCCGGATCGGGCGGACGGACCCGCTGCATTAAGCCAAATGTGACATTGTTGTCTTTGGCCAGTTGCTCAATCTTGGATTCGTTGGCGAAGCCTTTGCGGTACAGGTTTAGCGGCGTACCCCACATGACATAAAGCAAATCCATGCCCGCAGCATTGGCCGCGTTGATGGTGGTCTCCGCATCAGCCCAGTATTTGGTGTTGGCGTTGGCTGTCGAGGCATCTCCTTTGTATTCGCTCATTGCCCATTTGTCGCCAACGCGGATGATATCGCAGCCCATCTTCTCATAGAGCGGCATCAGTTTCGGATCATCGGCTTCATAAACGAAATGCACGAGGCCGGTTCCCCATCCGAAGCGGAAATTGCCACGATGGCTCTTCTCCGGCCCAGGAAAGGTCATGACCGCGAGATTATCCTTCAGCGCCAAGGTTCGGCCATCCTGATCGGTCATTTGCCAGTCGAAGGTGACCACACCACGTTTGATCGCCACGGCATCGGGCATGATCAGACGCTTGTTGCCTCCCGCCGGCAACTCTATCTTTTCCGTCTGCTCCAAGTCCGGTTTGGCGACTCGATTCCGGTCGCCAGGGGTGTTACCGGGCAGGTAAATCTGGACCTTCCAGGCCAACTGCAACTCGCGAGTTGCCGAATTGGTGAACAGGAAGGATGCTTTGCCCTTTTCACCCGGTTCAATTATCGGAATGCCATCGGCAATCGGTTCGAGCCGCACCCCAACGTCATTCAGGTTTTTCGAAGGCGCTTCCGCAGCCGAGGCCGCGGAAGGCAGAAAGGCGATCGAACAGATTCCCAGTGCGACACCGCAAAGGGCAAGTCGCAAGAATGCCGCGACCGCTCGAAATCCCGATTGAAAGTTTTGAATCGGTTGTGAGGTTAACACTTTCATATGACCATTCCTTTTACCACAGAACTCTAGGTTGCTAGCCCAGGCAACAAAAACGAGCGGGAGTTTTGCCGATTTTGTCCATGCCAGCGGTGGGGTCGGCAATCACTTTTTCCGCAATATCAAACGAGACATTCTCGGCCAGATAGTTTCAGATTTGGATCAGATCGGTCCTCGCGTCACGCGAGATTCGATGCGAGCGTCTCATTGGGCCTTTCGACTGCTTTTGCGAGCGCTATGACTGAGAGACTTGACTGCACGAACCCGCAAAAAGTGACGCACGTCGTATCTCCGAATCGATGTGCGTCACCTTTTCCAGGCCTGGACCGTCGCGCGTGTTGATCGAATTGGTGAAACGGAGGAGTGATTATCTATGCTGTATGGTACACTCATATTTACCCTCATCGAATAAGGTACGCGTGCGTAGGTCGTTGCCTCCTCGTTTCCGATGTCACGCAAACTCACAAAAACTCTTAGTTACCAGTCAGCCGACCGGGATATTCACCCTAACGGATCAACGTTCAATGGCCGGCACCGCGCCGACCGACTCTGAGTTTACCAAAACGCTCAACGCGGGGCCGGTCCATTGCAGCATTTGGTTATTCGGCGGCCGGTCGGCGTCATCGAACAATACCAAGCCTGCTAAACTCATCCCGCGCTCGCGCGGCATTTTCAGGCGCGACAATCACAAACTCGCCGTCCTTCGAACCAACCTGATAGATCGGAAAACCGTTGCGAGATTCGAAAGACTTCGCCTCGTCCGTTTCCAACCAACGAGTTACGGGCAAACGTGCGACGTGTTTTTGGGCATATGCCCGAATCTGATCAATCAGTACGAAGCAAAGAAGAACGCAGATGATTGAACTCGCGTTCGGCCACTTCTGGACCGTCGCGAGCCAGAGCAACGCGCATGCTCCAGGAATGATAAAGTGCGCGTAGTCCATTGCCTTCAGATACGGGACATGAAGGACATGGAGCGGACGCAGATCGATCGCGGTGAAATCGGCAGCCATTATCATCGCGCCGAGGAAGAGCAGTGGCGGCAGAAGCGTAGCCGCCGATGACGGCCGCTTCCGCGGTTGCACGGGACGATTATCGATCGCGACCTCGGCCATGTCTTCCGCCGAATAACGGACTGTCGTTCAATGGCCGGCACCGCGCCGACCGACTCTGAATTTACCAAAATGCTCGACGCGGGGCCGGTCCATTGCAGCGTTTGGTTATGTGCCGCCGGACGGCCGGGGAGATTCATGGCTTCGTGATACGAACCGACGCACAAATGGTGTCGGCAAGCGATAGATACTTGTCTCGCTGGCTGCTCGGGAACACCATCGTGATCGTATAAAAACGCGTTCCCTTTGCCGTTTGCACTGTAAGAAGTTCGGCCCCGCTGTCTGGGAACTTGTACGCAGTCAAACGAGCGGGTCGACTATCCACGGAGAAGATCTTGCTTGCGGTAGCCGACTGATTCGCGGGAGTCGTAACGTCGATTTCCGCCTCTCCTCCCGCGTCCTCTCCGGAGAACTTAAGCGTGGGTTGCGTACCCGCGTCGAATCCGTCCATCTCGAAGACGAGATCTGTTTGTCCAGACTTTGGGTTGATGACTTTAGCGCCGTCGGTGCGCCATTGCGCGGGCCGATCAAATGACAGGCCGACCGACGTATCCGCTCCCGGCGTCAGCTCAAAAGCCGCCGGTTGAGTCGCCGGTGGTTGGTCGGCCGCTGTCGCTGCCGCGACAACGCCAAGAAAGGCGACGCAGAGAACGAGGAAGCAATTTCGCATGCGGTCTCCTTTAGGCACATAACGGACCAACGTTCAATGGCCGGCACCGCGCCGGATGACTTTGAGTTTACCAAAACGCTCGGCGCGGGGCCGGTCCATTGCAGCGAATGGTTATGCGGCCGGTCCTCTTCGCGCGGGACGAAGCGATTGCCAAATAATGGCCACGATAAACGCGATGGCCAGCAACGCGTGCAGTCCACCGATGACCCACGTGCCCCAAGGCGCCACGAACTTGTCCGCCATCTTCGCTAGGCCAAAAAACAACAATGGAAACAATGGGATGATCGGCGCTAGGCTCACCCCAGAATCCGGCTTCACTCGCCCCTCGCGTTTGGCAATGTAGTGGCCCTGCAATGTCCCAACGGCCCAAAGCAGCCAGGTGATCGTCACGAGTGAGAGTAACGTCCAAGTTCCCATCGGGGAGGCCGCATAACCAGTATTAGTTGAACAGCCCTGTTCATCTAACAGGAAGGCTTGTTCATCTAACAAGACGATAACCGATGTTAGATGAACCCTCAAGCCAACATTTCTATCAGAATTTGTTTGGTGCTTGTCCGCCCCATCGCTATGTTGCTCGCCGATGCGGTTGATCGAGCGATTCAACAACGCGATTGCCCGGCGGCGACTCGCTCAAAGGACGCGGGAATGCTACTGGGGGTGGATCGTCGAATTCTTGAACGAATAAGGGCGACATCCCCGCCTACCCGCCACCGATAACTTGGGATGCTCCTTTGTCCCCGCGAGTTGGTAGCCGGGCCGGTGGCTCCGGGGAGCTGGCGTTCTCCGGCGCGGCGGGGGTGGGGGTGAGGTTTTCAGAAGCGAGCTTGGCCATTCTCCGACCGCCTTGTTGCCACTTTACCCAGCTTGCCAAAGTGGTGCGCAAATTGGCGCCCAAATGCGCACCACGTTTTTGGGCAATTTTGGAATTTTAAAAAAATTTATGTGCTTTGAGGACAAGGACTTAGCGTTTTTGCCCCTTCAAGAATCGCGCAAATTAGCGCCCAAACGCGCACCACTTCTCCTTGGGGTAGAGGGTACATTTATGACCAGCAATCGTTGGGTAGCTTCAATCGTTTTGCTAGCCGCCGGCGCGTGGGTGGCGGGTGCTTCACGCGCGGTCGGATGCGGGCGGGGACAACCGTCCCGCGAAGATGGACTGCCAAGTGTTCCGTTAGCCGCTCAGGGCTATCGCGTGGGTTTGCCTTCCCGTGGTCGATCGATCGGGGCGCAACCGGTCGGCGCAGGGGGATCGCCAGTTGTGCCGTCGGCCGCTCGGGCTTGCTCGGCGGGTTTGTCTTCCGATGGTCGATTCGTCCGGGCGCGTTCGGTCGGCGAAGTGGAACCGCCAGTGGCCAAATCAGCCCGCTCGGAAACGTCAGGCCCGGCCTGCAGCGTTTGCCTCACGTTTGGGAAGCTCGCAAAAGACCTTCGGAACCTCAAAAAAACCTCATTGCGACACCATTGGGACCTCTTTGGGACCCCCTTTGGACCCCCTTTTTCCTCGAGTGAATTTCGTAACTGTAGCAAATACAACGACTTAACGAAAACACCCGATAAAAACGCGAACTCGTATCGCCGAGGCGAGGGCGCCCCGCTAGCCGGGGGCCTGTCGAAAACGTGCCCGCGGGCAGGGAGTCGTTATCCGTCGCCGGCAGTTTATAGGTCGGGCTTCATCGGACGGGAGGGGTGTGAACAAGCGGTCACTGGGGAATGGGTTAAGGCGATGTCTTGCGTCCGTCGCATTTGCTGGTCGGGCCGTGGAAATAATCTGCAACAAGCACGGCAGGAGACAACAATGGCTTATGGCTTTTCTAGTCCAGATCGTGTTTGGGCACGCCGTGGCCGGGGACGTTGGCGTAGACCAGCCAGTAGGCGATGGGAATCACAAAAAGGGTGAAGACGGTGGAGGCGAAGAGTCCGAAGATCAGGCTCCAGGCCAGGCCGGAGAAGATTGGGTCGATGATGATCGGGACCGCAGACAGCATGGCCGCACCGGCGGTCAGCAGGATGGGACGCAGGCGTACCACCCGGCTTTCCATGATGGCGTCGAACAAACTTCGCCCGCGGGCAAGCGAGAGGTGGATGAAGTCCACCAGGATGATTGAATCCCGGGTGACGATGCCCGCCAGCGCGATCATGCCGATCATGCCGGTGGCCGTGAAGAAGATGGAATTGTGGTACCCGCCGACGTCGCCACCGCTAAGGGCATTGAGCAGCCAGAAGCCTGGCATGACGCCGAGCACCGTCAACGGAATGGCCAGCATGACCACTGCCGGGATGATGAAAGAACGGGTTTGCGCCAGCAGGAGGACATAGATCGCCACCAGCGCCGCAGCGAACGCCAGGCCGAGATCGCGGAAGACATCGAGGGTGATCTTCCATTCGCCTTCGCCGGCAAAATCGACGCGCAGGCTGGGTGACAATTGCCAGGCCACTCCGCTGCCGTTGGCGAAGAAGGTTCGGCCGTCGGCACTGCGCGGGGCAACGTTTTGCACCCAGCCGCCGGCGCTGGCAAAGCGGGCTTCGGGCTGAGCGGTGGCTTCGGCGGGCGCGCGATCGGTCTGCACATCCACCACTACATCGGCCGGTGCTCGCCCGGCGGTTTCGGCAAACACATACGCCACCGGCTGCAGGTTTTTGTGATAGATCGTTTGATCGACGTTGGCCTTCTGCCAACTGCCGATTTCGGCCAGCGGAACGAGATTGCCGGTGCTGCCTTTTACGTTCACCCTTCCCAGCAGGGCGGCGCCCGATCGGGCTTCGATAGGCAGGCGCAGTTCAATCAGCAGGGGATTGCGCTCGTCGGGGGCGCGGACGGTGCCGGCGGTCGATCCGGCCAGCGCGGCCTGAAGCGTGTCGGCGACCATTCGCGGGGTCACGCCATTGATCGCGGCCTTCTCCTGATCGGTCACGAAAATGAATTTCTGCTGCGGGGCTTCGATCACGTCATCGAGATCGACCACTCCCGGCTCGATCGACAGGCGGTGGCGAACGACCCGCGCGCCGGCCAGAAGCTGGGCATAAGGCGTGTCGGGATTTCCATACACCTCGGCCACCACCGAGGCGATGACCGGCGGGCCGGGCGGGGTCTCGACGATCTTGAGCTTGGCCCCGTGCCGCGCGGCCAGCGCCATCAGATCATTCCGCTGGCGCAGACCGATCGCGTGGCTTTGCAGCGAACGATTTTTCTTCCCGGCCAGGTTCAGTTGAATCTGCGCCACGTTATCGCCACGGCGCAGGTAGTAATGCCGGACCAGGCCGTTGAAATCCATCGGCGCGGCCACGCCCACATAGCTGGTGAAATCGGCCACTTCCGGGACGCCTTGCAGATAGCGCTCGAAATCGCGCACGGCGGCGTCGGACCGCTCGAGCGTGGTGCTGCGATCCATGTCGAGCACCAGCATCAACTCGTTCTTGTTGTCAAAGGGCAGCATCTTCAGCGGAACGTGCCGGGTGGCGGCCAGCAGCGTGGCCGCGATCGTCAATACGCCCATCACCACCAGGAACATGATCGCGCGAAAGCGCGACTTGAGCAGCGGAGCCATGAGCGGATAGAAAAACCGATACAGGCGAGACTGCTTGATCGCCGCCAGGTCGTCGGTGTCGTGATGGGCATCGGCCGGCGCGCTTCCCGAGTTGTATTTCTGCTTCAAAACGTGATAGGCCATCCACGGGGTGATGGTGAACGCCACCAGCATCGACATGGCCATCGTCACGGGCACGTTCAGTGCCATGGGGCGCATGTATGGCCCCATCATGCCGGTGATATAAAACATCGGCAGGAACGAGACGATGACGGCCAGTGTGGCCACCACGAGCGGGGGACGGATTTCGGCCACGGCCTCCATGACGATGCGCCGCGTGGCCCGCTTGCGCAAAGCGAAATGTCGCGAGATGTTTTCCACATCGACGATCGGATCATCCACCAGCAGGCCCAGGGAAAGGATCAGCGCAAAGAGCGTCACGCGATTGATGGTGAACCCGAGCAGCAGGTTGACCGCGAGCGTGAGTCCGAAGACCACGGGCACCGCGACGGCGACGATGAGCGATTCTCGCCAGCCCAGACCTATGGTGAGCAGCCCGATGACGATGAAAATGGCGACGACCAGGCCATCGACGAGATCGTTCACTTTTTCGTCGGCGGTCAAGCCGTAATTTCGGGTGATGACCATCTGCACGTTGTCGGGGACGACGCCCTTTTTCAGGGCCTCGGCCTGCGCCAGCACGTCGCGGGCCACCCACACGGCATTGGCCCCCTTCTTCTTGGCGATGGCCAGCGTGACGGCGGGGTGAGAATGTTCTGCGGAAACTTCGCCGGCGAATTTGGCTTCAGCCGAAGGGGCCAGCGCAGCACCCGCCTGCCCGTGCCCGGACTCGTCGCCAATGAGTGTCGCGGTAAAACCTTCGTGATGCGTGAACCCCCGGGCCAAGCCCCAGCCGTGGCGGACGTAGCTTCCCACCTCGGCCGGGCCGTCACGAACGTCGGCGACGTCTTTCAAAAAAACCGGCCGGCCTTCGCTGGTACTGACGACCAGTTCGCCGAGCTGCCCGGCGCGAGTGAACGGCGCGCCGGCTTCCACCGAAATCACCTTGTCCCCGGATCGGAAATCCCCCGCGACCTGGCGCACGTCGGCGGACCGAATCGCCCGCTGAAGTTCGAGCGGCGAAACGTGATAGGCCTCCATGCGACTGACGTCCATGTAAACCTGCACGACGCGCGGCCGTCCGCCAACCACATACGCCCGCGAAACGTCTTTGACCGCCGCCAGTCGCTCGCCCAATTCTTCGGCCACCCGGCGCAGGGTCATGTCGTCGGCGGTGGGGCTGGTCAGTGCCAGCGTCACGATCGGCACGTCGTCAATCTCGACAGGCTTGACCACCCATCCCGTCACCCCCTCGGGAACCAGTTCCTTGTGCTCTTCAATCTTCTTTTGAATTTTGACCAGGCTCCGCTCGCGGTCTTCACCGACATAAAACCGAACGGTGATGACCGCTTGATCGGGATGGCTCATGGAATAGACGTATTCCACGCCGTCGATCTGGTAGAGGATTTTTTCAAGCGGAGTGGTGACGAGCTTTTCAACTTCGGGCGCGCTATGACCGGGGAAATTGACATAGACATCCGCCAGCGGGACGACGATCTGCGGGTCTTCCTCGCGCGGGGTCAGCCACAGCGCCGCGCCGCCGGCCAGCGTGGCCAGCAGAATCAGCACGATCGACAGGTTGGATTCAAGGAACACCGCGACAATCTTGTTCGTAAAATGATGTTCCGACGCCAGAGGCGGCAGGGGAGTTTGCTGGCTCATGGGTTTTCTCCTGTGGGCAACTCTGGCGCAGGTCCCGTCGCCGGCGCGGCCGGCACGATCACTTTTTCATCGGCCTCCAAACCCGCCAACACTTCCACATTCTCGTCGATCGCCGCGCCCGTGCGGATCGCCCGGCGGGTCCAGGTGTCACCCGTCGCGACGTCAACCATCTCCAGTTGCCCCACATGGCGGACCGCGCGGATGGGAATCAGCAGCGCCATGCGATGTTCGAGCGGGACGAAAATTCGGCCGAACATACCGGTATATAACCCCGGCGGGCACGGGCCGATTACTTTCACCTGGAATGTCCGGCTGGCCGATTGGGCGTCGGGCACGATCTCGCTCACCTGCCCGATACACAGCTTGTCCATCACGTCCAGCCGTACGCCGATGTCCTGCCCCACCAGCAGTCGGCGGGCCAGGGACTCGCGGACGCTGGCGACCAGTTGCATTCGCTCAGGATCATATAGAGTCACCAGCGGCTGGCCGGGCGCAACCGTGTCGCCGGTATCAACCTTTTTATCGACGACAATGCCGGTCATGGGCGCGCGAATGGTGGCATACGTGAGAATGGCTTCGGCTTCGGCGACGGCCTGGTTGGCCCGGGCCACGTCGGCCTCGCCGGTTTTGACTGCGGTGAGGGCGCGGTCGTATTCGGCCTGGGCGACGGCCTTGATCGACACCAGCGGGGCCAGCCGGCGCTCATCAGTAAGGGCCTGGTCCCGGGCCGCAGCGGCGGACAGCACCAGCGATTTGGCCTGCGCCAGCCGGGTCTTCAAGTCCGTGTCATCCAGGCGCAGCAGAACGTCGCCCTGCTTGACCGGCTGGCCGGCCTTGAGATTGATCTCAATCACCCGGGCCAAAATCCGCGAGGAAAGCGTGGTTTCGTGCTGCGCGCGGATCGATCCAACGGCCGATTCGGTCACCGGCAATGACACCACCCGGGCCTGCACCACCGTAGCGCCAGCGGGAATCGGCCGGGGGGTGGGCTTCTGGGCGGTTCGATCAGCCACCTTTGGACTGAACGTGCCCGAGAGCCAGAGCATCAGGACGGTCACCCCGGCGAGCATCGCCAGGGCGATCAGACCCTGGCGAACGACGGCCAGCCAATTGGCACTTTTTTTCACGATGAACCTCGCAAATTTAGGTAAAGTAAGCCGCGCGCTATTGCCGCTGAGCCGGCGGACGGGCACAGCCGGCGTCTTTAAGCCCGAACTTGGAAAAAATGGTATTGGCCGGGCAAAACCCGGTGATTCCCGACTGGAATAAATTGAAACCCACGAACGCGGTCCAAAGCAGCCACCAGGGACTGAGCCAGTGGGCTAAAGCGAGGCTGATGAGGATCATCGAGCCGGCCATGACCTGAATTGCCGATTGTCGTGACATGGTTTCTCCTCAAAAAAGGAAGTTGACTTAGTCCGTTCGAGTATTACAATATCACAAGATTGGAATGTAGTCAATAGGTCGTCCCATGAAAAAAACCACCCTGATTCCGCAAGACTTCCAGGCCATCGCGGATTTGTTCACCGTGCTGGCCGATCCCACCCGGCTGGTCATCCTTCACCTGCTTAAGCGCAAGAGCGCAATCGTCTCGGAGATCGTCGAAATCACCGGACTAAAGCAGCCCAATGTCTCCAAGCACCTGGCGATGTTGCACGACGCCGGACTCGTCAGCCGCCAGCGCACCGGCAACCAGATTCGCTACGGCATCGGCGATCCACTGGTCTTTGAACTCTGCGCGCTGGTCTGCGACAAACTCCGGCGTCAGACCGAATCCCAGGCCAAAAGCCTCAGCCGCCTCACCGGGTAGTTCCGCCGCCGCGCGATGGCGACCAGCCCCGGCCCACTTCCACCCGTCCCCGGCAAAACCTATCTCACCCACCCATCCTCGCCCCCGCTTTTACACCCTCAAAACCTGCCCCAACCAACCCTCCCCCGGCTCGCCTTTACACCATCAAAATCTGACCCGCTCCCAGCAGCGCCTCGCGCAGCTTCGGATAGGGCACTTCCTGCACCGTCAGCCCGGCATCAATCGCCTGGCAGGCCGCGATGGCGGCGCTTTGACCCAGCACCATGAACACCGGCTCCATGCGCGCGCTGCCATAAGCGATATGGCTTGACGACAGGCACACCGGCACCAGCAGATTGGTGCAGTCGGCCGGCCTGGGCGTAATCGCGCGGTACGGAATCGGATAAGCCGCTGCCGGCACCTGCACGTCCCCTTCGTTCAACACCCGCGCGCCCTCGGCATCGATCGTGACGAACCGCGAGCAGTTGTGTGAATCCATCCCATAGCTGCCCATGCCCACCGAATCTTCGGCCCGTTCAACCCCGCGACAGGTGTGTTCGGTAATGACCGCAGCCCCCACCAGTCGCCGCGCCTCGCGCACGTATAACTGGTGCGACCAGTTCCCGGTGGCCTTGAATTCATCGCTGGGCAGGCCCCAGCGGCTATAGGCCTTGCGATAGCGTTCCGGCACGTCGGGGCTGTTGGCCAGATACCAGTAAAGCCCCTGCTGATAATTGACGTGCGCTTGAAAAATTTGCTCGCGGGTCTCATAGCTGCCGTCGGGCCAGGCATAATTGGCCCCGATAAAATCGCTGCTCACCGGCCCGTGATTGTTCGTGTCGGTCTTGTGATGCCCCCCTTTGGTCAAATTGGGGAAAATGTCGAATTTAGCCGGCAGGGTTGAATCGCCGCGCAGTTGGTCGTTGTAATTGTCCTTCTCCCCGCGCATCCATCGTCCGGCCAGAACGTAAAGGTTTGCATCAAAATTCCGGGGCTTGGCCCAGTCAATTTTTAACGCCGGATCATCGGTCATGCACACGCGGAAGTTATACGCCTGCACCCGCTTGTCCCCCTGTCCCTGCCGGAGGCTCAAGTCTTCATTGACGATGCCCGGCAGCAGTCCGCTGCTCGCATCCCCTTCCTTCATGTATGGGTCGACTCGATGGCTGAACTGGTGCATCGGTTTCATCTGGATGCCATTAAGCGTCTCGTTGTAAACCGAATTTCCTTCGCGCCCCACCGTGTACGTCACGCCGGCTTTGGCCAGCAGGTCACCCTCATAAGTGGCGTCGATGAACACCCGCGCGGCCACGCGCAGCCCGCTGGTCAAACGAATCTCCGCGATTTGCTTTCCAACCTTTTGCACCGCCTCAAGGTATTGGGCAAAGTGAATCTTCAGGCCCGATTCGCGGATCAGGTCGTCATACACCTTGGTGGCGACGCTCGGCTCGAACAAAAATTCCTCGTCCTTGCCGTAATACTTCCCCGTCCGGCGATAAAACTCGCGCGACAATCCCCCGATCACGTGCTTGCGACCATGATCGGTCCACCCCAGCCCGCCGCTCGTCAGCCCGCCGGCAAATTTCCCCGGCTGCAAAACCACCACCGATTTCCCGCGCTTCAACGCCTCCACGCCGGCAATCACCCCCGCCGAAGTGGCCCCGTAAATGCACACGTCCACGTCCAGCTTCTCGGCCGAAGGTTTGACCCAGTCCGCAACGAAATAATGAAGATCGCTCATAACAGGCACCTGATATCCGAATCCCGGCGCATTTGCCAGCAAGTGACGTGGCCCTTCGCCCGATGCCCCGCCATTTCACCCCGCGGGCGTGTGATAAGACGGTTCCCCCGCGTGTCTCGCATCGCCCTCGGCAATAAACGCCGTTCCGTCCCGCATCGCTTCGGGCGAACACCGGGCATTGAAGGGCGATGTCCCCTTCGGTCCTCCGGCGATACGAGTTCGCGTTTTTGTCGGTTGTTTTCATTAAGTCGTTGTATTTGCTACAGTTACGAAATTCACCCGAGGAAAATGGGGGTCCAACGGGGGTCCCAAAGAGGTCCCAATGGTGTCGCAATGAGGTTTTTTTGTGGTTCCGAGGGTCTTTTGCGAGCTTCCCAAACGTGAGGCAAACGCTGCAGGCCGGGCCTGACGTTTCCGAGCGGACTAATCTGGTGACCGGCGGTTCCACGTCGCCGACCGATTGCGCCGGGACGAATCGACCATCGGAAGACAAACCCGCCGAGCAAGCCCGAGCGGCCGACGGCACAACTGGCGATCCCCCTGCGCCGACCGGTTGCGCCCCGATCAACCGACCACGGGAAGGCAAACCCACGCGATAGTCCTTAGCGGCTAACGGAACACTTGGCAGTCCATCTTCGCCAGACGATTTCGCTCGCCCGCATCCGACCGCGCGTGAAGCACCCGCCACCCACGCGCCGGCGGCTAGCAAGACGATTGAAGCTACCCAACGATTGCTGATCATAAATGTACCCTCTACCCTAAGGAGAAGTGGTGCGCGTTTGGGCGCCAATTTGCGCAATTCTTGAAGGGGCAAAAACGCTAAGTCCTTGTCCTCAAAGCACATAAAATTTTTTAAAATTTAAAAATTGCCCAAAAACGTGGTGCGCATTTGGGCGCCAATTCGCGCACCACTTTGGCAAGCTGGGTAAAGTGGCAACAAGGCGGTCGTAAGAAGGGCCAAGCTCGCTTCTTAAAACCTCACCCCCACCTTTCCTCGCCGGAGAACGTCAAGTGCCCGGAGCCACCGGCCCGGCTACCAACTCGCGGGGACAAAGGAGCATCCCAGGTTATCGATGGCGGGTAGGCGGGGATGTCGCCCTTATTTGTTCAAGAATTCGACGATCCACCCCCAGTAGCATTCCCGCGTCCTTTGAGCGAGTCGCCGCCGGGCAATCGCGTTGTTGAATCGCTCGATCAACCGCATCGGCGAGCAACATAGCGATGGGGCGAACAAGCACCCAACAAATTCTGATAGAAATTTTGGCTTGGGCGTTCATCTAACATCGGTTATCGTCTTGTTAGATGAACAAGCCTTCCTGTTAGATGAACAGGGCTGTTCAACTAATAC
>JBBQSU010000063.1:0-19738 GCA_038234815.1 Tepidisphaerales bacterium | reverse complement strand
TCCTGGTCACGAATTCCTGCTTATCCAACATCAAAAGCCGATCCATGGCTGACTCCTTTAAAAAACCCGGCCCCCAAGCCGGTAACGGCGACGAGTTTACCACCTCCCTAAAAAATGGGCACGCCCCGTCACAGTTGGCCTGCGCGTAAAGCCCAGCGCGGTCCGCTGGCAGGTCCAAAAAACCGGCTCACTTCTGCGCCAAAGGGTTGGACATTCCCTTTTTCCGCGCCGGCCGTAAGCTATCTCGATATGCTCTGGTTGGAACAGGTTATTTTCTCACGCTAAGGATTTTCGATGACACGGTGCTTTGCGATCGGCTTGGATTACGGAACGAATTCGGTGCGGGCCATTATTGTTGATGTCGCCGATGGCCGCGAAGTTTCCGCTGCCGTTTGGAATTATCCGCATGGCGATGCGGGGATCGTTCTTGACGCGCGCCAGCCTGATCTGGCCCGGCAGCACCCGGGGGACTATCTGGACGGTGCCGCGGCGGTCGTCACCGAAGCGTTGGCGCTGGCCGGCAAGGACAAGACCTTTTCCGCAAGCCGGGTGATCGGCATCGGGGTGGACACGACCGGCTCAACACCCATGCCCATCGACGGGCATGGCAACGCACTCACCGCCGACGCGGGCCTGGCCAATGATCCCGACGCCATGGCCTGGCTGTGGAAGGATCACACCGGCCATGCCGAGGCCGCGGAGATCACGCAACTGGCCGGCCGGTTCAAGCCGGAATATCTGGCCAAATGTGGGGGCCGATATTCTTCCGAATGGTTCTGGGCCAAACTGCTGCGGGCAGTGCGGGTAGCGCCAAAAGTGTTGGCCAAAGCGCATACATGGGTTGAAATCGCCGACTGGATTCCGGCGCAGCTGGCCGGGATCACCGAGGCGGGCAAGATCAAGCGAGGCATTTGCGCCGCAGGGCACAAGGCGATGTTTCACACGGCCTGGGGCGGCTACCCGGATGCCGACTTCCTGCAGAAACTGCATCCCGAACTGGCCAGGATTCGCCAGAGCCTGCCCGACAAGTGCTTTAACGTCGCGGATCGGGCCGGCGGGCTTTCGCCGGAGTGGGCAAAGAAACTGGGCCTGCCCGGGGGGCTGCCGATTGCGGTCGGGGCGTTTGATGCGCACCTGGGCGCGGTCGGGGCCGGCATCGCCGACGGCACGCTCGTCAAAATCATGGGCACCAGCACCTGCGACATCATGGTCAGCCCGATGGACCGTGCGATGACGGACATCCCGGGACTTTGTGGGATCGTGCCGGAATCGGTCGTGCCAAAATACCTGGGCCTCGAGGCCGGCCAGTCGGCGGTCGGGGACATTTTCAACTGGTTCGTCAGTAAAATTCAGCCCGGCGGAAAAGAGGCCGGATCGCACGAGGCCCTGACGACCGCTGCCGGCAAACTTAAGCCCGGCGAAAGCGGTCTGCTGGCACTGGACTGGTACAACGGCAATCGCACGGTGCTGGTGGATCAGCGGCTGACAGGGCTGATGCTGGGCATGACGCTGCACACGTCGCCCGGCGAAATATACCGCGCGCTCATCGAGGCGACCGCGATGGGCGCCCGGGCGATCATGGAGCGATTCGAAGAATACGGCGTGAATGTCAAGCGGGTGATTAACTGTGGCGGGATTTCCGCCCGCAACCCGCTGGCCATGCAGATCTACGCCGACATCATGAATCGTCCGCTGGCGGTCTCACGCACGCTGCAAACCTGCGCGCTGGGGTCGGCCATTGCCGGCGCGGTAGTGGCAGGCCGATCGGCCGGTGGCTACGACGGCTTCCAGCAGGCCATCGACGCCATGACCGGCGTGCAGGAAAAGGTTTATCAACCGGACAAAGCAAGCGCCGGCGTGTATGAAACGCTGTACCGGCTGTATAAGCAGCTTCACGACGCCTTCGGCATCGCGGGAAACAAACAGGACATGAGCAACGTGATGAAGGATTTGCTGTCGCTGCGTGACGAGGTTCGAGGGGCGCATTCCTAATACAAAGCAACGAGTGAAGGAACTGAATTTATGACCGATCCATTTAATGACCTTGAAATCTGGCACCTCACCGGCAGCCAGCACCTCTACGGCCCGGAAACGCTCATGCAGGTTGCGAGAAATTCGCAAACGCTGGTGAAGGGGTTGAACGACGGCAAGCGCATTGCGATGAAGGTGGTTTTCAAAGGCGTGCAAACCACGCCGGAGGAAATCCGGGCAGTGTGTCTGGAAGCAACCGCCTCGGCCCGCTGCGCCGGCGTGGTACTGTGGATGCACACCTTCTCGCCGGCCAAGATGTGGATTGGCGGATTGAAGAACCTTCGCAAGCCGGTGCTTCATCTGCACACGCAGACCAACCGCGATCTGCCCTGGGGCACGATCGACATGGACTTTATGAACCTCAACCAGGCCGCGCACGGCGACCGCGAGGCCGGGTTCATGCACACACGCCTGCGCCTGAACCGCAAAGTGGTGGTCGGACACTGGTCCGAAGCGCAGGTACAGGATCGCATCGGCGTATGGGCCCGCGCCGCAGCGGCCTGGCACGATTTGCAGGGCGCCAAGTTCGCCCGTATCGGCGACAACATGCGCTTCGTCGCTGTCACCGAAGGCGACAAGGTTTCGGCCGAAGCCAAGTTCGGATACGCGGTCAACGGTTATGGCGTGGGGGACGTGGTTCGGTTCGTGAACGAAATCTCCGATAGTGCGATCGACTTGCTGTGTAAGGAATACGAAGGCCGCTACACGGTTTCGCCGGAACTTAAGAAGGGCAAGGCGCGGCATCAATCGTTACGAGACGGCGCGCGGCTTGAACTGGGCCTGCGGGCGTTTCTTACTTCGGGGCCTTTCAAGGGTTTCACCACCACCTTTGAAGACCTGCACGGTCTGAAGCAGTTGCCCGGACTGGCCTGCCAGCGATTGATGAACGACGGCTACGGCTTCGGCGCCGAAGGCGACTGGAAAACCTGCGCCCTGCTTCGGGCGATGAAGGTCATGGGATCGGGCCTGCCGGGTGGAACTAGTTTCATGGAAGACTACACCTATCATCTGGACGAAAAGAACCCGCTGGTGCTGGGCGCGCATATGCTGGAAATTTGCGAGTCGATCGCGGGCAAGAAGCCCTCTTTGGAAGTGCATCCGCTCGGTATCGGCGGAAAGGAAGACCCCGTGCGGCTGGTCTTCACCGCGCCGGCCGGGCAGGCGCTCAATGCGTCAATGATCGACCTTGGCAACCGCTTCCGATTGGTGGTTAATGAGGTCGAGGTGATCGATCCTCCCAAGCCCATGCCCAAACTCCCCGTGGCCCGCGCGGTCTGGAAGTGCAAACCCGACTTCAAAACCGCCTGCGCCAGTTGGATTTATTCCGGCGGAGCGCATCACACGGGCTTCAGCTATAGCGTAACGACAGAGCACTTGCAGGATTTTTCGGACATCGCCAATATCGAACTGGTTCGCATCGATGCCGATACGCGGCTGAACGATCTCCTGCAAAACTTGCGAAACAATGAGGTCTACTATCACCTAACGCCGGGGCTGGGGCAGCTTTAAATTGGTTTCTTTGCGACCACAATCCTGGAAAGCGATATGTCATACAGCGAACTGAAGCAGCGTGTTTTTCAAGCGAATTTGGACCTGGTGAAAGCCGGCTTGGTGATACTGACCTGGGGCAACGCCAGCGGAGCTGACCGGGCACGCGGAATCATCGCCATCAAGCCCAGCGGGGTGGCGTATGACCGGCTCGCCCCGAATGACATCGTGGTTCTCGAAATCGCCACCGGCCGCATCGTCGAAGGTGCGGCCCGGCCTTCATCCGATACCCCGACGCATCTCGAGCTTTACCGCCAATTCCCTGCCTGTGCCGGTGTCGTTCACACGCACTCGCTTTACGGCACCAGTTTCGCCCAGGCCCGCAGGGAGATTCCCTGCCTCGGCACCACGCACGCGGACAATTTTTACGGTCCCATCCCCGTCACGCGCCCGCTTGCACCAGCGGAGATCGAGACCGACTACGAGCTTAACTGCGGCAAAGTGATTGTCCGCCGCTTCACCGAAGGGAAGATCGACCCGGCGCAGGTCTGTGGGGTTTTGGTCGCCGGTCATGGCCCGTTTGCCTGGGGACCAAGCCCGGAAAAGGCCGTGGAAAACGCCATCGTGCTTGAATTCAGCGCGCAAATGGCCCTGAATACCTTCCAGCTCAATCCCGATGCCCCGCTGCTCGAAAAGTCCATGCTCGATAAGCACTACCTGCGCAAACACGGGGTCAAGGCCTATTACGGGCAGCCGAAGTAACCGTCCGGCCGTTTCTCGGGCCATTCCGACTGATGTCTCCCAACAAAGAATGCCCTTTCAGCACCGGCGGGGTGTTCTTTTTTGCGCAATTATATTTCTCACAATGCATTGCATTCCTTACACTGTCCGAAAGTTCCGTCCATTTTCTTTTGCGGAGAACGATCCATGCCCACCTATACCACTGCGGAAATTCGAAATATCTTGGTTGCCGGCCACGGCGGCAGCGGGAAAACGACTTTGGTTGACGCCATGCTGCACGCCAGCGGCACCGTCAACAAAAAGACCAGCGTGACGGATGGTTCCAGCGTCTCCGATTTTGAAAAAGAGGAAAAGGAACACAAGCACTCGATTTACACTTCAGTCCTGCACCTGGATCATCAGGGCAAGCGCATCAATATCATTGACGCGCCGGGATCGCCGGATTTGATCGGCGCGGGCATCGCCTGCCTGCCTGCCGTCGAGACCGTCGTGGTGGTGATTAACGCCGCCGCCGGCATTGAGGTCGTCACGCGCAGGATGATGGAAGCCGCCAAGGCAATGGACCTTCCCCGGGCGATCATCGTCAACAAGATCGATCTGCCCGACCTGGACCTTACCAAGTTGCTGAACGAAATCCGCGGGGCCTTCGGCTCCGAATGCCTGCCCATCAATCTTCCAGCGGGCAAAGCCACGTCGGTCGTCGAATGCCTGCTCAATAACGCCGGGCAAAGCGACTTCGGCAACGTCAAATCCGCCCATACCGCCATTCTTGATCAGATCGTGGAGATGGACGAAAAACTGATGGAAAAATACCTCGGCGGGGAAGAGCCGAACTACGAAGCCATGCACGCGCCGTTTGAAATGGCGATGGACCAGGCGCACGTCGTTCCCGTTTTGTTCACCGATGCCAGGAACGGCGTCGGCATCACCGAATTGCTCGACGCCATCGCGCGACACTTCCCGTCGCCCGAAGAAGGAAACCTGCGACCCTTTCTTTCTTTTCGTGGCGGAGACAAGTCGGGCAGTTCTCAGGAAGAAGTGCCCTTCGCCTATCGCCCCGATGCCGGCCGGGCACTTCTGGCACACGTGTTCAAAGTCACCACCGATCCGTTCGTGGGCAAGTTGACAGTTTTCCGGGTTCACCAGGGCAAATGCACCGGGCAGTCGCAGGTGTACATCGGTTACAACAAGAAGCCGATCAAGCTCGGACACATCTTTCACCTTCAGGGCAAGGACCATGCCGAAGTGCCCGAAATCATCGCAGGCGACATCGGTGCCGTGGCAAAAATCGAGGAAATTCATACCAATGACGTACTCCACGACGACCACGCGCTGGATACCGTACATCTGCGGCCCATCACTTTCCCCACGCCGATGTACGGGCTGGCCCTCACCCCGCACGCCCGGGGCGACGAAGGCAAGCTGTCGGTCATGCTCTCCAAAATCGCCGAGGAGGATCCGACGTTTAAGTGGCACACCGACCGGCAGACGCACGAGCTAGTCATTAACGGCCTTGGCGAGCTGCATCTCCGGCTGATTCTTGAAAAACTCAGGAACCGCGGGCTGAACGTCGATACCCACCCGCCGAAAATAGCCTACCGCGAAACGATTCTGGGTTCGGCCGAAGGCCACCATCGCCACAAGAAACAGACCGGTGGCGCCGGCCAGTTTGGCGAAGTGTTCCTGCGCGTCGAGCCGAAAGAACGCGGCGCGGGCTTCGAGTTTGCCGACGAAATTTTTGGCGGGACCATCCCCGGGCAATACGTCCCTGCAGTCGAAAAAGGCGTGCGCGATCTGGTGGACGTAGGAATTATCGCCGGGTTCCCGGTGCAGGACGTAAAGGTCACTGTTTATGATGGCAAGCATCATCCGGTGGACAGCAAGGAAGTGGCTTTCCGAACGGCAGGGAAATTCGCGTTCAAAGACGCGTTTCTCAAGGCCAAACCCGTGCTGCTCGAACCCATCGTCAACATGGAAGTGATCGTGCCCGAAGACAAGGTCGGAGCCATCACCGGCGATCTGGCCGGCAAACGCGGGCGCATTCAGGGCACGGACATGGTGAGCGGAAACATGGCCCAGATTAAAGCCACTGCCCCGCTTTCGGAAGTCATGCAATATCAGTCACAACTAAAAAGCGTGACCGGCGGACAGGGAAGCTTCGTCATGGAACTAAGCCATTACGAACCGGTCCCACCCCACGTGCAGCAACAAATCGTGGCGAGCTATAAGCCGAAGGAAGAGGTGGAATAAATCGCGGACAGGCAGTGAGCTTGCTCAGGATCAAGGCGCCCAAGCCGTTCGTCGGCCGCAGTCGCCTCGGCACTCGGGTTCCCCGCCAGTTCCGTGAACTCTCCTAAGGAAATGGAAGCCTCCGCGAGCAACCCGGACCCATTTGGCCACTGTCTGCTATCGGATGTAACTTTTCCGTGTGGCCATTATGCTGCGTGCTTAAACTATCCGCAGGCTTCCCCCGGGCCACTTTATTGCAGGCACCCATTCCAAGACACCGGCAGAGCCAGCCAAAGCACGCGCCCCAGCGCTGCCGCTCACCATTTTCATCGGCACACCAAGCGTATCGCTAGAGCCGATCGAGCGGATTGGTCCGATTGCTTCGGCGCTGCCGATAATCCCGCTCAATTCGCCACTGCCGCGATTCAGTTGAGGAAACAAAGTGCAGTTTTGAAGATCGAAAGTGAACTTTACAAAGTAAAACGTGAACGTTTGAAGTCCGAAAGTGAACGTTACAAAGTAAAACGTGAACGTTTGAAGTTCGAAAGTGAACGTTTCAAGTTCGAAAGTGAACGTTTAGCTTTGTAAAACACGCCTGGGAAGTCCGCCGCGATCGTTTAAGGCTCTAAATCGCTGCTGGATTCGCTCCGCGCGTCACAATTCGTCGCGTGAACGTGTCCGCCCGCCGTGTGCTTAACCCAACGAACGGAAGAAAGATGCCGGGCGAGCACACCCTCCCCACCCGGCTTTTCCGCCCCCGGCAGCTATTCTTTGCCGCCGTGCTCGCGCAGCAATTCCGCCACGTCCATATGGGACATGGCCGATGCACAGTTCATAGGCGTCCAGCCGTCGTTGGTTTTGGCGTTGACATCGGCCTTGCTGGCCAGCAGCAATTCCGCCACGTCCTTGCGGCCCGAAACCGCTGCAAAGTGCAAAGGCGTCCCGGCGTCGTTGTTCTTGGCGTTGACCTCGGCCTTGCTGGCCAGCAGCAATTCCGCCACGGCCTTGTAGCCGCTAGCCGCTGCGATGTGCAAAGGCGTCCGCCCTCTGTCGTCCTTGGCGTTGACCTTGGCCTTGCTGGCCACCAGCAATTTCGCGATGTTCTTGTGGCCGTCAGCCACTGCCCAGTGCAAAGGCGTCGAGCCCTGCTTATCCTTGGCGTTGACCTCGGCCTTGCTGGCCAGCAGCAATTCCGCCACGTCGTTGTGGCCCATAAGCGCTGCAAAGTGCAAAGGCGTTTCGCCGTTTTCGTCTTTACTAAAAACCGAATCCTGGTTGTTAGTGAGCTGGGTTTTGACATTTTCCAACTCTCCGGCCGCAGCCGCGTCGTGAATCTCGCCGCAGATGGCATGGCCGCCCAAATGGCCCAAGACTCGCATGGCAACGCCGGTACGGGAATCGAGGGAGCGCCCGGCGGGGCTGACGAAGGGTTGCGGAATAGGCATTGGTGTCTCCTGAGGTTTCAGCGGCGACGTTTTAGATTGTGCAAAGACAATCATGCTCCGATACGAATGAAATCGCAAAGAGAACGGAAGAAAAAGGTCTGAAGCTCCGTTGTTTGCGCCGACGTCGGTGGCGGGTAGATCATTTCCTTGCCTGCCGGCGCTGCTTGGGTCGCCGCGGTCAACTTGGGCACGACTCGCATCGCCGATTCCTCTGTCTCGTCAGCAGTTCCGCCGGAGAAAACCCGCTGAAAGATGCGTCCATGACGATCATTTCTAATTGGAGCAACGCGCATTTTGTCAAAATCGCCAAGTTGACGCGCTACATCCCTGCTGGCTGTCAAAACTTCTGAACAGTAGCCAACGGCGGCCTTCGGCCTTATTATTGCGATTGGAGGCATGATGCCCTTGTTGGAGATGATTCACACGCCAGCCGACCTGAAGAAACTCAGTCTCGATGACCTGGTTAAGCTGGCGACCGAAGTTCGGGAGACTATTTTTTCGGCGGTCAGTCACAACGGCGGGCACCTGGCCTCGAACCTGGGGGTGGCCGAGCTTACGATCGCGCTGCACTACGTTTACGACTTTGGGCCTTATCCGGCCGGGCCGGATCGCCTGCTCTTTGACGTTGGTCACCAGTGCTATGCACACAAGATGCTGACCGGGCGGAGTGGGGATTTTTCCAGCCTGCGGAAGAAGGGGCACGTCAGCGGATTTCCCAATCCGCTGGAATCGCCGTTCGATCTGTTTGCGGTCGGCCATGCCGGGACGGCGATTTCGACCGCGGTGGGACTGGCCCGGGCCGATGAGATGCTCAATCGCAAAAGCCACGTCGTCGCTGTCGTCGGAGATGCCTCTATCGTGAACGGTTTGGCCTTTGAAGGTTTGAACAACGCCGGAACACTCAAGCGGCAATTGCTGATGGTCCTGAACGATAACGGCATGAGCATTTCCAAACCGCAGGGTGCATTCAGTCAATATCTCGAGCGCGTTCGCGTCAGCACCACTTATGAAGAATTCAAACGGGCGACCGAGAAGCTGGTGCATCGGCTTCCCACCAACATCGGCCATGCCATCGAACACGCCTGGGATGCTTTCTGTGCCGGGGTGAAGGGCGCGATTTGGACGGGCCAGCTTTTTGAATCGCTGGGAATTAAATACATGGGGCCGATCGACGGCCACGATCTGCCCGGACTGATTAACTTCCTCAGCGAGATCAAGCACGTCGATAAACCCGTGCTGATGCACATCAAAACCCGTAAGGGGCAGGGTTATGAAGTGACATTGAACGAGCCGACGATGCTGCACAGCCCCTCGCCATTTACGATGAATGGCCAGCAGTTGGAAATGACAAAGGGCACCGGCAAAAGTTGGACGAGCGCCTTTGCCGACGCGTGCATCGAACTGGCGCAAAGCGATTCTCGCGTGGTGGCGCTGACGGCGGCGATGGCCGACGGCACGGGCCTGAGCAAATTTGAAAAAGTGTTTCCCGATCGGTTCATCGACACGGGCATTTGCGAATCCCATCTGACGGCGATGGCTGCGGGAATGGCCAAGAGTGGACTGCGGCCGATCGCGGCGATTTATTCCACGTTCGCCCAGCGGGCTTTTGATCAAATCTGGCAGGAAGTGGTTTTGAACGACCTGCCGGTGATTTTTGCCATGGACCGGGCGGGGTTCGTAGGTGACGATGGCGCGGTGCATCACGGCTTCATGGATCAGGCGTTTCTTCGCCCGCTTCCGGGCATGGTGCTCATGGCCCCGAGCGACGAGATGGAACTGAGGCGTTGCCTGAAGCTGGCGCTAAGTCTCGATACACCCAGCGCCCTCCGCTATCCCCGCGATAATGTGCCTGCGGAAAATCTGGAAAGCCAGATCGCCGGCGAATTGCGTGACGCCGCCGGCGGCGATTGGCAGATCGGCCGCAGCCGGGTATTGCGCAACGGCACCGATGCGACGATCGTCTGCTACGGCGCCTTAAGTGCCAGCGCGCTCGACGCGGCGAAATTGCTGGCCGGCGAGGGGCTGGATGTTGGCGTGATTGATGCCCGATTCTGTAAGCCCCTCGATGGCGCGATGCTGGCCCGGGTGCTGCGTCTCGGTCATGCGGTGCTGACTCTGGAAGACCATTCGCTGCAAAACGGTTTCGGATCGGCAGTGCTGGAGCACGCGGTGGCGCATCAACTGCCGACGAACTACGTGAGCCGACTAGGTATCCCTGATCGGCTGATTGCCCACGCCACCCGCAAGCAGCAGCTTGCGGAAGTGGGATTGGATACGGATGGGATCGTCAAAAGCGTGCGCGACGCCGTTCGTCAGTCCGCCAGCGCCCCTGCCATCGAACGAGCGTAGTTCCACTCGGTTCTTGTGATTGGGCAATTACTTCGCTTGCACCCTTGGCGCGGCCCGATCATCGGCCGCTGCGCCAAAGGAACCTGCCCCAGTTAACCGCCATTTTGCATCCGGTCGCCACCCATAGCGTTGCCTTGCAACGACAATTTTGTCGTCGCCGGGATCGGCCAGACGGCCGCGGGCAAAGTCACCGGCCCGATCGCCTGCTCTATTTGTTCTCGTTCCATCGCGGCGATCTTGGCTACCCGGTCGGCGTGCCGGCCCCCGGCCGGGACCGCAGCCATGAATGTTTCGACGATCCCCACAAGCGCTCGATCCCCCGCCGATTCAGAAGCCAGGCAAAGCACGTTGCAGTGATGCTGCTCCCGAGTGCATCGGGCGGTGAATTCGTCGTGCGCCACCGCCGAGCGAATCCCCGCCAGCTTGTTGGCCACGATGCAGAACCCCATGCCATTGCCACCGATTAAAATCCCCAGTTCGGCCTTGCCCGTAGATACCGCGCCGGCCACCAGCGGGCCGATATCAGGGTAATCACATGGCGAGACGCTGAAACAGCCATAATCTTCAACATGATGACCCGCGCGGCGCAGCATTGACGTGATCTGCCCTTTGGCGTGGTATCCCCGATGGTCACAGCCCACTGCGATGTTCATTTTACGCCTGCTGAATTGTGGACAATCCGTGCCCGGACTTCTTAAACGTGCAGTATGTCTACCGAACCACACCAGTTTACGTTGAAATGAATCTTCTGGCTATCAAAAAAATAGCATTTTAACCCCGCCATGATGCTAAGCACATGGGCGTCATGCCCGGCAGGTCATCGCCGGCGTTTTTTCGAAATGTCGCCTCGCCTTAGGCTGCCCGCAGCGGGCAAAGAATCAGTTGGCGTAACTGCGCAGCACGCCTATCACCACGCCCTGCACGCGGCAACGCCCCGCATCGACGATCCGCGGCTCCATCGTCTTGTTGGCCGGTTGAAGGCGAATCTTGTTCCCTTCCTTATAAAACCGCTTCAGCGTGGCTTCCCCGGTTTCCAGCAATGCCACCACCTGTTCACCATTTCTTGCCGTTTCCCGCCGTTCGATCACCACGTAATCGCCGTCACACAGGTGGTCTTCGATCATGCTCTCCCCGCGAACACGCAGCACATACACGCCCGATCGGGACTGGAACAGGGTTTCCAGGTCGATCTCCTCCCGGTTTTCGATGGCCTCAATCGGTGAGCCAGCGGCGATGTTCCCCAGCAGCGGCAGCTTGGTCGAACGATTTTCGTCCGGCAGTTTCGCGTCGGACACAATCTCCAGCGAGCGGGCCTTGTGCTTGTCCCGGCGCAGCAGGCGCTTTTTCTCCAGCGCGCCGACATGCTCGAAAATCGTCACCTTGCTCGTGCCAAGCTGATCGGCCAACTCCTGCATCGTCGGTGACATGCCATGGAGATGGCGATAGTTGCGGATAGCGACCATTACGTCCAACTGCCGGGGAGTGAGATTCATGGCGGGCTTCCTTCTCATCAAAAGAGGCGATGAACTGTTCGGATTCTGTTCAAATAGAACATTACCCTAACTGTATCGGCAAGGCAAGCCGGGAATGAAAAATTTAGCAATTTTCGCCCCGCGCCGAATCACCCCCGCCATCGTCGGCCATGCGATAACCCGGCAGGCCCAGCACAGCGAATGGCCCACACCGCCGAACAGCACGCGTAAGCCTGACGACCGAATGCCGTAAGGGGTGAGGTCCCGTTGGCGCGTGCCGGGCATGGCATCGCTTTCAGATTTCCTTGTCGTACGCACTGCGCCAAAGGGCCTGCACGTGAACGCGTCGCAATTCATGGACGATGCGCGGGCGGGGTCGCCGGAATCTTCGAGATCACTTCGAGCGCTTTGGCGGCGGGAAGCCATTCGGCATGGCCGTCGCCGAAAAGGATGTTCATGCCGTCGCGGTCGTGGTTTTGCAGGGGTTCATAAATCAGCACCACGTCGGGATTCACGGGCCAAATCAGCCCTTTGCCGACGTAAATGTAAGAGAGGTGGCCACTGGCGTTGCGCGCATTCAAGGTGGGCTGGGTTGTCGACTGGATGAGGTTCACGACCTCCTGGGTTGTCGGCGCGACCGCTTTAGAGTCATTGGAATTTGGACAGACGAGGATTTCCGGCCAAAGGTCCTCGGTGAGCAAGAGTTGCTCCAACGTGTCGGGCAAGTGTCCTTGATGCGCGTTGGCATAAAGCTGGATGGCCTGGCCAAGTTGCCGCATGTTTGAGCTGCAGCTGACACCGCCGTGTTCCCTGGCTCGATTCATCAGGCGAATGACACGATTGCCCGCCATCAACAAAACGCCGAGCGCCAGAAGCGACCACGCCCATCTCGACAACACCGGCTTTCTGCCCGCTTCCATCGTGTCTCCGCTCTTGCCCCTCACCCGTCGCCGCTTTAATCTCCCGTCATCATGAGCATTCTCGTCAACAAGAGCACGAAAGTCATCTGCCAGGGGATTACCGGCTCGGCTGGGGCGTTTCATACCAAGGGGTGCTTGGAGTATGGAACGAAGATGGTGGGCGGGGTGACGCCGGGCAAGGGCGGGCAGAAAGACGTCAACGGCCTGCCAATTTTTGATTCGGTGCGACAGGCGGTGGAGGCCACCGGCGCCAATGCGACCATGATCTTCGTCCCCCCGCCGTTCGCCGCCGACGCCATCATGGAGGCCGCCGATGGGGGACTTGGGGTGATCTGCGCCATCACCGAAGGCATCCCCGTTCTGGACATGGTGAAGGTCAAGCATTATCTGAAGGACAAGCCCGCCAGCGTGCTGATTGGCCCGAACTGCCCCGGTATCATCACGCCCGGCGAGTGCAAAATCGGCATCATGCCCGGCTATATTCACCTGCCTGCCAAAGACGCCAAGAGCCGAAAAAAAGTTGGCATTATTTCTCGGTCCGGCACGCTCACCTATGAAGCGGTCTGGCAATGCAGCTCGCGGCAGATCGGGCAGACGACTTGCGTGGGCATCGGCGGGGACCCGGTTCGCGGGCTTAACTTCATTGAAGCGATCGATCTGTTCAATAAGGACCCGGAAACCGACGGGATCATTCTCATTGGCGAGATCGGCGGCAGCGATGAAGAGGCGGCAGCCGCGTTTGTGAAAGCCAACGTGAAGAAGCCGATGGTGGCATTCATCGCCGGCCGGACCGCGCCCCCGGGACGGCGCATGGGCCACGCCGGTGCGATCATCAGCGGGGGTGAAGGTTCGGCCGAAACCAAGCTGGCGGCGCTCACGGCCGCCGGTATCGCAATCAGCCAGTCGCCGGCGACCATCGGCGAAACCATGGCCAAAGTGTTGGGGATGTAGACCGTCCCGATTTTCAATAGCAACGATCCTTATCGTTCCCGTGCGACGCCAACAGGCTCGTCCAACCGACGTGTGAGGTTCTTCATGGCATCAGCCAACACCGCTTGTCCGCTGTGCGCCTCGCCGGCCCGGCTGTTTTTCAAATGGGATCCGGTGCCCGTACACGAAGGCTCGCTGCTCGCCACGCCCGAGGAAGCGCTTGCCGCTCCCACCGGCCGGCTCGAACACTGCTTTTGTGACACCTGCGGACACGTCTTCAATCGCGCGTTCGACCTGTCGAAAATCCCCTTCAACACGGGATACGACATCTCCCTGTTTCATTCGAACATGTATGCCGACTCCTGCCGCCAAACCGCGCGGCAGCTCGTCGCCGATCACCATTTGCAGGGAAAGACAGCGCTCGAAATCGCCTGCGGCAAGGGGGAGTTTTTGCAGATGCTGGTGGACGCCGGTATGGCCCGCGGGGTGGGGTTCGATCCGTCGTTCGTCGCCTTGGCCAGGGAAGACGCGCGCATCACCGTTCACCGGGCGCTCTATGACCCCGTTGCGGCCGCTGCCCCGGCGGACCTGATCGTGGTTCGAAGCGCGCTGCAATACTTTCAGAACCCCTATCCGCTTCTAAAAACCATTCGCCACGGCTTGGCCCATGCGTCGGCGGTGGTGTTCGTTGAAGTCCCCGATGCCCTGGACATCGTGCGCGACCTCACCGTCTGGAACCTGGTTTACGAACACGGCTGTTTTTACAGTAGCGCGTCGTTGCGCCTGGCGTTTGCCCGGGCGCAATTCGACGTGGTGCAGGTTCGCAATGTCTTCGGCGCGCAAACCCAGGGGATTGAAGCCTCGCGTGCTGCCAGTTCCCTCGGCGATGCCGGTGCCACACAACCCGTGATCGACCAGATGCGGCGATACGTCGATGCGTTTCCAAAGGCGTTCGACGAGCGACTTTCCCACTGGCGAGGTCGTCTGGCGCAGATGACCGAAACGGGCCGGAAGGTTGTGCTGTGGGGTGCCGGCGCGCGGGCCATCAGCTTCTGCACTTTTTTTAAAGTGCCGTTTACGCAGATGCCCTATGTCGTGGATATCAACCCGAACCGACAGGGCAAATTCCTTCCGCTCACTGGCCAGCAGGTGGTGTCGCCGGAATTCTTAAAGACGTATAAGCCAGACGTGGTAATCGCCACGAATTCTACGTTCGCGCCGGAAATCGAGAGGCAGCTTCGCGCGTTGGGATTGACCTGCGGATTTGAAGTGCTGTGAAGGAACGCTCACGGTCAGGCGCGCCGGAGTCTGGCCACCAGCAGTGCGTGTCGGACGATCAACCACACCCAAAGCGCGCCGTAACCATAGCACCCCAGCAGCGCAACAAATGCGGCGAAGAAACTGAAGTTGTTTGGTCCAAAAAAAGGGCCAAAAAAACCAGTGGCAAAACTCGCCAGCACAAAGGTGCAGGCCCCCAGCCAGACGCCTTCGAAGATCATCTTGATCCATCCGATGAAGCGCAGCTCGCCGATGTAGGTATTGCCAAGGGCGCGCAATAGGATCGTCACCTGTCGATAGTGCAGAACGTGTCGCCCGACGGAGACCGTCAAGAGAAAATAAGCCCCCGCCGGCCACCATGCGAGCGAGGACAAGTCTGACCAGTCAGGAGGCAGACTTTGAGCCAAAATCGGCATCACGGCCAGTGGAATCAGTCCGGCTGCGGCCAGCCAGTCCAGCCAGATGCCCCGAACATAACAAGCCCGCACGCGGGCCGAAACCGCCGACAGCACCAGCGCCCGACCGGCGATAGCGGCGAAGACCAGGGTTGTCGAAAAAATTACCAGGTGCAGCAGGCTCACCGCAAGATTGCGTTCGGTCAGCCAGAGACAAGCGACGCCGACACACAGTCCGGAAAAGATGGTGGAAACCAGCGACGCCCGAGCGTATCGCCGGAAATGCGCCAGCGCCACGGGATCAAGCCCGGACGCGCGCTCTCTAGAATATTCTAGCACTTGAACAGGCAAGGCTACGGGAATCGCATGCATCCTGGAATCAGTCATAGCCGGGTATCTCCACGAGCGGATTATACATGCGCGTTGAAGGCGGCGCACCGGCAAAAGCAGTGGAATCGGCTAAATATCGGGAGAGAATTCCGGCTCGACGAGGGCCGGCGGGAGATATTGCAGGATGACGCGCGCGTGCCGGGCCGTGGCCCCTTGCTCGCGTTCCACCACCTGCCGGGCCTTTTGTCCCAGTTCCGCCGAGCGCTTGGGGTCTTGCAGGATCGAAACCACCTGCGCCGAAAGTTCGGCGCCGTCGCGGACTTCAATGATCGCCGCGGCCTCTCTAAACTTCTTCATCGCCTCGGCAAAGTTCTGCGTGAACGGGCCGACGATGACCGCCTTGCCCAGCGCCGCGGCCTCGATCATATCGCTGCCGTTCTGCTTGCTCCCTAAATCCACCAGGCTGCGGCCGACGAAAACCACGTCGGCCAGGTCGTAAAATTTCTTAAGCTCGCCCAGCGTATCACCCAGCACCACGGGCGGAATGGCATGGTCCAAGCCCAGCCCGCGCGGCGCCGAGCGACGGATGGGCAACAGCTTGTGCTGGCGGATCAGTTCCTCGACGGCATCGAAACGATCCGGGTGTCGTGGAACCAACACCAGGCGCAGGTTGTGCGCGCCCTTGGCCAGAAGCTGGCGATATTCGCGTAGGATGATTTCTTCTTCGCCGGGGCCGGTCGATCCGGCCACCCAGATGCGCTCTTCCTGCGGGCTGAGGCCCACTTCACGCGCCAGTTCGGCAGTGCCAGACACGCGATCGGTGAGCTGCGCGGTGTCGAATTTCATCGTGCCGGTCACGCTCACGTTCGGCGCGCCCAGCTTACCGAACCGCTCGGCGTACACCTCGTCCTGCACACAGGTTGCGCTGAGGCGGGAAAACATCCGCTTCACCAGCGAGCCACCCAGGCGATACTTGCGATAGCTGGGCCTGGTCAGCCGGCCATTCACCAGTACCACCGGCACGCTGCGCTCGGCGCAAAGCTTCATAAAGTTCGGCCAAAGCTCCAGTTCCATCAGCACCACAACGGTGGGCCGAAGCTGCACCAGCACCTGCCGCACCGCAGACGAAAAATCGAGCGGAAAACGGATGACGGTCACGCCCGAGTCGTGGGGAAAAAGTCGGATCGCTTGCGCGTAACCGGTTTCGGTGGTGGTGGAGAGGATCAACTGCAGATCGCGGCGACCGGTCTGAAGCATTCGAACCAGCGATTGGGTGGCGTTCACCTCGCCAAGGCTGACGGCATGAATCAACACCGCAGGGTTGTTGCCCGGGCGCATCTTCACGCGACCCATCCGCTGGTTGAGCGCGCTCAACACCTTCTTGCGCGATTTAGCGCGCATCGCCCAAACCGGCGACGAGATCCCCACGCCGGTCCAGTAGGCCATGTCATAGAGGTTGGGCATAAGCGGTCGTGTCCTAACCAGTCGTTCTACCGCAAGGCGCACAAAACGTGAAGCAGCAACTGCTATTTCAACGGGGATTTTGCGTTATGAGACGCGCGGCGCTGTTCCGCCTTAGCGATACAGCCCGTGCCGGGCGATGTATTCGGCGACGGCCGCAGGGACGAGCGCGTCAATCGGCAGGGACTGCCTGACGCGCCTGCGGATGTCGGTCGCGGAGATGTCGATGAGCGGGGCTTGCACCACGTGCGCTTGGAGCGATCGAAATGGCTCGGGCAGGGTTTGCCAGTCAAACGCCCAACCCGGACGGGCCAGGATGACGAAATTCACCTCCGCCACCAGGGCTTCGGCTTGATGCCACTGAGGAAGGATACGCAGCATGTCGGCACCGATGAGCCAGTTGACAGGACCAGCCCCCTCGGATCGAAGCTCGCGGGCGGTCGTGAGGGTGTAGCTGGGTCCGGGCCGATGGAATTCCCGGTCATCGACGCAAAACAATGCATTGCCTTCGACCGCCAGCCGGCATAAGGCCAGGCGATCCGGCCCCGGGGCCAGCGAAGTATCCCCCGGCTTGTGGGGCGGCTGGGCCGTCGGAATCAACACCACTTGCTCGAAATGGCGCGCCCGGGCCACCGCTTGGGCGCAGCCAAGATGCCCCAGGTGGATGGGGTTAAAACTCCCGCCAAAATAGAGCGTCCTTTCGCCGGTTTTCATCGCAACTTTCGGGCAATGTTCGGATGCTTATACCGTCAGCCAGTGTGTTTAGAATAAGACGCTTTTAGCTCTTTCCATGTTTCTAAGAAATTATCGTATCCCTAATAGCCGTAAGGACAAACATTTAGGAACATGAGACGGATTTAATGAAATAGTATCTACGGGGTACGGGTTCAATGGAGTATAATACGGGCGCGAAATCGGACAGGTGTTGTGGGAATGCCCTCCGGCACCTTGTGTCTCATAGTAGAAGATGGAGGTTCTGATGGCCACAATGTTCAAAACCATGCCACGCAACTACGTTCCCCGGCCCCTCCGGGCGAAGGTAGAGGCGCTCTTGCTGGAAAACTTCGATTACATGGACAACCCCCTGTTCGCCAAAAGGAGCACCGAACAGATGCTGATTAGCGAGGAGGCTGATTCTCAGGCGCTTCCGCTGACCAGTTGGTATCAGCCTACGCGGGACGAAGAACTGCCCGCCACCGCGGGTGCCCCGCAGCTTATGAAAGGCGACGAGGAGCGTCTCACGTTCCTTCGCTATAACTACGCCAAACGTCGCCTCCAACTGCTGCAAAAGAAGCTCAAGAAGGAACCCCTGACCAAGGCGCTGGCCGAGGAATTTGTCCTTTGGCACGAGCGATTCGAGCATTTCCGGGAATACCTCGTGCGGACCAACCTGGCGCTGGTGCTGGCCATGGCCAAGCGCACGCGTCTCGGTGATGTCGACTTCGCCGAGGTTGTGTCCGAGGGCAATATGGCCCTGCTGCGGGCGATCGAGAAGTTTGATATCGACCGCGGATTCAAATTCAGCACTTACGCCTGCCGCGCGATTCTCAAAGCCTTCAGCCGTACGTCGATGAAGGCGAGCAAGTATCGCACGCGTTTCCCGGTCGAATTCGAGCCGGATTATGAAAAGTCCGACTGGGCCGACCGCCGGCGTGATGCCGTGCAGGACGACCTGACCGATGAACTGCGCCAGATCGTTGATCGCAACCTGGCGGAGCTGAGCAATGTCGAACAGACGGTGATCCGCCGGCGCTTCAACTGGCAGCAGGCCGACGAAAGCCCGCTCACACTTGAGGAAGTCGGTCAGATCATCGGCGTGACCAAGGAACGGGTTCGACAGATTCAGAACAAAGCCTTGGCCAAAATCCGCACGGTGATGGAAGACGGCGTGCTGCGGCACGACCCGCGCCCGGCGGTCGAAGAACCGGCCAACGCCTGACAATTTTGGTAAGCCCCGGCCAAGCCGGCCGGACCCAAACCACGCCGAGTGGACGCACGACTGAATCGCGTCCCTCGGCGTTCTTTTTTCCAACGGTGACGCAGCCCGCGAGGCGTCGCGGCAAGGCCCACAATTGCCGCACGCGCCTGGAGAGCAACAGTCCCTGCCGCCGCAGGAAGCGCCGTCCCGCCCGGCGCACCTTGGAGGGCGGCAGTCCCCGCCGCCGGTATCGGCACGGCGTCACGGAGTGACGCCCTCCAGCGCGTCCCACGCGACGCCTCACACCACCCTGGAGGGCGGCAGTCCCTGCCGCCGCGGGAAACGCCGTCCCGCCCGCGGCGTCACAGAGTGACGCCCTCCAGCGCGTGTTCCATACGACGCCACACACCGCCCTGGAGGGCGGCAGTCCCTGCCGCCACGGGGCCAACGTCCCTCCCCGGCGCGCCCTGGAGGGCGGCAGTCCCTGCCGCCGCGGGACCAACGTTCCCGCCCGGCGCGCCTTGGAGGGCGGCAGTCCTTGCCGCCGGAATAGGCACGGCGTCACAGAGTGACGTCCTCCAGCGCGTCCCATGCGACGCCACACCCCACATTGGAGGGCGGCAGTCCCTGCCGCCGCGAATCGGAACGGCGTCACAGAGTGACGCCCTCCAGCGCATGTCATTCACCATCGCAACCGATGCACCTCCCCCTGCCACTGCCAATCATCCGCCCCCGCGACCAAGCCCGCCCG
>JBBQSU010000062.1:0-19812 GCA_038234815.1 Tepidisphaerales bacterium | reverse complement strand
CAAGTGGATATCCCAGTATAGGCGTAAGTATCGCCGGTGTAGGTGCTACTATTGCCCGTCAGAATTAGCGGGTTGCCACCACCGCCATGAAGCACTAATCCGCCACTTCCGGCGATACTGCCGCTGATGGTCGTGGTTTTTCCATTGTTGCTGTAACCGATGACACCCTGCGCCGTTCCAAAGTTCAAGTTAGCGCCGATGGTGATGCTTGTGGTGCCCGAGGTGCCTGTGCCCAGGTAGAGTGCGCCGCTGGTGATTTTCAAAGTAATTCCGGCACCGTTGATGGACTGCACGGTGTTGCCTGGGGCCATATAAAGGGAGTTGACAGTAGTGTCCGCCGAAATCGTGATGGCGCTGGCACCGGCGATTCGCACGTTGGCATTGGTCGTGGTGCCTGAAGTCAGAGTTGTATCATATTCGGTTGCCGTGTTGAGCGGATGAATCCCATTCGTCGCATCATAGCTGACGAAGGTGTCTTGCCCCCCCACAGCACTCGCGCTGCCGATGAGCCAGGGGATGATGCTCATGTTATGCGATCCCACCGCGCCGCCGCCACCGATCTGCGTCGGAATGGTGCCTGTGATGCCTATGTTCGTCGTGTTCACCGTCGCGCTTGCAATGCTGTTGGCACCCAGGTTGTTGCCGCGAACCAATGACACCTGGTTATCGCTGCGAGCAAGACTGCCGACCGAGAGTTGCGCATTCTTGGCGGCATTGCCCGTGAGCGTCACGACACTGCGGCTGGGCCCGCCCAGCGTCAGTGCGCCGGTAATAGTGTCCACCGAATTGGTCGTGCCGTTGCCGTTAACGGTCAGATTTCCCCCGTTCAGCGTCACGCTAGCCGCGCGGGTTGCGCCGGTGTTGCCACTGGTTCCACTATAGAAATTGAGTGTCCCGCCGGGCTTGACGGTGATCGCCGAACCGCTGGCGTTGCCGAGGTTGCCGGCCAAACGGATCGAGCCGGCACCATCAACAACCAGATTGCCGCCGGTCACGCTGTTCTGGATGTCCAGTCGGCGGCCCGTCGCGGCTGTAAACGTCCGGTCGCCATTCAGGTTCACGTTCAGGGGGTTGTTAATATCGCCGAGGGTGATATTCGCTGTTGTTCCGCCCAGCGTGGCGACGTTGATGTCGCCGTTGAGCGTCAGCGTTCGTGCAGTGGCAGAATTCGAGTAAATCGACGTCGCGAAGTTGCCGGCGTAGCCGAAGTTGAGTCCGGTGGGCATGGTGGCATCAGCACTCATTTGAAGTACCTGCGTGCCGGCAAGAATCAGGGTTGAATCCCACACGCCGTTGATGCTGCCAGCGACCCAGTTGCCGGTGGCGTTGAAATCATAAGTGCTTGCTGCCGTCTGGTTCCATCCCGTGACAGCCGCTGGGACGACTGATGCCGCGCTGCCAATTACCGCGACTCCGGCCGCGAGAATCTTCTGGTTGCGACGCATTTTCTTCACTCTCAACATGACTGGCTCCTTCAGCTTTCGCCGATGTAAAATAGGCCAAACCGTTGCCTGGTCCGATTTCTCTGCTTCCCCTGTTTTAGCATTCACCAATTCGTTGTCGTCGGCGCGAACGTGCGCCGCGCATCGAATGTCTTGGGCCTTAAGTTCGATTGCTTTAGCTCGGATATGCCGTTTATGCCGACAAACTTGACTCGCTTAGTTTCGGCGTGCGCGTCGGCAAACGAAACGTTGACGCCCGAGTTGTTATATTCGCGGTACCGCATTTCTCCACCGTTGTAGTTGCCGCTGCCCATTTGATCGGCATTGGACGCCGTGCGGTAGCCGATCGGTCCGTCGGTGTGCGTGGCGAAATATTCCTCGCGATAGATGTTGCGCACTTCCTGGGACGAGAGGCCAATACCAATTGCCCATCCGGCCAGATATGTGTTGTAGTTCTTGCCGCCCACCTGCTGGGCATCAAAGAACAGCAGGATGTCCGAACCGGGCTGCACGGCAGAAAGTTTGTACGGCCGGAGATAATACTTGGCACCGGAAACGCCAAACGGACGGGTTGCGTCAGGCAGAACGATTGGATTAGACGAGTAATGCACATAGCCCTCATCGGGCAGGCCGGCGCTGGGGCATTTATAGACCGCCGGCCAGTTCACGTTTCCGCTGCCGGCTCCGAGCCTCTTACCCAGATACGGTGCAAGGGACGTAGGCCAGTTGTTGCCCCACGGCGAGGTATCGCCATAGGGCAGCATGTCCTTGTTGTCATGGGCGTAGAGTTGAGTCGCCATCGCAATCTGCCGGAGATTGGAAAGACACGACAGCGCCCGCGACTGCTGGCGCGCTTTGTTCAGTGCCGGCAGCAACAGCGCGATCAAGATCGCGATGATCCCAATCACCACCAGTAGTTCCACCAGCGTAAAGGCCTTATTGTTTGTCCGCGTCATGTAAGCCGCCTTTCACACAACCGCCTATCGCAACCGTTGGGTTTCAAACTGCTTGCCCGCCAGTGCCTGTTTTACAAACACCCCCCAGTAGTCTGTCGGGGTGTAATCCCAGTCCTTGATGACCATTGGGCCACAGCGGGGGTGAAAGCTGAAGCCGGTCCAGTTGAGCTTGTACTTCTGGATCACGCCCAGTTCGTCCTGCGCCCAGGTGCATTCCGGGCCGAGCTTCTCTTTCTGCATACTGGGTGGGATGAAAGAAAAATCGGACCATTTTTCGATGCAGCCGACTTCCCCGATGAACAGCGGGTACTTTTCAGCGACATCGATGAACGCTTTTTGCCAGCCGGTTTTCCAGGGGTAATTGTGGTTGGAATAGACGATGCCGTTACCGGTTTTATCGTCGAGGGCAAAGCCGCTGAGTATTCCTCGAAGGTCGTAGCTGTAATCCAGCCCTCCGGCGACGATCAGGTTTTTTGCGCCGGTTTCACGGATGACATCGACCAGCTTCTGCATTCCGACCGAATGGAAGGTCTTCAGCGTTTCAGCGTTCTCGGCGGCAACGTCCGTCTTGGGCTTGACCTTGTAGGAGACTTCCCCGCCGTTGCGCCAAACCTCCCAACTGATATCGTGGGGTTCGTTAAACAGTTCGAAGATGACGCCGGGATGGTTTTTGTATCTGGTGGCCGCGTCTTTCCAGAAATCGGCATGCTCCTGGTTGGGAGCGCGAAAGCGGTGAAGATCGAGTACCAGATAGGCCCCGCGGCCGGTGGTGGCGTTGATGCAGCTATCAATGAGTTGCCGATAGCCCTCCCCGCCGTCCTTCTGGTAGGCGGTCTTGCCGAACCAATACTCTTCCTTCATGGGCAGGCGGATGCAGGTGGCTTTCCAGTCATCAATTGCCACGCCAATGGACTGCACAACGCGCTCGCCAGTCGCCGACCATTCCAGGCTATCGACGCAGAGTCCCTGAAGCCAAACTTCCTTGCCATCGGCAGTCTTGAGGCGGTTGCCATCAACGTGCAGTTCCGGGGGCAATTTTTCGGTCGGGGGAGCCGGGACGATTGCAGAGGTCATAATCATCGGCTTGGGAATGGTTTCGGGATCGATCGGAGTCAACTTCAGATCGTCGATATCGAGCGTGCCTGCGGCCACTGAAAGCAACGAGGGCATAAGCTCAAGCGTGGCCGCATCTTCAGGCACGACGAATTTTTTACTGTATTCCTTCCACTCTTTGTGCGTTCCATGAAATGCACCCACCGATGGGCTGCTGAGGGTCTTTTTGTCCGGCCCCTTGAAGTTCATCATGATACGCCCGTCAAACCACGGACTGGTGCCCACCTTGATCCCATCGAACTTGGCCCGGAAGGTCAGTTCAAAAGCCTTGTCTTCACCTGAAACCGGAATCCTCCGATAAACCAGCACCGTCTTGCCCGGCTCGGTCGAGTGCAACCGCAAAAAGTGGTTGCCGTCTTCCTCCTGGAGACTGACGTTATCGGTGTTCTCCTTGATCCATCCGTCGGGCACGCCGTCGGCCTTTTTGTCGGTCTCGAAATCTCCATTGTCGATAAGTGCGGCACCCGGCTTGCGCTGGACCGGCCGCGTGGCCGGACGGCTGGTGGCCTTCACCTGATCCGGTTCGATGGGCACGAGCCGGAAATCATCAAAGTCAAGCTGCCCGCTTGCAGCCTGAAACAGCGCCGGCATGATCTCGAGGGTGACCGCCCCTTCGGGCACCAGAAACTGCTGCTTGCGATCCTGCCAGCCATTGGACGATTTGCGAAACACCGGCGGCGCCGGGCTGGGCTTGAGGACCTTCTTGTCGGCGTCCTTGAAGTTCATCATGATCCGTCCGTCGAACCAGAGCTGTTTACCAGGCTTGATGTCCTCGTAGCGCACGCGGTAGCTCAGTTCCAAGGCTTTGACTTCTGGCTTGAGATTGACCGAACGATAAAGCATGACCATCTTGTCCGGTTCGCCCACTTTCAGGCGTGCGAAATGATTGCCGCCTTCGGCTTCAAAAGTCACATTAGCCGGCGTCCCCCACCCGTCGGCAGTGCCATTGCCTTGGGTCGAGGTTTCAAAGTCGCCATTGGCAAGTAGCGACGCCGGCGCGGCCTCCTCAGCCAAGACAGGCGCCGACAGACCCATGAACGCAGCCACCATCAGAATTACGATTTTGCACAACATCCGCTTCTCCACGAACGATTTGAACTCAAAGAAACGCCAACGCCTCAAGACTGGATCATGGCCGGCGCAGGTGACGAAACCGCCGCTTGCACGAACACCGGCTGGCTGGCTCGCGCCCTGCCAACTGGCGCCACAGACTGTCCGCGAATCAGTTCGACCGGCAGCACGCGGTGTTCAACCGCTGCGTGCGGGTCGGACATCAACTTCATCAGCAGATCTAGCGATTCCTGGCCCATTTTTCGGAACGGTTGACGAAGTGTGGTCAATCGGGGGGTGAGCCACTCGGCCAAGGGGTCATCGTCAAAACCGATTACACTGATGTTATTTGGAACGCTCAGGCCCATCGCACCAATGGCGCGATATGCCGAGCGAGCTACCGCATCGCAACTACAGAAAAGGGCCGATGGTGGATTCGGCCGGGACATCAGGTCGCGGACGCATTCCTCCACCCGCGCCGACCAGTCACCAAGCCGGTCGTTGTTCTTGCCGAGGTCGGACACCAGCGAGCGGTCATATGCAATCCCGGCATCGTTTAGCCCGTCGCGCAAGCCATTGAGCCGATCGCGCACGGTACTGGCCACGAGGTCGCCAACAAACCCGACACGTCGATGGCCGGCTTCGGCGAACACTTTGCCGGCTTGATATCCACCGGAGTGGTTGTCTGCCGTGACCGACGGTACTTCAATGTCCTGGAGTCTTTGATCCACGAGCACGAACGGGAAGCCCTTGGTTTTTAGTTCGAACACGACTTCGTTAAACGATTCGCCATGCAGCGACACCACCACGGCGCCGCGGGCCGGGCCGTCGGGTAATTGGCGAACCACTTCGAGATCGAGATCGGCATCGCCGTGTGCGTCGTATAACTGCACCTGAATGCCGACGTCCCGGGCGGCAGCCTGAAGGCCGCGCGACACCTGCAGGCAAGTGTCCCAGGCCAGATTGCCCGCAATCGCCTGAATGAGGCGGGTGGTGACGTGATTTGCCCGAACAAACAGTCCCTTTCCGGGCCGGCGTTCGAGCAAGCCTTCGTCCACCAGCAGCCCACTGGCCCGGCGGACGGTCATACGACTGATATGCTGTTCACGGGCCAAGGCATGTTCTGAACCAATTAACTGCCCCGGCTGGTATACGCCGCTACGAATGCCCTTGCGCAACTGATCGGCAATGGTCAGGTAAAGGGATGAACTGGTAACGGTACTGGTACAGTCGGACATTGAGACTAACACTACCCTAGGAAAACGCAAAGTCAACAGAAATCCACCCGTGGTAGAGGTGGGCCTTTGCGCAACTGCCTATTTGGCGCAAAAAAACGGCCTGCCGGCCACCTCAAAAAAGCCCCTTCTCCGAACAAGGCTGCAAAAAATAGAACAGTACAGTATACCGGTTTATATCGCATATCAGCGTTTCGGAATTTACGGAAATGAGGCCCCACTAGGGCATGTCGATGATGCGAAAAGCGGCCACGGGAGCGCCCATTGAGAAATGAAAATGCGGCGGGATGCGTTTCTTCTTAAGCGAGCAATGCCAGCCAGTCGACCTGCTCGATCGCCGCCGAGACGCCGGGGGCCAGATCATGCCCCGCGGTTGGTTCGTCGGGCACGATGCACAGCACGGGAACCTTGGCGAGTTTCTCAATTTGCCGGGGATTGCTTTCCTCAGCCGGTCCGGCAGATTCAGCGGGATAGCGATTGATGACCACCCCCGCGACCGTCACGCCGGCCTGCTGGAGCAGTTTGACCGTCATAACGCTATGGTTGATCGTGCCCAGACCCGGCCTGGCGACGATGACCGCAGGGCGCTTTAGCCAGACAGCCAGGTCCAGCATGGTGATCTGGCCGTCGATGGGCACATAAATCCCGCCGGCGCCTTCGACGATCATCAACTGGCTATTGGTGGACAAAAGGTCGAGGGACCTCTGGATCGCTGGCCAGTCGATCGGGGTCTTGCTTCGCTCGGCCGCGACCGCCGGGGCCAGTGGCTCGGCGAACCGCTGCGGGCAGATTAGATCAAGGGGATGCGGTGAATCGGCGCAGTGGGCGAGGAACTCGGCATCCTCACTCACCAGCCCTTCGCGCCGGTGCGGGCAGCCGGTCGCCACGGGTTTGCTGACGGCCACGCGGTAGCGGCGCTGGCGAAACCACCGCGCGATCGCGCCGGCAACGAGCGTCTTTCCCACGCCCGTATCGGTGCCGGTGATAAACAGCCCGGGAATAGCAAGGGGTCGCAGCATCTTTACGCGCCGTTCCGTCTCTCGGTCGTCAGTTTACATTAGCCGCTCGATCTCAATCATCACAGCTTCAACGATCCTTTGAAGCTCGTCCACCCCCATCGCCAGCGGGGGCATTAGGACGATCACGTCGCCGAGCGGGCGAAGGATGATGCCATGCTGCCGGACACGCTGGCAAACCTCCACCCCAATCCTGCGAAGTGGATCGTAGCGCCTTTTCGTCGCCCGGTCGGCGACAAGCTCGATCCCCACCATCAAACCCTTCTGCCGGATGTTTCCGACGTTGGGAAGCTCCGCAAGACTTTCCAGCATGTTTGATAACGCCTGCACCTTCAGCCCCACCTGCGCGATCAGATCATTTCGCTCGAACAAATCCAGCGAGGCCAAGGCAGCAGCACAGGCCAGCGGATTACCCGTATAGGTGTGACCATGGTAAAAGGTCCGGCCTTCCGAAGGCTCGCCAAGGAATGCGTCAAAGATATCCTGCGTCGCCAGCGTGGCGGCCAGCGGGAGATATCCGCCTGTGATTCCCTTGGCCAGACACAGCAGATCGGGCTGAACCTGCTCGTGCTCGCAGGCGAACAAGCGGCCCGTGCGACCAAATCCCACCGCCACCTCGTCGCAGATCAGCAGCACGTTATAACGCGTCGCCAGATCTCGCACGCCGCGCAAAAATCCCGCCGGATGCACGATCATCCCCGCAGCGCCTTGCACGACCGGCTCGATGCAGACTGCCGCGATGCCTGCTGAATGCTCGTAAAGAATTTTCTCAAGCGCCTTTAACGCCGCGGCGCAGACTTCGGCGTCGGTCCGTTCGGTGCCGGGCCAGCGATAGGGAAACGGTGTGGGTGCCGAATGAACCTTGAAAAGCATGGGCAGATACGCCCGATGGAACAGGTCGGTACGCCCCACCGACATCGCGCCGAACGTGTCGCCGTGATAGGCCTCGGTGAAGCTGATGAACTCCCGCTTCTCCGGCTTGCCAAGATTAAACCAGTATTGCGCCGCCAACTTGAAGCTGACCTCGGTCGCGGTCGCGCCGGAATCACTATAGAACACTTTTTTCAGATTCTGCGGGACGACTTTCATCAACCGATCGGCCAGCACAATCGCAGGCTCATTTGAAAGCCCCAGCAAAGTGGAATGGGCCACGCGATCCAGCTGCGCCCTGATCGCCGCATCAATCTCCGGCACGCGGTGGCCGTGTACATTGCACCAGAGACTGGACACGCCGTCGAGGTAACGGTTGCCGTCGGAATCGATCAGATACATTCCCTGGGCATCGGTAATGACCAAAGGCGCCTCACCGGCCCACAACTTCATCGGGGTAAACGGATGCCAGAGGTGCCGGCGGTCCAGATCTTGGAGTTGGGCGGTGGTCATATCGCGACAAAAAAAAGCCCGGAATTCCTAGGAAACTTTGGGTTTCCGGGGTTTTTCCGGGCTTATGCGGCCGACTGGAGTCGAACCAGCACTCGGTTAAGAACTAGAACCTGAATCTAGCGCGTCTGCCAATTCCGCCACGGCCGCGGAGGAATGAAAAAAGTGTATGGGCTGAGGCAAGACTGTCAAGCCCGGGAGCAAACGCTTGCCACGTCACCTTCTCTCAGCCACGTGTCACGGCTTGATTCACAGGTCCTTTCGTAAATCGATTTGCCGTCGCAGTCTGTTGAGGGCATCGACATGACAAGCTGGAATCATGCCCGATCGATTAGGCGGAACGTTGAGGAGGAAGTTGGCCCCGCGGGCACGGGTGACCAAGTACATCCCGAGCAATTCGTCATCGCTTCGCGGCAGATCGCCGTCCTCGTGGAACCATTCGTATCCTATCGGATCAACAACCTCGGCAGGGATGTAGTAATCGACTGCCTCCGCTTCCAAAATCTTCAGACGGAGCCAGGGATTATGTCCGCGATTGCTGGTGGGCAGCAGCCGCTCGATCGAAAGCAAGTCGGTCGGCCAAGCCCAGTTGGCATCCAACCGCGAGCCGTCGGCTATGCCGTGATTCAAGTTGATGAACGTTTCGGGTTGCAGCGAGACGATTTGATCGTACTGCTGCCGTCTGCCCTCGTGCCCCAGCACTGCGGGGATGTCGATCCACGTCTCATAGATTGGCCCATAACGGGTCAGCAGTTCTTGCACCTGTTTCCGCTGAAACTCCCGATACGCTTCAGTAGTAAACGAATTGACCCAACCGACGCGCGTGGGGGTACCCGACCCATGCAAATGCGCCGCGTGATTATCCCACGAACAGTAATACAATCCTGGCTTCACCCCACGATTTTCACAGGCGCGCACAAACGCCTCGACCACATCCGTTTTATTCGAGCTATGGCCGACATGATACTTCGTCTGATCGCTGGACCAGAGACAGAATCCCGACGTGTGCTTGGCGATAAGGACGGCGTACTTCATGCCGGCGTCGCGGGCCACGCTCACCCACTGATCCACATCCAGTTGATCCGGCGAATAGAACGACGCCGGCTTGTCGCCAAGGCTGTGTTCTTCGCCGTCAAAGGTTGACATGCCAAAGGTGATCATCATGCCGTATCCCATCGCCTCCCAGGATTGCAACGCAGGGATCGACAACCGCTGTTCTCCTGCTGGCGGATTTCGCGGAACGTCGCGCCACGCAGTTTTTCGGGCGATGGCCTGGGATTCTTTGTTGACGACGCTCATGTATTCATTCCTGCAATGGGTATAGAGGGCCGGAGGTATGTTCTCATCGTGTCCAGACCCCTACAGGTCAACACGTCAGGCAACTCTGAATGGCAACGCCTCCGCAAAACCGCACGCCAGCTAGCGAAGAATTTTGGTCAACGCGGAGAAATTCGACGAACTGATGTAAACGTGCGGCACTTTCATGGACTGTTTTTCGACATGAAAATCCGCGTAAAGGAAGTTGGCGCCGCCGTTGTGACGGGCGACGGTGTAAAGAATCATGTCACCAGAGCTGACGTAACACATCCATCGCCCGTTGCCGGCGCTGGTGTCGTTGATCTCCATCAGCGCGATGCGTTCGGAGGCGCGGTTGACCTGTCCGGGCCGCGTCCACTGTGGCGGGGATGAAAAGCCGTCCCCGGCGATGCTGCGGTAGGTCGCGCTGGCAAAGGCGACCGCGTAGGAATACATGTCGTTGCTGTCGAACGCGGGGCAATATAGCCTTGCAAATGTGTCGCTGAAATCCGACGGCGTGGCGTTCTTGTTTGGTGTCCGCGACACCTCGCTGTAATCTTTCGTGAGTCGGGCGTTGGCCAGTTGGCCGGGCCACTTGTTGTCCTTGGTGTTTACCCAAGTGTAAAAGCCGGTGTTGTCCGCTGAGATTGGGTATGCGTTGAAAAGATTGGCATACAGAACGAACAATTGCCCAATTTGCCGCATGTTGCTTTGACACTGCACCGTCTGGGCCGCCATGCGCGCTTTCTGAAGCGCCGGCAACAACATCGCCACCAGCAACGCGATGATGCCAATGACGACGAGAAGTTCGACAAGTGTAAACGCGCTTTCTCGACGTTCCATGTTTCGTCTCCGCTTGAATGCCAATCGCCGTGTAGAGAATCACGCTCGCCGTCGGCGCAGTATCATCAGCCCGCCTACCAGTGCGGCAGCCAAGCCAGTAGCCGGTTCGGGGACAACCGTGTTGGTGAATGCCAAGTCGTCAAAACCTGTTGGAAAGTTTCCATTAGTAGTCGTTGATCGGACGATCTGGATGCTTGTGATCGGAGTGGCCGATGAAGCCACATAACCAAAGAATAAATCCCGGCCGAGTGCGAAATCATATCCGCTTACTCGCGTAGTACCGACGCTATAGCCAGTGGTCGAAGCGTAGTCCGAGTCGAATCCGCTCGGCGAAGCCGTGATCGACGCCAGACTCGTTGCACCGTTATAGAAAGTAACAACGTAGGATGCACTATTGGCGGTCAACGATGTGATAACGTTAAATCCATCCAATGTTCCTGTAACCTGGTTGGCGTTGGCAATGGTAAAACCCGCGCGGACCACGCCGGTGGAGCCTCCGGTAAATGGCGTGAAAGTGGACGCTGTGTAGTCCCCGAATTCGATGACCCCGGTAACGCTTGCGGGCAAGCCATTGCCCCGGAAATCCATGGCGCTGGTGCCGGAAGTGTTGGCTTGCCCGACCGTGCTCTGTCCCCCGCTGGACCCACCTCGGGTGTTACCACTGACCGTGATGCGCAGGTCCGGCACCGTCGTTGAGGTGAAGCTAACGATGTTTTGCGCGGTCGCGCCGGAAGAGATTGCAGCGGCAAAGGGCGTAGTACCATCGGTGAACGTCTGCATGACGTTCAGTCCGCTGCTGGCGTTGATTGTCGTCAGGGAACTCAGCGTCGATCCGCTCAGGGTCGAGGCATCGAGATCGACCTTTTCAGATCCGGCCGGATCAACGGTCGTGCTCAACGTGGGATTCGTCAGCACCGCAGCCCCGGCGGGCAGCGACACGAGCAAGGCCAACAGCCCAGGATTCAACACTTTGCGGTAGTTCACAGCTTTCATGACATTTCCTCCAAAATTGGACTCTCGTTCATCGGCCATTTCGCAAATGACCGTCGGTATATAAAAATCTCATAAATTCGTCGGCGGACTAACGGTTTGACCGGGGTCGAAATCGAAAGCCACCGCCAGTCGCGTTTCGGTCGGCGAAACTTTCGCAGCGACGCGATCAAGCAGCATCCGGGCCGCGGACCGGCCCATTTCGTGCTGCGGGACGACCCAGGTAGTCAAACGCGGACCAAGAATATAGATCGCTGCATCATCGAAACTGACGATTGAAAGGTCTTCCGGGATGCGCAGACCCAATCGCAGCGCCGCGATATAAAGGGGGGCGGTCGTGCTGCCGGAATAGCCGAGCACCGCCGTCGGACGCGCCTGTGGAACTTGCGCTGCCAGCCAGTCAGAAGCGAGCTGCGGACGAAGTTCCGGCGCGACCTTGCGTTCCGGCCGGATAAGCTGAGGCGGCAAACCCGCCCCGATCATCGCCTGCTCGTATCCGGCTGCCCGGTCGGCGGCGCTGTAATGCACCCCCGGCTCGGCCAGATCAAGTTGCCCGTGCGAGTAATCCACATAGGCGATCCGGCGATGCCCCATGCGGAGCAATTGCTCGGTCGCACTGCGGCCTGCGTCAAGATCGGCCGCATACACGCATGCGTCGCGCTGTTTGCTGTTGATCCAGACGGCTGGCACATGGTCGGTTTCAATCAGCTCGATCATCCTTGAAGGGATCGATTCCTGATAATTAATAAGCAATCCGTCAGCGGTCCACTCGGCCAGCAATCCCGGCACCACGCCCTGGCTGGCCAGCTTTTCATCCGGCAAGCGGCCAACAGTGAGGTGATATTTCGCTCCGGCCAATTCGGATTCAATGCCGTTCAGCAGCTCTGTCGGCAGGTTGCTTCGGGCGGATTCGGAACTGCACAGTAAGCCGATGTTTCCGAATCGCCCGCTTTGCATCGACCGTGCAAACCCGTTGGCGCGATATCCCATCTCCCTGGCCACCTCTTTTACCCGCAGACGTGTGGCTTCAGAGACTTCAGTCGACCCGCGGAGGGCGTAAGAAACCGTCACGTTGCTCTGGCCAACGCGCTTGGCAATATCCTTAATGGTTACGGCTCTACCCATGACATTTCCGCGACGGCACGATATTCCCGTTCTTAATTTATACTTAATCGTCTAAGTTACGACTTAGACGTTTAAGTTAGTGTATCCCGTCATCGACCATTGTCAAATGAATTCCCAGAGTAAAATGCGTTTTTCTTAGGCTGCTTCTCCATGCCTCCGACGTGGTGCGAGAACTGCTCCAAAAACGCGCACGAGAGTTTGATCATTTCCGAAAATCCATGGTGCGCAACCTGGCGTTAATTCGCGCAGGTTTGGGGCTAGAGGGTATAGCGAAAGGGTTTTACAGAGTCGGATCACCATTTCAGGAGCTTGTCATGCGTAATTGGCAAACGTGTATCGGCTCGAAAGTGGCGAGGCGGTACGCCGTGCCGATCATACGGGCTGTGCCAAACGGTCAAGCACTGGCTTGCCAGGCGCGGGGAACCGCGCCATGCGTGAAACGGACGAAAGACAGGGTGGGTGCGCCCGTGGACATGAGTTCAAGTGACTGCTTTTCCTAAAGATCCGATACACTTGTTCCGCCAAATGACGGACAGCGTTCGACCCCGACGGGGCCGGGTGGGAACCCGATCGTGGCACGGACTAGGCCGGCGCAGGACACACTCGGAACCCGTCGGACCCTCATTTTCCCACGTCCGGGGATCCGACCGGAGTTCTGTGGCACGGAATCTAACCCCGCTCGGAAAATATAGCGACACCCGCCAAGGTCCAGTGGCTCCTGCCGCGAATTCGTCATACGCACTGGCCCTAAAGGGGCGTTAGCGAGTATAGTCGCCGCGTCGTCGCCGGCTCGCTCGCGTGAGTCGGTCATGGCCATTGCGGCACAACTGCCTCATTATCACCTACTTGTGCGTCAAATTGCGCACGACAAATTTGAGTTTATTATGGCAAATCCTACTCAATCGACCCTTGGTTCTATCCCCTTTTGCCCCCTCGCGGGCGTGTCGGTCGAGATGGCCGTGACACGCTACGAGGGGACCTCGCCTATCCAGCGCGAAGCACTGGCGGTTTCGTCCGGTCAGACCCGGCTTCCTGTCTCAATGGCCGGAGGCAAGGCGCAGCTGGAGTGCGATATAAAGCCGTCGGGCAAATTTACGCGGGCGCATGTCCGTCTGACCGCCGGAGACTCGGCCCTTTCCAGCGTGGCCATTTCTCTTGAATTTCTTATCTCTGATTGGTCTATCGCCCATGAACTGTTGATCCCGGGCGCAGTTTATTCAGCCAACCGTTACCCGCAGTTTCCCTACAAGACGGATCTCGTGGCCCAGTATCCCGATCCAGCCAATATGCCAGTCACCATCTCGGGAGCTCCGCAGCTCAACCCCGCAGCCGGGCCTTCGCGGATACAACTCCTCTCCGGTGACACCTCGTCGTCGGTGGTGGCTCTATTTTGCGAGCGATGGGAACAGGTGCTGATCATGGGGACCGACCAGCGAACCTGGGCAGGCGAGATCGGCATCGATCTGGTCGAATCCGACGACCGCAAGGCCCTCCGCTGCCGGTTCGTTTCACCAGGGGTGCGAGAGGGCCGGCGTTACAACGGAATTGTCTCGCGTGACCGCGCGGCCGATTTATCGCCGGGGCAGACGCTTTCGCTGGACGTGCGTGTCTGGACACGGCCCGCCAAAACATTGGCCGACGCTTATCGCGCCTTGTTCGACCTGCAAACGGGAGATCGCTTTGAACTCCCCCCACCCAGTCACGTCGATCGCGTGCCTCTGGGACAATGCTGGCAGCGCCTGGAAAGGAAATACAATGACCAGAACTGGGTGGAAGACGAGGGTTATTACTCGGTGGGGATGCGGGAGAAATTGTCGCAGGACTGGCAGACCTCGTGGGTGGGTGGGCTGAACGCGGTGCGCGCACTCGTGGCCGCCGGCACGACCGAGACGCGCCGCCGGGCGGCGCGCACGTTTGAGTTCCTCTTCCAGAACGGCGGGCAATTTGAATCGGGTCTGCTCAGGACGATGTACTATCGTGGGAAATGGTGGTTTAAGCAGCGCGTCCTGACCCGCTATCAGGGCGATGCGTTGCACATTTTCGGGCGCATGTTCGATCAAAGTCGTGCTGCCACACCCGATGCCCTGGCTAGCGAGTTGGCTGAGCGCTGGAAAGACGGTGTCGCGCGGGTGGCCGACGCCATGTGCCGGGTGTTCCGCCAGCACGGAGAATTCGGACACTATCTCGAGGGGGCGACCGGGGAGATGCTCATTCCACGGACGGCGTCGGCTGCGGGTGTGCCGGGAGGGCTGGCGCTATTGGCACGGGTCTATAACCGTCCTGATTGGCTTGAAGTGGCCGTCGCGTCGGCGGCATGGTTTGAAACGCACTCGCTCAAGCCCGCCCTCACCAATGCCGGCCCCGGCGACATTCTACAGGGCCAGGACAGCGAAAGTTGCTTCTCGCTGCTCGACATGTTCATCGTGCTCTGGGAAGAAACCGGCGACCGGCGCTGGCTCGACGACGCCATCTGCGCCGCCCACCAGTTTGCCACCTGGGTCGTGCCTTATGACTTCCAGTTTCCCGCATTTTCCACCTTCGGCAAAATGGGCATGACCACCAACGGGACCGTCATCGCCAACATCAAAAACAAGCACAGCGCGCCCGGCATCTGCACGCGCAGCGGCGACGCACTCCTGCGACTCTATCGCGCGACCGGCGATACCCGCTATCTGCAACTGCTGGCCGACATCGCTCGGGCCATGCCGCAATACATGTCGCGCAACGACCGGCTGATTCCCGATATCCGGCCCGACATACTTTGGCCGGTCATGCCCGACGGCTGGGTGAACGAGCGCGTGAACATGAGCGACTGGGAAGAACGCGGAACGCCCGGCGACATCCGCGTGGGCGAAATATTCGGCGGATCGTGCTGGTCCGAGGTAAGCGTGATGCTCTCGTTCGCGGAATTGCCCAGCGTGTATGTAGACCGATCCGCCGGGCGCGTCTTTCTGCTCGATCACCTTCTCGCTGAATTGGCCGCCGACGGGCACCTGACCATCTCGAACCCAACCCCGTTCGACACCACTGTCCTCATCGCCAGCGAAACCGACGAGCAACGGGCCAAGACGCTACCGTCGCAGGGATTCACCAAGGCGATACGCCTGCAACTGCCCGCAGGCGAAACCCGCAACGTTCAATTGCCATGATCGCCAATCGTTCATTGCCGATGGCAAGAACCGCTGACGGCCAAGCCGCCGCTTGCTACCCGGATCGATCCGCCGATCCGCCGGTTGATCACTCGCGACTGTAGCACCCTGCCTCACGCCAGGGCGCCGGGGCGATCCTTGAGTTGTGTCTGCCCGAAGCAGCCGCGCTGCAGCCGGCCTACGCGCAGCATCCAAGCCCGCCCATGGGCCTGCTGCGGGCGCTGCAATTCGCCTATCACAATCAATCAAAATATATACCGACCCCCCCTTGTTGTCCGCCGACCGGCCTATTTTTCCGGATTCGACCAGAACCAATACTGTATTCCAGCTCCTGCCCCGACGAGCAGAAATGCTTGCAGGTCGTTTTCATTGCGAACCCATCGCACCGACCAATCGGCATAAAGTTGGTTCATCCCGGCTGGGCCTTTCGCTCCCCCATGACTCCACAGCAGCCACTTACCGGCCATATTTTGAGATACACAGAGATCGCCGGCCAGAATGACAGATGACGAAGGGCGAAGCGTGCGATAGTCCGGCTTGGGCAACAGCCACACGGCCTTGTTGACCTTTTCCTCCACAAAATGCGGGAATTGGTAAGTCATGCGCCGTGGCTGTCCGGGGATGGACGTCCACTGCGTTTCGGCGGTGCGTTCCTGAACGTTATCGGGGCAGAAAAACATCGCCTTGCTTCCGCCGGCTTTTAGGAGCGAGTCGGCCGGCTCCAATCCCCCCAACGTGTGCGGCGGCTCATACAGGTAAATTGTCTCGCGAACGGGCAGGCGACGGTAGGCGACCAGATAGTTGTTTAGCCCTATGCCGATCTGGTGCAGGTTGGAACTGCATTGCACCCGCTTGGCCATGCTCCGGGCCTTGGCCAGCGCCGGAAGCAGAATCGCAATTAAAATGGCAATGATTCCTATGACCACCAGCAGTTCTACCAGGGTAAAGCCGTACGAGGTTTTGGCTCGGCTCATAATATTCTCCTAATGAACGACCAGCCATTTCGCGCGCGGACCGGCAAGGACCGGAACCGCCAGGGAACCATGGTCCTCTCGAAAGCCGACCGGACGGGACGCCAGAGCATTTATGTCGTACAGGTCCACGGTCTTGATCTCGAAACCTTTCGGCAATTCCAACGTGAGTTCCGTGGGGAACTCCTCGCGCCCGATATCCGGCTCAGAAAGCTTCCAAAACGGAATCACCAGCGCATTGTCGCTGATTCGACGCCAGACATAGAACTTCAGCGAATCCGGCAGATTGCTCGAGCGGACACGCAGTGGATCGGCCTTAAACCCCTCCGCGTCTTCAAAATACGATGCCACCTGGCGGTAGGCGTTGTATGAATCCTTGATGCGAGACATATCGCTCTGGATAAGGCCAAAATGGTGTTCGCCGTTATCCGTCTTGGTCCCATCGTCTTTGAAGTCGTACCAGAACACCGCCTCAAGAGGGATGCCGCTCAGGCGCAGCTGAAAATAGGTGAGCATGAGACGGGAAAGGTAGTCGGCCTGCTGCTTTTCCCCAGACGTTCCCGCAACACCCTGGCCAAGCGATGAGTAACCCAACTCGGTGAAGTAAACCTTGATCGTCTTCCCTGGGGGAATTTTGGCGGAAATAGCGCGCCACCAAGCTTGGACGGATTCCTCGAATTGGTTGCCCGGGCGTGAGGGGGTCAGGGTCGAATGTGGATCGACTTCTGGAGGAAGACTTCGGTTGTACGGATGGACGGCGACAGCATCTGCAAAATTCAGGCCGCCGGCAGCAATCACCTTGTCGAACCACTGCAATCCCGGTTCCCAGGAAAGGCTGGAAACCGATCCGATCGCGACCTGCACTTCGGGCCGGGCTTTTTTCACGCGAGCCGCCGCGTCACCATACACCGCGACATAATCTTCGGGGGTTCCCTTCCAAAAGAAGGAAAGATTCGGCTCGTTGTGCATTTCAACAACACGGATACAGGGGTATTTGCGGACCAATTCCGCCGCATAGTCAAAAAAGTCAGAGTTATACTTCACCCACTGGTCTTTAGGAGGAACGGCCATCAGACATAGCACTACCTTCATCCCATGACGCTGATACAAATCCAGATACCCTTCAAATAGCTTGCGATGAAGATCAACGTTCTTGCGTTCCCGATTGGCAAACCAAGGCTGATACATGCCCTCCCGCACCCAGCCCAGGCGGGCATCAAGCATCGGTCCAAGAACATTAACCGGTTCCCAATAAGTATCTTTTTTGTCAGGATAAAAATTGGCATTGTGAATGGCGTGGCCAACCGAGCCAAAGAGCGTTCGCTGCGGTGCCTGCACTGCGGGATCAATGGATGCTGCAGGAAACACAACGTCGGCAACAGGATTTTCCGCCGCGGCTTGGGTTTTCTGCGCTTTACCGGATTGGGCGTCGATCAAAAGCTCATCAAAGGCGGTTGCCCCTCCGGCATTGTTCTGCCCCAGCGCACCGACGACCATTTGGGTAATCTTGTACTGGGTGACGGAAAGCAACGTTTTTCCTTCACCGGTGCGCAACAGGGCACCTTTTTCTTTTCCGGCCTTGTCATACTGCTGCAGGCTGGCCTTGAAGGTCAGGTTCTTGCCGTCTCCGGTAGGAGCAAACTCGACTTCCACTCGATACCAGTCCTCCGTTGAAAGCGCAAAAGGCTCACCCATGTCGCGCGTGGAAAAGCCGTTGGTTAACTGGAACGTCCAAGGGCGGGCCGGGTCTTTGGGTGATTCCAACCGGAACAGGCGGATGCCCAGCTTCTTCGGCTCGCTGATTAGATTCACTTTGGTACTTTCAGCCAGACATAGCATGATCCGGCTGACTCCGCCGGCCGTTTCTGGGGCCGCCTGGAAGCACAGCCCCAGTTTGACGCTCTGATCGCCGATATTAAAATTCCTGGCCGTGTAGTAGAGTTGCTCTCCCTCCGTGCCGGTGTTTGCGGAAGATAGGAATCCCGGCTGCCCGCCAAACCCGGGGGCATTTTGCACCAGATAACGCTTGACGGGTTTGAAATCCTTCATCACGCCAGCATCGGCGAAATCAATCTTGATCGTGCCCACGGGCGCATCGGCCCCCATCGGCGCCTCGGCTGCCACCCAGGAACGGCCCGCCAACGACAGCAGCAACCCCAACGAAAGAAGAATCGACAGACGGCTCATCATTTGATGCCTTCCAAAAAGCACAGAGTTGATCGATCGCACCCGCTTACTTAGCGCCGCGCTCGTCGAGCGAGAGGTAAGGTCAAGCCCAGCCACGTCAGCAGTCCCAATGCCGGTTCCGGGATTCCGGTTACCTGCACGTAGCCATCGGTATCATTGCTGATTCGGATGGCGTCCACGCTCCCGCCTCCAGACGCGAACGAAAAACCTACCCCACCGAAGTCCACCCCAAAGACGTCCGCGACATTCTTGCTGTAGATCGCTGCGCTGGTCGGGGCGCTGGCACCAAGCGTCGGGTCCACCCAGAAGTCAACGGAGTCAGATGTTCCGCTGTAGTTCATCACTATCTTGAGCAGAAACAAGTGCGTTGTCCCTGCAGCGAAAGTCAAGTTATTGCCGGAATCGGTGCCATTGTTGTACTTGATCACCGGCTCGGGGACCTTTAGCGTGTTGCCCGAATCCGTTCCCGTGCTGCCCCGCAGAGCCACAAAATTAGTGTTGATACTGCTCGTATCCATGGCCATCAGGATATCCTTGCCGTTAGCGGCAACACTAACCAAGCTGCTCACCCAGACTGTGCCGGTCATCGCCGGTGAAAGCGAGCGAAATGAGACGTTGCCCACTCCCGCGGCAGACCCCGCCGCGAGCGTCCCGTCATTGGTGTCGGTCTGGTTCAGAGAGGCGGTATACCCACTGCCGCTGTAACTGAGCGCGGTGTTGGCCTTATAATTCGCGTAGTTTGTGCCACTGATCCACGCGCCTGCCCAACCCCCAACAGCGGCCCCCAAGCCGTTCGCGGCAAGGTCGGACGTGCCATAGTTGTTGAAGTACTCCGTGATCGTCGCAGCTTGCGCCGAGACTCCAGTCAACCCGATTGCCAATCCCATGACTTGTACAAGCTTCATGACTTTTCTCCATTCAAGTGTGTCCAGGAACCAGGTCAACCACCAGATTGACCACTTCGTTGCAACTGCAAAGGCTGTTTACCGGCGACAAAGACGGCCGCCGAAACCCCCATTGAATCGTCACCGTGGTCAGCTTGGGAGGTTTGCCGAAAGA
>JBBQSU010000061.1:0-20213 GCA_038234815.1 Tepidisphaerales bacterium | reverse complement strand
TGGCGGTCTTCATCGTGCGGATGATGGTTCTCATAATGCGCCCGTCTTCTCCGCGTTCACCGCTGCGCCGACCTCGGCATCGATCAGTCCGTCACGCAGTTTGATCGTGCGGTCTGCACTGGCGGCGACTTCGGGATCATGGGTGACGATGATGATGGTCAGACCTTCTTCTCGATTTAACCGCCGGAACATCTGCAAAATTTCCGCGCTCATATGTGAATCGAGATTGCCGGTCGGCTCGTCGGCAAAAAGCAGCTCCGGGGAATTGACCAGCGCCCTGGCGATGGCCACGCGCTGCTGCTGTCCGCCGGACAGTTGCGAGGGGTGATGGTGCGCGCGATCGGCCAGGTCCACCCGTGCCAGCAGGTCTTTGCCGCGCTGGCGGGCCTTGGCTTCGGTCAGATCGGCGTGGGCGTAGGTGAGCGGCATCGTCACGTTGTCCAGCGCGGTCGTTCGCGGGAGAAGGTTGAAGTTCTGAAAGACAAAGCCGAGCATTTGGCTGCGGACGCCGGCGCGCTCGTCGCTGGACAAGTCGGCTATTTCCCGTCCGCCCAACCGGTAGGACCCGCTAGTGGGATGATCAAGGCATCCAAGGATGTTCATCAACGTGCTCTTGCCCGATCCACTCGAGCCGGTCAGGGCCACCAGTTCGCCTTTTTTGACGGTCATGGAAATGCCCTTGAGCACCGGCACGTCCATCTCACCGAGATGATAGGTTTTCACCAGGTTGTGCAATTCGATGAGCGGCATGGCGAAACCTTATCGTGCTGATTGCCGGGACTGTCGATTTCCGAACTGGGGGATAAACGGGTTGCCCGTGGCCGAGTCGGCGGTGCTGGCGGCCTCGGCGCTGACCACAATCTGCGTGCCATCGGGAAGATCATTGGCCTGGATCTCGGTCATCGATCCGTTGCTCAGCCCCGGGTGAACTTCCACAGGCTTGACGTGCGTGCCTTCCTGCACCCAGACTTTGGCGATCGTCGCGTCTGCGGGCTTCTGTCCCCTGCCTGGTTTTTTATCCTTGGTGGCGGGAATATCGGCCTCGCTCCCCTGGTAGCCCGGTGCGACTTGATCGGAAGTGGGCTGCCACCGCAAAGCCGTAGCGGGAACCATCAGCACGTTGTCCCGGCGGTCCAGTTCAAACTTGAGATTCGCAGTCAGGTAGGGCAGCAATTTTCCGTCGTTGTTGTCCGTCACCACTTCCACAGTGTAGGTCACGACGTTGGAGGTCATTGTTGCATTAAGCCTTACTTTGCCGACTTTCCCGTAAAACGTTTTGCCGGGATAGGCATCGACTGTGAACGTCACGGGCTGGCCGGGATGAATGTGTCCGATGTCGGCTTCGTTCACCGATGCCCATACCTGCATGCGGTTCAGGTCTTTGGCGATGAGGAAGAGGCTGGGCGCATTCAAACTTGAAACGACGGTTTGGCCGACGTTCACCCGGCGGTCGATAATCACGCCCTTGACCGGCGATTTAATCGTGCAATAACTCAAATTGGTTTCCGTCAATCGGACTGCCGATTGGGCCTGAAGCACGCTGGCGTTGGCCTGGCCGATCGCGGCCTCGCCAACCGAGACGTTCGCGCTTGCCACCTGGTAGTTCGCCTTATAGGTATCCAAATCCGACTGCGACAACCCCGCCAGCGTGCCTCCAGATTCGGCGCGCTTCCAGTCGGCGGTGGCCTGAGCCAGTTTAGCACGCATCTGTTCCAGGTCGGCCTTGGATTTTTGCACGCCCACCTGGGCGGCCACCAACTGTGCCTGGGCTTGCTCGAGTTGGGACTGGTAGACCGAGCGGTCAATCTCGGCCAGAATCGTCCCTTCGTCCACCTCCGTGCGGTAATCGATGAATTTAGTCGGGTCCTTCGGGTCTTTGCCGAAAGTGTTGATCTTCCCTGCCACCTGCGCGCCCACGTCGATCACTTCTTCCGGCTCGACTGTGCCTGTGGCGCTGATCGTGGCGACGAGATTCCCTTTCTCCACCGTGGCCGTCCGATAGGTATAGAGCGTCCCCGACTGCGCCCGCCAATACCAAACTCCGGCCCCAATGGCCACGAGCACAATGACCAGCACGATCCATTTAAGCATGACCTACCTCAAGATGTTTGCTGACTTTTGGCTCAATTGCATCGGCCAGACGCACCAGCAGACGCAAGAGTTCAGCCTGTTCAATTTCCTTCAGCCCGCCCAGTACACTTTGCACCTGGGCCGCATGCGCCTGACGCACGCGCCGGGTGAGCGCTCGCCCCTTGGGCGTCAGGCGTACCCGTTTAACCCTCGCGTCGTCGTCGGACGCGCCGATTTTGATATATCCCTCGGACTGAAGCCGGCGCACCACACCGGTTACGCTCGGCGGTCGGATGAGCAGGCGATCGCCGAGATCGGTCAGGCGCAAGGCCCCTGCGGTCTCTTCTTCATGGGAAAGCAGAATGCGGCAGACCACCCACTGTGACGCGGTGATGCCGTAACCGGCAAAAAAGGGCGCCATCGCCCGGTGCATCAGGCCCATAGCCCGAATCAGAGAGCGGAAGGTGCGAACGGCCAGCGGCTGGTTGAGATCGACTTGGGGGATAGTATTGCTGGTCGGCATTGGAGCAGTCACTCAACTGTTTAGTTAGCTAACTAAATATACCTTAGTGGCCAGAGAGTGGAAAGTTGCAAAAAAAAGCTCGGGGCCCTGGCGCGAGTCTCAAAACGCCCACAGCACCCGCGGCAATTAGCGGTCGATCTGGCTTTGGATGGCGATCTCGGTGACGGTTCAGACCGCCGGCGGGGGGGCCAAAAGCTTTTCGGCGCTGGCAATCAGCCGGTCGAGCTTCACCGGCTTGTTGAAATAATCATTGGCACCAAGCGTCTCGGCATACATTTTGTGCCGCTGGCCCTGATTTCCCGTAATCATTATGACAAACGGCTTTGAATTCTTCGGCTTGCGCGCTTTGATCTTCTCCAGCACCAGGAATCCGGACCGTCCGGGCAGCATCATGTCGAGAATAATCAGGTCGGGCTGATTCTTCTCGGCCAGTTCCACGGCCTTGTTGCCGTTGCTGGCCGTTTCCACCACCGCACCCGTCGGCTCGAACGCCGCCTGCATGCTGGTTAAAATGTCATTGTCGTCATCGACCAGAAGAACGCGTTTCCCATCAAGAGCGGTACTCATAAATTCTCCACGGTAGATTGTAGTCTCGCCGGGCCGATTGGCGAGCTGTCCGAACAAAACACGGAGGCGACAGTTGTGTATTATACGGCCCGCGAACGTAAAAGGGATGCCTCGGCAGTGCCTAAATTTATCGATTCGCTTCGCTGCGAAATTCATTCGTCAGGAGACCCTGCCATGCCGGTTAAAATCGATTCGCAAGTCAACGGGGCCAGATTCGGCATCAAGGTGGTGCCGGGAGCCTCGCGAGATCGCATCGTCGGGCTGCTCGGCGACGTTTTAAAGATCGCCGTTAGCTCTCCACCAGAAGGTGGAAAAGCCAATCAGGCCGTTCTAAGCCTTTTGTGCCGCCATCTCGGCGTGAAACGACATCAGTTGTCGATAGAACGTGGCACGACCAGCCCGCACAAGCAGGTGGGAATCGTCGGGATGTCCGCAGAGCAGCTTCAGCAAAAGCTCGCCGAGTTTGAGAAATCCTGAAGGGCGTTACGGCTCTAGTCTTCACTGTCTGCTTAGTGTCTCGACATTGCCTGAAACCTTCAGTGGGTTGGCATTCCCTGAAGCGCGTCGAGTTGATTTTGAAGCGGGTCCCCAGTGCGCTTGGGCTTGGCCGCGCCCGGAGCCGCCGTTTCGGGCAAGGTTAGCTTTTGTCCTTCCGATCCCCGCAGCACCGTTAATGGCAGCTTGCGCTGGTATGACTCAAACACCATCGCCTTGGCCATTTCCGGGTCGTTCATTCCGCGGAGCGTCAGGCCGTTGGCTTCGATAATGCAATCGTCTTTTTTCAGGCCGAAGTATTTTTCCATCGGCCCGCCGGCGACGATCGACGTCACCAGGATGTTGTCCAGCTTGCTGCCGGACATGTCGGGGGCCAGGGTGACGGATTCCGTGGTCTTCAGGCCATTCTCATCGACACCGGCCATCTGGCGCACCTGCTCGCCCACTTTGCGATTCTGACGCAGCACCTCCTCGGTATGCGGAAGATAGAAATGGCTGATAATGAGAATCACCGCTCCCAACGTCACCAGCATACCGACCAGTCCGAATGCCATTCGCATGATTGCTTCTCCGTCAAATTTCCCGGGTCGAAAGAAGTTGATACTCCGTGTCGCTCTCCAGTTGCCGCTCAAACGTGTAATACTGATGCTTGTTGGTAAACCCGATGCTGAGATGAATAATAGCGCGATTCAGGTCGTCGCTACGATCAAAACTGGCATCGACGACACGGAAGTTGGCCGCTTCGAAGCGTTTGATGGCCGCATCGACGCACCCCGGCTCCCATTTGTGCTGAACGGTGATCGTGCGATACCGCGGCCGGGGGATCCACGCTTCAACGTACCCGAACAACCAAAGGACGCTCAGCACCAGCACGGTGGTGACACAGGCAAGCAGGTAAAGCCCAAACCCGCAGGCCAGGCCAACAGCGGCCACGCACCACAACCCCGCCGCCGTTGTCAGCCCGCGCACCGAGCCTTTGCTATGGACGATGGCGCCGGCTCCCAGGAATCCAACCCCGGTCATCACGCTATAGGCAATTCGGGCCGGGTCGAGGTTCAGATTGATGTTGCCGGCATGTGGCCAATCGGCCAGCGCGAAATTGATGGATACCAGCATCACTAGGCAACTGCCGACGCAAACCAGCACGTTCGTGCGGAAGCCGGCTTCGCGGCCGCGGATTTCGCGTTCCAGCCCGACCAGTCCGCCGGCCAGCATGGCCAAGATCAAGCGAAAAATGAACTCGGCGGAGTGCCCCTGCGACGCCATCCAGCCATGCAACAGCCGATCAAACCCGTCCAAGATTGCGAGCATGTCAGATATCTTACGTCGAACCGCTCCGTTGGGGAAAGCCGGGGCGCAACGGAATTACTCATGGGGTCGGTACAAAGCCCCGGGTGACGCGCGGTAGGAATTCTCGTATTATTCCGCGTCCAATGAGTAACGAATTGCCCAAGACCTACGAACCGGCGGCTATAGAGGCCGAGGCCTATCGCGTTTGGCTGGACGAAAACTGCTTTCATGCCGAGCCGTCATCTCCCGGCGAGCCTTATAGCATCGTCATCCCTCCGCCTAATGTCACCGGCGCGTTGCATCTTGGGCACGCCATCAACTCCACGCTTCAAGACATCCTGATCCGCAAAGCGCGCATGGAAGGCAGGAATGCGGTATGGATCCCAGGCATCGATCATGCCGGTATTGCCACGCAGGCGGTGGTGGAGAAACAACTGAAGGAAAGGGACAACCTGACGCGTCACGACGTGGGCCGCGAAGGCCTCGTCAAGCGCATCTGGGAATGGAAACAGCAATATGGCGACCGGATCATCAGCCAGCTTAAGCGCCTGGGCTGCAGTTGCGATTGGGACCGCACGCGCTTCACGCTGGACGAGATGTGCGCCAAAGCCGTCCGCGAAACGTTTTTCAAGCTGTTCAAGGACGGCCTGGTCTATCGTGGAAAGCGATTGGTGAACTGGGACGTGCATCTTCAGACGTCGATCAGCGACGATGAGATTTATCACGAGACCGTTCAGACCCATCTGTGGCATATCAAGTATCCGATCGTGGATTCAGGTGAGGATCCACGGCTTGAGGTTCAGGTTTCAGGTAAGAGTGAAAGGCCCGTTGCCGGGATGGCGCTGGAACCGCAGGTAAGTGCCCAAGGGACTGACGAATTCGGCGAGCCGCTGCAGACCTTCAGCGACGATGAGGGCAGTCGCATCGACTTGTCCAATGACAATGCGCCCGACCCGGTGGATTACAATAAGACCGGACTCAGAACGGCGAGCACGGGGCCTTCCCCCCGGCCCACCTTCTTGGTCGTGGCCACCACGCGGCCCGAGACGATGCTGGGTGATACCGCCATCGCCGTGCATTCCGAAGACCCGCGATGGAATTGGGCGATCGGGAAGTTCGTCGAGTTGCCGCTCACCGGTCGCAAGATTCCCATCATCGCCGACGACATTTTGGTCGATCCGAAATTCGGCACCGGCGTGGTGAAGGTGACGCCCGCGCACGATCCCAACGACTACTCCGTGTGGCAGCGACACCTTTCCCAACTCGACGCGATTGACATCATCAACATCATGAATCCCGACGGCACGCTGAATGACGCCGCGGGCAAATACAAGGGCCTCGCGCTGAACAAGGCCCGGCACGCCGTCGCCAATGACCTGAAAGATCAGGGACTGCTTATCAAGGAAGAGCCGTATGAGACGCAGGTCGGCCATAGCGATCGCAGCAAAACCCCGATCCAGCCGTATCTGTCAGACCAGTGGTTCGTCAAAATGGCCCCGCTGGCCGAACCGGCGCTACGGGTGGTGCGTGACGGGACGATTCAATTCTTCCCGGAACGACACGCGCAACAGTATTTGAGCTGGCTGGGCGAAAAGAGAGATTGGCCGATCTCGCGGCAACTTTGGTGGGGGCATCGAATTCCGGTGTGGACTGGCGATGCGAAGCAATTGGGTATGACGATTTTCGCGGCAGATGCGGCGGACGCGAAGGTGATTTCGCCGATGACGATTCATGCAGGAGATGCAGGCAATCTTCACCGCACCGTCAAAATCGGTGGAGTCGAGATTTCTGTTCAAACCGCATTTGTCAACGAGGAACAGGTTGCTTTTGTCTGCGTGCCGCCCGGGTCAACAAAGACCGAACAGGAACTCGAACGCCTTGGCTTCGTCCAAGACCCTGACGTCCTCGACACCTGGTTCAGCAGCGCCCTCTGGCCGCACAGCACGCTGGGATGGCCGGAGCAGACGCCAGAACTGGCCAAGTGGTATCCCACCAGCGTCCTGCTCACCGGCCGCGACATCATCACCCTTTGGGTGGCGCGGATGGTGATGATGGGCATGTACAACATGGGCCAACGCCCCATGGGCGTCCAGCCCGTTTCCCCCGCGGCAGGCGAGGTCACGACCGACCACGCATTAGCAAACGTGGAAAATTTTGACCCGAAGCACCGTGAGCCGGAACAGACGCTCCCTGTGCATGAGTATGCGCAGAACACACAGGGGCGAGACGCCCGTGGCAGAGCAGAAGATCTTGGCATTCCGTTCTATCACGTCGCGATCAACCCCACGATCCTCGACGGCAAGGGCGAGCGGATGAGCAAGTCCAAGGGCAACGGCGTGGACCCCGTGGACGTGATCGACACGCATGGTGCCGACGCCCTGCGCTTCACATTGGCCACCATGGCCACCGAGACGCAGGACGTGCGTATGCCCGTGAAAAAGGACGCGCAGGGGCGCAATACCTCCGACAAGTTCGACTTCGGCCGCAACTTCTGCAACAAGCTGTGGAACGCGTCGCGATTCGTCATCTCGAATCTGGAATTAACTGCCGCCCTCGGCTCGGAGGCTCAGGCTCGAAACCAGAACAACAAGACCGCCGAGAGGAAACAGAACAGCGATTCTTCCTCCGTGAACCCCGCGTTGAAATCTCTTCCTGATCGCTGGATTGTCAGCCGATTCAATGCAACTGTGGACGAAGCTAACAAAGCGTTGTCGGCCTATCGCTTCGATCTGTACGCCAAGACTTGCTACGACTTCTTCTGGCGGGATTTCTGCGACTGGTATGTCGAAGCGGTTAAGCCCACCCTGAAGACCGAATCGGGCGGTAACAGCCTGGCCATCGTCACGCAAATCCTGGACGGTGTCCTGCGGCTCATGCATCCGCTCATCCCGTTCATCACCGAAACGATCTGGTGGAAGCTGAACGAACTCGCCCCCGACCGAGCGGGCCTTGGCACGGTCCACAAGCGGCTGATTCACTCCGCCTGGCCGCAAGCCGGCACGATCGACGCACAGGCCGAAGAGCGATTTACGCTCGTGCAGGAGATCATCGTAGCCATTCGCAACGTGCGCAACGAACACAAGGCCGATCCGAAGAAGCCCGTCGTCGTCCGATTGGAATCCGGGACAATCCCCTGGCTCAAAGACGAGCATCGCCTGATCGAAACGCTGGCGGTATGCCGAATTCATTCAGAACCCGATCCCAATGCGATTCGCGTATCGGCCGGCGGCGCGGAGATATACATCAGTGGATTGATCGGCCCGGCGACCGACAAGCTGCGACAGACCACCCAAAAAGAAGCCCTGGTGAGAAAAATCGCGGCGATGAAATCGCGGTTGGGAAACGAGGCCTATACGGCCAAGGCCCCGGCGGCGCTGGTGGAAGAAACTCGCCAGCAGCTAGCCCAGGCCGAAGCCGAGTTGAGCAAGCTCGAATAGCGTGAGTGTCAGTTGAGAGACGGATCCTGCGGAATTTGTGCCGGGTCCACCCAGGTGCTAAGCGACACCTGTGTGACCAGCTTGCGATACAGTTCGGGCTTTGTACTAAAGACCTGGGCCGGCTGCGGATCGACCATCATCCAGGCGTCCGACGCCATTTCCGATTCCAACTGCCCCGGCGACCAGCCCGAATATCCCGCGAAGCATTTGCTCAAGCCCGCTCCCTGCAGCACCGAAAAAATCTCACCCGCCTCGGTAGAAAATCGCACGCCCGGCAGGATGGATTCCCCATCCGTTTCGCGGTCGTGCAGAACCATCAGCGGGCTGTCACAGGGGCCGCCACGGAATAGCGGCAACTCGGGCAGGAGAAGCGCCGTTTCATTTCCGCAGGCCTCCTGCACCGTCACGCCCAGCGGACGATTGAGAACCAGCCCCATCGCCCCCTCGGAATCATGGCGCACCATCAGCAGCACGGTCTCCAGAAAATTCGGATCGCGCAACTTCGGTGCAGAAATCAAGATTTTTCCGCGTAGTGACTTCACTATCGGCTATTCAAGCCGCCTCGGCTGCCCGGATCAAGTGCTAAAGTGCAAAATCAGCCGCGGCATTTTCCAGCCTGGTCTTCCCCCCCCCGAAAATATCGTGCGTTGGTTTGGGCGCGTCAGTTGCCTGGTGTCGCGAACACTTTGGGGCTTTTATAGCCAATGCGTAACGGTCGGCGGTCGTTGATGGAGCATGACGGCGGCAGCTATTGCGGGCCGGGGCCACACGTTTGGCCGCGATAAACATGTCTCGGCGTCGGCCAGCTATCCGGCGATCCCCTAATCCAATGGCTACAAGTTGCCTCCGCAAAAGGCGCGGCCTACGATGCCCCGCCCACACGGATCGTGAAGCTTTGAAAACACCTTTAGTACGGAACACGGGGCAACGCTATGCGAGTCTGGCCAGGACGCCCTTATCCTCTCGGAGCCACTTTCGACGGGGCGGGGATTAATTTTGCAATTTTTTCTGAACACGCCACCAAGGTCGAACTCTGCCTGTTCGACTCGATGGATGCCAAGAAAGAAAGCTTCAAAATAGCGCTGCCAGAACACACCGACATGATTTGGCATGGCTATTTTCCCGATATGGAAGCCGGTCACCTTTACGGGTACCGCGTACACGGGCCGTACGAGCCAGAGAAGGGCCATCGGTTTAACCCGAATAAAATAGTGCTCGATCCCTACTGCAAAGCGCTGGGCCGAACCGTGAAATGGGACGATTCGCTGTTCGGTTATCCCATCGGCAAGGACGACCTGGGATTCGATGAGCGTGACAACGCCGAATTCTGCCCGCTCGCGTCGGCGATCGATACCGCCTTCACCTGGGGCAACGATCGTCGACCCAATATCCCCTGGCACAAGACGCTTATTTACGAAGCCCATGTCCGCGGAGTGACGATGAAACACCCCGGGATACCCGAAGAGCAACGCGGAACCTATGCCGGCCTTTGCTCCGACGCGATGATTTCCCACCTGCATGAATTGGGCGTGACGGCGATCGAACTTCTGCCCGTGCAGGCCCACGTGAATGATCGGCACCTCGTGACCCAAGGGCTGACGAACTATTGGGGCTATAACACGCTCAGTTACTTCGCCCCGCACGTGGAGTACGCGGCGAAGCAGTCGCCCAGAAAATCGGTTCGAGAATTCAAGAAGATGGTGCGCACGCTGCACTCTGCGGGCATCGAAGTGATTCTCGACGTGGTCTACAACCACACCGGCGAAGGCAGTGAGATGGGGCCGACGCTCTCGTTCCGTGGCGTTGACAATTCAAGCTATTATCGCCTCGTCGAAGACAATCCCCGCTATTACATGGATTTCAGCGGCTGCGGCAATACGTTGAAAATGTCGAACCCGCGCGTGCTGCAATTGATCATGGACAGCCTGCGTTACTGGATTACCGAGATGCACGTTGATGGATTCCGGTTCGATCTGGCTTCCACGCTGGCGCGCGAACTACATGAAGTCGACCGGCTTGGCGCATTCTTCGACATTATCCACCAGGATCCGGTTATTTCGCAGATCAAACTGATCGCCGAACCATGGGACGTCGGCCCTGGCGGATATCAGGTAGGCAACTTCCCCGTGCTGTGGACCGAATGGAACGGCAAATATCGCGACGACGTTCGCCGGTTCTGGAAAGGCGACGGCGGGTTGGCCAGTACGCTGGCGACCCGGCTCACCGGCAGCAGCGATCTGTACGAACACAACGGCCGCAAGCCTTACGCGAGCATCAATTTTATCACCGCCCACGACGGATTCAGCCTGCAGGACCTGGTCAGCTACGACAAAAAACATAACGAAGCCAACGGCGACGAGAACCGCGACGGCGCCGATGACAACAATTCGTGGAACTGCGGCGCCGAAGGCCCGACCGACGACGCTTCGATCGTCGCCCTCCGCGAACGACAGAAGCGGAATCTGCTTGCAACCCTGTTGTTTTCGCAAGGCGTGCCGATGATTCTCGGCGGCGACGAGTTGAGTCACACCACAGGCGGCAATAACAACACGTATTGCCATAATGATGACTTGACATGGCTGGACTGGAATCTGGACGAACGAAAAAACGCGTTCCTCGCCTTCGCCAAGCGCGCTGCGATGATCTGGTCTCAGCAGCCGGCCCTGCAACGGCGGAAGTTCTTCCTCGGCCGGCCGATTCGTGGAGAGGACGTGAAGGATATCACTTTTTTCGAGCCTCACGGCGCCGAGATGAGCGATGCCGCCTGGGCAGCGGATTTCGTTCACTGTCTGGGGATTCGACTCGTAGGCGACCAGTTGAACGACGCCGACGACCGCGGCCGGCCGATCAAGGGAGACTCGCTCTTGCTGCTTTTCAATGCTCATTGGGAGGAGATCGCATTTAAATTGCCGCAAACCACCAATGGCGAGGCATGGCAGGTGCTCCTCGACACCGCCGAGCCCGATCGACCCGCCATTCCCGGAATTCGGGCCGGCAACGACGTATTTCCGCTCTACGGACGATCGATCGCCCTGCTGCGGGCGATTCGGTCAGATCTGCCGGCGTCCCTGACGTCTTCCAGCCAAATCGACGCGCTTCGACGGAACGCCACTGGTTCCGCCATTCCGGGTCCGTCTGCCACGGAAGCGGTCTCGATTCCCATGCCGCCTTGATAAGAGGTTTCATCATGGTCCATCCCCCGCGTGTGCAGTTGGAGAAAGCAAAGCGACCGACCGGGATCCATCGCCGTTTGCCAATCGGAGCGGAACCGATTAGCGGCGGTGGCGTTGCATTCCGCGTTTGGGCGCCGAAGTGCAAGACCGCAGAGGTCGTATTCGAGAACTCCGCAACCCCCGCGCTGACATTGCAGCCCGAAGCCAGCGGATACTTCGCCGGTACATCGCCCGATGCCAAAACTGGAGACCGATATCGCATCAGGCTCAACGAACGGGAAACACTTTACCCTGATCCCGCCTCGCGCTTTCAGCCGGACGGGCCGCATGGGGCGTCAGAGATCGTTAATCCGGCGGCCTACCGATGGCACGACGCGGAATGGCTTGGCCTGTGTGCCGCCGGACAAGTGCTTTATGAGATGCACATTGGCACCTTTACGCAGGAAGGCACCTGGGCCGCCGCGGCCGCGGAGCTGGATTCGCTAAAAGAAGTTGGCGTGACGTGCCTTGAGGTCATGCCCGTCAACGAATTCCCCGGGAAGTTTGGCTGGGGTTATGACGGCGTAGATCAGTTCGCGCCGTTCCATCACTACGGCACGCCGGATGATTTCCGTCGATTCGTTGATCGTGCCCATGCGCTTGGCCTAGGCGTGATTCTCGATATCGTCTACAACCACTTCGGCCCCGACGGCAACTACATCACGGCATTTTCCGATCACTATTTCAACTCGGACCATAAAACCGATTGGGGCGACGCGCTGAATTTCGATGGCGAGCAGTCGGGGCCTGTTCGAGAATTTTTCGTCTCCAATGCGGTTTACTGGATCACGGAATTCCACCTCGACGGTTTTCGTTTCGACGCAACGCAGGCCTTCGTCGATCAGTCCGGTCATCACATCCTGGCAGAAATTCCCCAGCAATGCCGAAAGGCCGCGGGCAAGCGAAGCATTTATTTGGTCAACGAGAATGAGCCGCAGGATACGAAACTGGTCCGGGCGCACGATACTGGCGGTTTTGGCATGGACGCACTATGGAATGACGATTTTCACCACAGCGCGATCGTTGCCGTCTCAGGTCATCGCGAGGCGTATTATACGGATCACCCCGGCGCGCCACAGGAATTTATCTCGGCGGCGAAGTGGGGTTATCTCTATCAAGGCCAGCACTATTCCTGGCAGAAACAGCGCCGCGGGACAATTTCCCGCGACCTGCCACCGACGGCGTTCGTGCATTTTCTGCAGAATCACGATCAGATCGCCAATAGCGGCCGCGGCTACCGACTGCACCAGATCGCTTCGCCGGGGGAGATGAGAGCGATCACCGCGTTGCTCCTGCTCATGCCACAAACACCGATGCTATTTCAAGGGCAGGAATTCGCGACGTCGAGCACGTTTCACTACTTCGCCGATCAACAATCAGAGCTAGGAAAGCTGATCCGCGCAGGACGGGCAAAGGAGCTTAGTCAGTTTCCCAGTGCCGCGTCGGCCGAGATGCAGGCGCGCCTGCACGATCCCACCGACGAGAGAACGTTTATCCGATCGAAGTTGGACCACGCTGAACGAACGCAGCCCGTCCATGCGGAAATCTTTCAGCTTCACAAGGACCTGCTGGCCCTGCGGCGCTCGGAACCGACGTTCCGGCGCACGCAACGGCGCGGCGATATCGACGGTGCCGTGCTCGGTCCCGGCGCGTTCGTACTCCGTTACTTCAGCGAAGACGGGGACGATCGACTGTTGATTGTGAATCTAGAGAGGGATTTGCCACTTCACGTTGCACCCGAGCCGTTGCTCGCGCCACCGGCGAATCGGCGGTGGGCAAACGTCCTGTCCACCGAGGATCCCAAGTACGGCGGATCGGGTACCGCGCCACTTGATACAGAGCAGGAGGGCTGGTTCATACCAGGTCGATGTGCGGTAGTATTGAAGCCGATGCCCGCCCACCGAGCCACCGTCACCACACGTAACAAGTTTTCGGGATCGACCCAGCCACCCTTAAAAAAAACCGAGGACAGCCAACATGGATGATTTCGCTACTGCGGCAGACCGGTTGGTGCTCCGGGCGATGTCGCGGATCGGCGAAACGCGAAATTGGCCGGTTTCCACATATCGTGTGCAACTTCACTCCGGCTTCACCTTCCGCGAAGCGGCCGCAATCGTTCCGTACCTGGCCGAGCTTAGTATTACGCATTTGTACGCTTCACCCTACCTGCGGGCACAGACGGGCAGCACGCACGGGTACGACGTGATCGACCACGGCCGCCTCAATCCAGAACTTGGTTCGGAGGAAGATTTCCAGGCGATGGTGACGGCGCTGCGCAAGCACGGCATGTCACACGTCCTTGACATCGTGCCCAACCACATGGGGATCGGAAATAACGATAATGCCTGGTGGAATGACGTATTGCAAAACGGCCCGGCATCTCCGTACGCGAATTTTTTTGACATCAACTGGAACCCGCCGCACATCTCGGACATGGCTGGACGCGTGCTGATTCCTTGTCTCGGTTCTGCTTACGGGGAGGTGTTGGAAAAAGGGGAACTAAAACTAATCTTCGAAAACGACTCGTTCTACGTCACTTATTATGATCGGCGTTTTCCGATCTCCCCACGAACGTACAACCAGATTTTGACGGCCGATCCCCCATGGCCGGTGAACGACATAGCGTCGCAGAACCTTATACAAGGGATCGTTGCCGACTGTGAAGCTTTGCCTGATCGATGCCACGGCGCTGATGGAACAACTGAACGCCAGGCGGCGATCGCCCGAATTAAAAATCGACTCGCCGCCGCTGTAAGGGACGATGCTGTCCGGCAGAGGATTGACGTGTCCCTCCACAGCCTGAACGGCCAAATTGGTGATGCTTCGAGTTTTGATGGGCTTGACCGCCTGCTGCGCGAGCAGTATTTCCGACTTGCATCATGGCGAACCGCACCGGACGAGATCAACTACAGACGTTTTTTTGACGTCAACAATCTTGCTTCGCTGACGATGGAGCGCGCCGACGTTTTTGAGGCGTCACACGCCCTTGTCTTTCAACTTCTTGCGAAAGGCTATGTGACCGGCCTTCGTGTCGATCACCCCGACGGCTTGTACGACCCCAAGCAATACTTCGCGCGCCTGCAGGCACACTATGTTCTCGCGGTCGCCATGGACATCGCGCAAGCCGATGCGAACTTCAATAGGATTAATCGCGGCGCTCTGCGCTCTGCGGTGGAGAAGCGCCTCGAGTGCAATTTGCCGTCATCTGACCGAGGCCCCGAACGTTGGCCGCTTTATGTGCTTGGCGAGAAGATTCTCGCGGCCGATGAAAACCTCCCGCGAGGATGGGCCACGCAAGGCACCAGCGGCTACGACGTTCTGAATGTCATTAACGGGATTTTTGTCGATGCCGAAAATGGTCCGGCCTTCGCTGCGCTTTATAGCAAGCTGACTGGGGTTGAAAACTCATACGAGGAACTGACGTACAAAAATAAAAAGCTGATCATGGAGATCGCCTTGGCAAGCGAACTGCATCAACTTGCCCTTCGGCTGCACGACGTGGCGCAGCGCTCGCGGCTCTCGATCGATATTACATTGTCCGTCCTTAAGGATGCCATCAAGGAGACGATCGCCTGCTTCGGCGTTTACCGAACGTACATAATCGAACAGGCCGTCGATGCTCCCGATCGCCAAGCGATAGAGACGGCGATCGATCTTGCCATGCGGCGAAATCCGAAAGTCGATCCGAGCGTATTTCATTTTCTGCGCGGCACCCTGTTGTTGAAGTTCGACGATCGCCTCTCGGCGGATGGTCGCTCGGCCCAACGGCGGTTTGCCGGAAAGTTTCAACAACTCACTTCGCCTGTCACTGCCAAGGGTGTGGAAGACACGACGTTCTACATCTACAACCGACTGCTCTCCCTGAACGAAGTCGGTGGCGAGCCGTCACGCTTTGGCTGCACGCCCGCGGCCGCACATTCGTTTTTCCAAACACATTGCCGGGATTGGCCGCGTTCGATGGCGACACTTTCGACCCACGACACGAAACGATCCGAGGATGTACGTGCGCGGCTAAATATGTTGTCGGAAATTCCGGGTGAATGGCGCGAGCATCTGAAGCACTGGTTCGCCCTTAACGCGCGGCATCGCACGATGATAGACGGCCAGCCGGCTCCAGATCGCAATGATGAATACGCGATCTACCAGACCCTTCTGGGCGGCTGGCCGCTTGAGCCGTACACGGCCGGCGAATTTGCCCACTTTGTTGAGCGCGTACAAGCCGCCGTACTGAAAGGGTTGCGCGAATCAAAAACGCACACCGCATGGACCAATCACAATGTGCCTTACGAAAAGGCAGTTGATCGATTCATCAATGCAGTTACGTCGGAATCGGAAGCTGAAGAATTTGTGAAGCACTTTCGGCCCTTCCAGCAACGAATCAGCCGGCACGGTGCGATCAAATCACTATCGCAAGCGATCCTTAAGCTGACGGCGACCGGCGTGGCCGACACCTACCAGGGAACCGAAATTTTTGACTTTAGTTTCGTCGATCCTGACAACCGCAGAACGGTCGACTATGACCGACGGCGATCGCTATTAATGCACGCCAATCAAATATTCACGCTTCCTGCGAATGCTTTAGAAACCGGCCCGGCATTGAAGTTGGCCGTCCATAAAGTTCTTCTTAATATTCGACGACTCCATCCGTTGCTCTTTTTGGAAGGTGATTACATTCCATTGGAACTCACGGGTGAGCATTCGCGCGACGCGTTCGCATTCGCAAGGTCGCATGGAAACCTGTTTTTGATCGTGGCGGTGCCAAGGCTCACAAATCGATTTGACATCTTGAACGAGCATCTTCCCGCGACCAATTCCGCCGGCTGGCAAGACACCCGAATTATCCTGCCTGCTGAACTTGGTGTCGCGGGCATTCGTGATGTTTTTACAGGCGAACAAGTCGTGCCCAAGTCTATCGGTAAAGAAACGGTGCTCGTCGCCGCGGAACTCTTCTCGACCAAACCCTTCAGCGTTTGCCTAAAGACCCCGTGACAGTTGCTCGCCTTCCTGAAAAGGCGGTGGACTCCACACCTGCGCTGCGGCGATGGAGTGGTGGACCTGACGTTGCCCGCGATGTATGAACTTGGTCGCGATCAGAAAGCCTTGCCGGTCCCAGCGATTCAATCCGCAACTTACGAACACCAGGTTTCCCATACGCAGCTCAACACGCTTGCGCGGCAACCGCCGGGGAGGTCAACGGCCGCCACGGCGGGGGGCGATCTGTACCTCTCTGCGGATCACCGCACCGGGCATTTGAATCGCCTGAATCCGCATGAAGCAGATGCGTTGATCCTGAGAAAGCGCGTCCGCCGGAAACATTTCGAGCGGCGGACTGTTATACATTCTCAGAGAGGAGCGATCTGCGGATACGAAATGTCATTTTGGCTTTACTGGTGTCGCTTGTCGGCATCCCGCTTGCACGTGCAGGTCAACCGGCTGGACCGTACGAATCGAAAGACCTGACCGTCCCCCAGTCTCCGATCGACGTGCTGATTCTACACAAGCTCAAAGAGTTGCATCTAACCCCGGCCCCGCCTTGCTCCGACGCGGTCTTTCTCCGGCGTGTCAGTCTCGATGCCATTGGGACGCTTCCGACGCGTCAGGAGACGATCGACTTTCTCAACGACCGTAGTCCAAAGAAGCGGTCAGCATTGATCGACCGGCTCCTCGATCGAAACGAATACGCCGACTATTGGGCCATGAAGTGGGCCGACATTTTGCGGATCAAGGCCGAGTTTCCCGTCAACCTCTGGCCGAACGCCGCGCAGGCATATCACCAGTGGGTGCGTGCCTGCCTTGGCGAAAATCGGCCCTTCGACGAAGTCGCCAGGGAGATGTTGACGGCCAGCGGGAGCAATTTCCGGGTTCCGGCGATTAATTTCTATCGCGCGGTACAGGGTCGGGATGCTCAAAGCCTCGCCCAAATGGTGGCACTGGTATTTATGGGAGAGCGAACCGAGCGATGGAAGCCGGACCGTCTGGCGGGCATGTCGGCGTTCTTTTCGCAGGTGGGATACAAGTCCACGGGCGAATGGAAGGAAGAGATCGTTTTTTTTGATCAGAGCAAAATGCCCGCGGGCCCGGCCGTGCTGCCCGACGGCACGCCCGCGCGAATCGCGGCGGGAGAGGATCCTCGTCAAGCGTTCGCTAACTGGCTTACCTCTCGTGAAAATCCCGCCTTGGCGCGGTGCGTCTCCAACCGCATCTGGGCTTGGCTCTTCGGTCGCGGGATCGTTAACGAGCCTGACGACATTCGCCCGGACAATCCGCCGGTCAACCCCGAACTGCTGGACTACCTGCAGAGAGAGTTGAGCAGTCATCATTACGACCTCAAATACCTGATGCGAATCATCCTGAACTCACAGGCTTATCAGCGATCGAGCATCAACCGGGCAAACGACGAGTGGGACGCGGTCAACTTTGCATTCTATCCAATACGACGGCTCGACGCCGAAGTCCTCGCCGACGCCCTCTGTCAGATCACCGGCACGACCGAGATCTATTCCAGCGCGATTCCCGAGCCTTTTACGTTCATGCCGCAGGACCAACGGTCCATTGCACTCCCCGACGGAAGCATCAGCAGCGCTTTCCTCGAACAATTCGGCCGTCCGTCGCGCGACACGGGGCAGCAATCGGAGCGCAATAATCGCATCACCGCAGCACAACGGTTGCACCTGCTCAACTCCAGCCACGCGCAGAAAAAGCTGGAACAGGGCCGCGCGTTTCAGACGCTGATTGCCGGCAAGTTAAACGATCAGATCATCAACGATCTTTATTTGACGATTCTCAGTCGTTATCCGTCCGAAGCCGAACTGACCGCCGCCCGAAACTACCAGCGCTCAAGTAATCAGCCGTCGCGGACCTCGGCGGTCGACCTGGGCTGGGCTTTGATTAACAGCGAGGAATTTCTCTATCGGCATTAAACGTGCGCCATTTGGCGCAGAGGATCGACCCATGAGCCTGCCCGAAGATCGAACACTTTCGCGACGACGCGCCATCGGCCTGTCGTTGGCTACCGCCTCGGGGCTGGTGATGGCAGGGTTTCCGTCGTTGTCGGCGTGGGCCGGTCCGGCCTCACAGCCGCTCCCACCGAAGCCGGGCGCCCGGGCCAAGTCGGTCATCCAGATATGGCTGTGGGGCGGGGCCTGCCACCTCGACACGTTTGATCCCAAGCCCGAGGCCGGCGACGACTACGCCGGGCCGCTTAACAAGCCGATCGAAACGAACGTTAATGGGATTCGCATTTCCGAGCTTATGCCGATGCTTGCCAAACTGGCCGACAAATACTCGCTGGTCCGCAGCATGACGCACGGAAACAACGGCCATGAAACCGCAGCCTACATGGTTCAAACCGGACGCAACGCAGGCGAACGCCGCGTCTACCCCAGTGTCGGCGCGGTCGTTTCGCTTTTCAAAGGCTATAACGCGGGCTACAAGGGATTGATCCCGCCGTATGTCGTTCTGACCGAGCCGCAGGGCCGGTTTTCGGAAGCTGGATTCCTGGGCAACAAGTACAGGCCGTTTGCCACCGGCGGGGATCCAAAGCAGACGCCGTTTGCTGTCGAAGGCATCGTCACACCGGGCATCTCGGCGGAGCGTCAGACCGCGCGCCGGCAACTTCTCCAACAACTCGACACGCTGCGCCTTGCCATGCCCAATGATCCACAAACCGACGCCTTTGACCGCGCCGGCGAGGAGGCATACGACCTGATCTCCGGCGACGCCGGTAAGGTCTTCGATCTATCTCAGGAACCGGACGCGGTGCGCGACCGCTACGGCAAGAACACCTTTGGCCAATCCTGCCTGGCCGCACGTCGGCTTGTCGAACGAGGGGTTCCGTATATCACGATCAACTACAAGGGTTGGGACACGCACAAGCAGCACTTCCAAGCCATGCGAAGAATGCTCCCCGAGACCGACCGCGGGCTGTCGGCGCTGCTGCAAGACTTGTCGGATCGAGGCCTGCTGGAGAGCACGATCGTCTGGTGCAGCGGGGAATTTGGCCGCACGCCGAAAGTGCAGTGGGAGGCGCCATGGAACGGCGGGCGCGGACACTTTGGGGCGGTGTTCTCGGCGCTGCTGGCCGGCGGAGGGTTCAGGGGCGGGTGCGTTGTCGGCCAATCCAACGCCCGGGGCGAAGAGGTCAAGGATCGTCCCGTCTATCCCTGCGACCTGATCGGCAGCATCTACGAACGGCTCGGCATCGAGCCTAATGCCCGCCTGCCCGATCCACAGGGCGTTGAGGCCTACGTCCTGCCGCGGCCTGAGGACGGCGTGAAAATGGCAGGACGTTTGAAGGAGATCATGTGACCCGACTTGCCGGCCTGATTCTTCTGGCGGGCACCTTAATGGCGGTGGTGCTTCCACCGGCTGCACTGGCCCAGCAAGCGCAGCGCGAGTCGCACATCGGATACCTTCTGCCGGCGGGGGGGCAGCGCGGCACAACCTTTACTTTGACGGTGGGTGGCCAGTTTCTTGACGGCACGCTCGGCTTGCACGTCACCGAGCCGGGAATCACCGCCAAAGTGGTCGAACACTTCAAACCCCTTGGACCGGGCCAGGCCGTACGGCTGCGCGACCGGGTGCAGGCGCTGCAGGACAAGCGCAAGGCGTCGCGCGACA
>JBBQSU010000060.1:0-20294 GCA_038234815.1 Tepidisphaerales bacterium | reverse complement strand
ATGTGCCCGCCGCGGATCATCGGCATGACGAGGTAGTACAGCCAATCCTCGTCGGCCTCACAGTCGCTGTCGGTGTAGACGATGATCTCGCCCTTGGCCGCGCGCATGCCGACATTTCGCGCGTGGCTCAGGCCCATGTTTTTCTGGCGGATGTTCACCACGCCGGGGAACTTTTTCAGAATCTGCTGGGTCTGATCCTTGCTGCCGTCGTCAACAAAAATCACCTCGAAATTCGGATATTTGATTCGCTCCATCGAGCTCAGGCAGGTTTCGACCGTGCTGGCGCCGTTATACGAGCAGATGATGATGCTCATCTTCGGCAGGGGGCCGTCAAAAACCTGCGGAGCTTTGGCAAACAGCGCCTTGACCTGGGCAAACGCCGGCTTGGGCGTTCGATCCTTGCGGACCAGCCCGAAGTTCCAGTCATCGATCGAATAGCCATGGACCACCCATTCGTCGGTAAAACTGAAGATGAATGTGCCAACCAATCCCTCATCGAAGGTCGCCCGGACGTGACGGGAAAGAATCTCGGCCTGCCTGTCTTCGTTGTATTCACGTAAGGTGTCGATGCCGTACTCACCGAGCATCAGCGGCTTGTCACCGGCGATGTTTTGCAGCCGGGCCAGATAATTCCTGAATACCGTGTCCTCGTGCAGGTAGACATTAAAGCAGACGAAATCGATGGTCGCCGGCTTGAGGTATTCGGTGGTTGGGAAATTGGCAAAGGTGACAAGGCAATCGGGCGCTTCGGCCTTGGCCAGAGCGACAAGCTCATCAATAAAGTCACAGACTGCGCCGGCACCGTTAAAGCGGACCAGATCAGGCGGAATTTCGTTCACCACGCTCAGCGCAAAAACCGCGGGGTGATTGGCGCACTGCTTGGCGGCCTGAATGACCGCCTGACGACCCATCTCGGCAAATCGGGCATCGCCAATGAAATTGCAGTTTTTCGGCCAGGCCACATCGAGGAAAATCTTCAGGCCCATCTCTTGGGCAAGATCTAAAAACCAAGCCGGCGGATTGTGATAAATCCGGAGACAATTGGCATTGAGTTCCCGAATAAGTTCAAAATCCTGACGAACCCGCTCCTGCGATGGAAAAGGCAGGCCATCGGCGTCGTTGGCAAATGGGCCATAAGTGACGCCCTTGACGTAAAACTTTTCCGAGCCAAGTCGGAAGAACTTGCCGTCCGTGCGCACGCGGTTGGTAATCGGCTCCTGCACGCGATGGCGCGTGGTAGGTAATGTCTCTTGCGGAGCTTGAACTGGAGGTTCGGCTAACGTCATCTGCAACAACGATCCTTCCGCTGGTCACGAACAGCGCGTATCTTATGCCATAAGGCGACGCGCGTGGTAAAAAAAGTCCGGTTCCCAGCACCGGTACGTTCTGCTAGACAATAAGATCGACCGGTCGTTAGGGCGAGGTTATCTGCCCGCTCGCGCCAGTTTGGTCCGATAAGCGAAAGGAATAAGGCTGAAAGTGGCTTCTTTGACATTGAATTTCGAGCAAGTCCTGGAAACGCTTCAGGCCGCGACCGAGGAGAACACGCTGTCGTCGTTGCGCCGGCACCAGTTAGTGGTTCTGCCCGATCAAGGGGAAGCCATCATCACCGGTGATCTGCACGACCACCGCCGAAATTTCGAGAAGGTGGTTCGCCATGCCGATCTGGGCAGCAATCCCGCCCGGCATTTGGTGCTGCACGAGCTGATACACGGTGATCACTACGACGAGAACGGCGCCGAGGACTCATGGCAATTGCTTTACAAGGCTGCCGAGCTGAAGTGTGATTTCCCCGATCAAGTTCATTTCATGCTCGCCAACCACGATCTGGCCCAGATTCACGGCGAAGGTATCGCCAAAGCCGGCCTGAGCGTTTGCGAGGCCTTCAATTCCGGCGTGAAGCGAGATTTTGCCGAACACGCCACCAGCATCACGGTCGCCATCACTGAATTTCTGCTGAGTTTCCCGCTGGCAGTTCGCTGCCCTAACGGGATATGGGTCAGCCACAGCCTCCCCACCGACACCCAAATCCCCGGGTTTGATTACAGCGTATTCGACAGAGTGCTGATTGGACCGGATTATGCGCGCCGCAAGGGGCCGGTCTATCAACTCATCTGGGGACGCAATATCACCCCGCAGGCAGTGGCGATCTTCGCTGAAAAGGTCAACGCGCAGTTAATTATTACCGGCCACCAGCCGCAGGACTCTGGCTATGCCATTAACGGCCCGCAGCATCTGATTATCGCGTCGGACCACAACCAGGGCGTGTTCCTTCCCATCGATCTCGGCCAGTCATACACTGTCGATGAATTGGCCGCGCGGCTGACGAAATTTGTCGCAGTGGAATAAGGCCATGCGTTATTTCGTTTTCTAACCGCGTTTATGCGCGTTTATGAAGGCCTCTTCAGATCCCTCAACGTCAGAATCCCCACGGTCGTGCTTGCCATTTCGCCTCGCTGATTGGCTGGCAGAGCCGTCTGAGCTGGCCATCGTCCTCCGCCTCTATAAACCGGATATTCGAAATAACCGGACTCTTGCAGGGTTCCCATGCACTTGATTTTTGCATGATGGGGAGAGCCACCCGATTTAGAATACGATAATTTTCAAGGTGGAGTTCCTCGTTCTCGGAGGCGACGAACCTTGGATTACCGAATCGATCAGCTTGTCGGACGCTCTTTGCACGCCCTCCGGCGGGCCTGCACATTTTCGGGATATGCCTTGCAAGTGCTCGTTCCACGGATGCCAAGAATCTGGTGGGGACGGGCCATCCTCATGGACGAGCGGATCGACGACTATCGCGTGCAGATACTGCGCACCATCCCCGAGGACGAGCAGTTCGCGGCCGAGTGTCACCAGCTCTTGGCGACGCTTTCCGACCCGACCGCGTTTCAGGCGTGGGCATGGATCAAACCAACTCTCGAATATCCCCAGCGGATGAATCGGCTTCGGCTTATCCGCATTTATCAAGGCGATCAGCTGATTGGCCTGCTGCCATTGACGCAATCGCGGAGCGGGCAGTTTAGCGTGCCGGGTGAAATGACCAGCGACTATCTTGATCCTCCCATCCATCCCGAACACGTCGAGCGATTCTGGACCACCGTCCTCATTGCGCTTCGGAAATTACGGCGACGCCGACAGGTGCATCTGCACCTCCCCGTGATCCCGCCGGACTGCCCAGCCTTGCAGGCATTGTCAGCATTGGCTCAAAGCCAGGGATATGAGACGACTGACGAAGCGTTTGACACGAGCGCGCGGATCGACCTGTCCGACACATGGGACACTCAACTCGCTCGGCTCGCCGGACGTGATCGGAAGGAACTCAAACGAAAGCTGAGTCGCGCCGTTGAACAAGGAGGCGCGCGGATGGAGATCATTGAGTCACCTGACGCCATTGAGGGCGCGGTCGCAGAGTGCCTGAAGTTGATGACTCGGGGCGGCGGTGGAAAGGCCCGCAAGGCCCGGTGGCTCTTTGCCCCCCACTTTGCAGGCTGCGCGCGAGCGCTGGCCCGCGAGGGACGCATCCGGGTCTATCGACTGCTGATAAACGACGCCTTGGCGGCTTCCCTCATCGCGTTGCCCCAGAAATCGAAGGAGCTGCTCTGGTGCGGCGCTTTTGACTGTGCATTCAAACAGTTCAGCCCCGGCATCACGCTTTTTGCGATGATCATGCAGAACGCGATCGACCGACAGTTGACCTATATCGATCTCCTCCGCGGTCAGCAGGAATACAAATATCGGCTCGGTGCCATTAATCACCCCCTCCACCGCGTGTTGCTTACGTACCATCCCCACCCCGTGCAGAGGCTATTGCCCGCCGGCCAGACGTATCAGCACCCGGGTTCTGCATCAGCCTACGGAGGATCAGCCTTTCCCCGCGAAGCGACGCGAGCGCGTTTCAAATCGCCCACTGCTGTTACCCACTGAATAAGCACGCCGTCAAGGGAGGCCGCGGCTACGCGGTGACAGTGATCAACATCGTCCCAAATCGGGATCTCGTCGTCGTTACGATCCAGTATCAATGGGGCACGGATTAAGTTCGAGATTTTCTGACGTACGCGGAATAGGGCAGGCCGGGAAGGCTCTAAGCTCAACCGTCGGCTGTTTCTCGCGCGATATATGCACTGTGTGCAGGAGCTGTCCATGCGCGACACCGCAACGTCAACTCGCTCACTCGCTAAGCCAGCACGCGGCCAAATGTCCAGGCTCACCTGATTTCTGCTCAAGCGCCGGGATTTGCTCAACGCACTTCCTGATGACGCGCACCGCCGATCCGCCGATCGTGATCTCGACCGTTTCCTTCGCTTCGGCTTCCTTGGCGCGCGCGATCGTTAGCGGGCAGCGCGGGTGGAAAGGACATCCGCTGGGGGGATTGGATGGACTGGGGACTTCACCCTGCAGGACGATGCGCGTCCTTTTCGGCCGCGGGTCAGGCTCGGGCACCGCGCTCAGCAGTGCGATCGTGTATGGGTGCTTCGGGGTGGCGTAGATCGATTTGGCACTTGCCTTTTCGACGATTTTTCCAAGATACATCACCGCCACGTCGTCGCTAAAATGCTCCACCACGGCCAGGTTGTGCGCGATGAAAAGAAACGCGATTTTTCTTTCCTGTTGAAGATCATCGAGCAAATTCAGGATTTGCGACTGAATGGAAACGTCCAAGGCGCTGACCGGCTCGTCGCAGACGATGAAATCGGGATTGAGCGACAGCGCCCGGGCGATGCCGATGCGCTGCCGTTGCCCGCCAGAAAATTCGTGCGGAAACCGCCGGACATATGACCCGTCCAGTCCCACACGTTCCAGCAGTGACGCCACCATCTCCGCTTTGGCCTTCCCGCGAGCGATGCCGTGTACTTCGATCGGCTCGCCAATAATATTGCCCACGGTCATACGCGGATTGAGACTGCTGACCGGGTCCTGAAAGATGATTTGCAAATGCTGCCGCAACCTGCGCAGCTCTTCCCCGCGATAGCTGAAAAAGTCACGCCCGCGATATTCGACCTTACCGCTGGTCGCGGGGATCAAGCGCAGGATCGACCGGCCGACGGTCGTCTTTCCGCAGCCGCTTTCACCCACCAGCCCCAGGGTTTTGCCTTCGTGCAGATCAAATGAAACACCATCGACGGCTTTCACATAGCCCACTGTTTTCGAAAACACCCCGCGACGAATCGGAAAGTGCGTGCGCAGGTCTTCGACACGCAATAGGGGCTTTTCTGGAGATCCATCGGCTTGGCTCACGCGCTCACCTCCTGCCGATGGTAGTCGAGCATGGGCCGGGACGCCGGCGCGGCATCAAACCCGGCAGCATGATGACACCTTGCCCAATGGCCGGAAAGAACCTCCCGCAATTCCGGTTCGATTGTCGAGCATCGCGGGTCGCCATTGACGGCATCACAACGGGGGTGAAATTTGCACCCGCTCGGGAAATGCGACGGCACCGGCACCTGGCCAGGGATGGTCGCCAGTCGATTCACCGAAGTATTGAGCCGCGGAACGCTCTTGAGCAACCCCTGGGTATACGGATGCTGCGGGCTTTCAAAAGCCTCTTCCACTCGGGCATATTCGACCAGACGAGAGGCATACATGACCGCGACCACGTCCGCGTTCTCCGCGACGACGCCAAGGTCGTGCGTGATGAGCAAAATGGCCAGGCCGGCATCCCGCTGCAATTTGCGCAGCAGTTCCAGAATTTGTGCCTGGATGGTCACGTCCAGCGCGGTGGTTGGCTCATCGGCGATGAGCAGTTTGGGTTTGCACGACAGCGCCATGGCGATCATCACGCGCTGGCGCATTCCGCCGGAAAGTTGGTGCGGATATTCACCAAGCCGTCGGCCCGGGTCGGCAATGCCCACCTCACGCAGGGATTCTTCTGCAATCGCCCGCGCCTTCGCGCCCGATGCGCCCTGATGCAGATGAATCGCCTCGGTGATTTGATCGCCGATGGTGTAAACCGGATTCAGCGAGGTCATCGGCTCTTGAAAGATCATGGCGATTTCCCGGCCACGGACGGCGCGCATCGCCTTTTCATTCAGTTTCATCAGATCGCGGCCGTTGAGCAGCACCTGTCCGCCGAGGTACTTGCCGGGCGGGCGTGGGATCAGGTCGAGAATGGACATCGCCGTCACGGTTTTGCCACAACCGCTTTCACCCACCACCGCCAGCGTCTGGCCAGGAAAGACCGACAGCGAGACGTCGCGCACGGGCCGCACCTGTCCCCGGGCCGTTTCGAAGGCTACGGTTAAGTCACGAATCTCAAGGAGCGGCTGATCCATAACTGTCATTCACTCGCGGGCCATTCGCCGCAAATTCGAGGCACAAACCACCGGATGCAAATCGCCTACTCGCGCTTGCTTGTTCGCGGATCCAGGGCATCTCTTAGCGATTCACCGATCAAGTTATAAGCGAACACCGTCAGGAATATCGCCCCTCCGGGAAACATCGCCATCCACCAGTGGAAACTCGTTCCCACCCCGCGGGCCTGATCGAGCATCCTGCCCCAACTAGGCTTGTCGATCAATCCGAGACCCAGAAAACTCAGCGTGGATTCCGCGAGAATCGCGCCGGCCACGCCAAACGTGGCGCTGATGAGAACGGGCGTAAGGCCGTTGGGCAGCAGGTGGCGAAACAGGATTGACCGGATCGGCAGTCCACAGGCGATGGCGGCCTGAACGAAATCCTGGTTGCGCAGGCGCAGGAATTCAGCACGGATAAACCGGGCCGGGCCCGTCCAGTTGGTCAGCCCCAGAATCGCCATCATCATGTAAAGATTTCGACCATAAAATGCCACGAAAGTGATGAGGAGAAACAACCGGGGAATGGCCTCAAAAATCTCGATCAGGCGCATGCCGAACATGTCGGTTTTGCCAACGAAATAGCCCATCAACCCGCCGACGAAAATGCCGATGACCGTCGCCAGCCCGGTAGAGACAAAGCCGATGGATACAGCGATGCGGCAGGCATGGATCATCCCGCTCAGCACGTCTTCGCCGTTTGGCGTGGTGCCAAACCAGTGCTGGCGACCGGGCGCAAGATTCTGCGCTCCGCCGGGCAGGTCGTATTGACGATCGCTCGGCGAGAACGGAATCAGTGTCGTGCGCATCCAGCGGATGGTGCCCGTCTCCAGCCCTTCACGGTATTGCGAATAGGAAATGCCTTCCCGTTCCTTATAAAAGTGATAGGTAATCGGGAGTACCAGCGCGACGATTGCCAGCAAAATCAGTATCTGCCGCTGCCAGGTTAAATGCCGCCGGAGGACCAACACGACGCATGCACCGGCGAAAATCGCAAAAAGCGTGTAATCGGCATAGTCCAGCGAGCGCAGCATAGGGCTGCTGACTCGCCCGCGCGCGTCTTCCATGACAATCGGATGACTGCTGGCGATGAACGGGGCAAAAACTGCAGCCAAACCGACCACAATAATCCAGACCAAGCCAAGTCGCGCACCAGTCTGTCCCAACGCCTCGAACACGGCCCGCGCGATAAATCCGCGCGACGGCTGGGTTGGCGCGGTCAAAGCCTCGGTCGGCCATGTCATTTCGCCGGCGTTACTCATAGCTCACCCGCGGGTCGGCGATGGCATAGCAAATGTCGGCCAGCAAGTAGCCAATCAGTCCCAGCAAACTGGCGATCAGGGCGATCGACAGAACCAGTTCGGGGTCCTTCATCTGCACGGCTTCCACGCCAAGCTTGCCCATGCCGTTAATGCCGAAGATGTACTCAACAATGATCGATCCGCCGATCAATCCGGGGATGATTCCGGCGGCGATGGTGATGAGCGGGAGGAGACTGTTGCGAAAAACGTGATGATAAAGTACGTCCTTTTCAGCTACGCCTTTAGCGCGGGCCGTGCGGGCATAATCCGACTGGATATTTTCCAGCACGCTTCCACGAGCAAACTTCGACAACACAGCAAAATCGCCATAGGTGAGAACGGCGATCGGTAAAACCAGGTGCCAGGCAGTATCGAGGAGATATCCGCGTTGAAATGCGCCTCCGGCGAAACCGGGCAGAAAGCGCATGTCGGAAGCGAGAATGTCGTGCAGGCCGTTGGTGGGAAACCATCGCAGGTATTGTTCGTTGGCCAAAAAGCCGATGGCCAGCACGCCGGCGAGGATAGCCGGGAAGGACCAGAGGGCCAGGAAGATCGATCCGCTGGCCACGTCGAACAATTGCCCGCGTTTGCTGGCAGCACGAATGCCAACGATCGTCGAGACACTGTAGGCAATTGGGAACGAGAGCAGATTAAGCAAAAGCGTGATAGGCAGGGCTTCGGCGATCATATCGGCGACCGGGCGACGGCGGATGAAACTTTCACCTAGATCGGGCCATTTCAGGCCGATTTTCAGGTTCGATGGAAAGCCGGAGCCGGTGGATTTCGCGCCGATCGGTGAGACCTTGTTCAGCCAGCGCAGGTATTGCCGGGGAAGCGGGTCCTTCAGGCCATAACGCTGGTTGAGATAATCCTCCAGCGCCTTGCGCTCCTGCGGGCGCATCGTGCCTTCGCGGCTGATGAGCGAGGCGCTGATTCCCCCCGGTGAGAGCGCCATCACCAGGAAAATAACCACCGTCATCCCGATCAGCGTCGGAAAAAGCAGCATCAGCCGGCGAAGGATGTAACTGGCCATCGGCGTCGATCCGCTTAAGGAAAAATCAGTGCTTCTGGAGCGCCTTGGGGACGTACCACGGAATCGGCATAACGTCGTCACTCAGATAATTCAGACCGCTCCGGGTCAAATGGACATTCTTAATGCGATTGTCGATGAAAAGCAGCGACTGGCGATAAAGCATGAAGGTGTAAGGTTGATCTTCATGGAGGATATGGTGCGCATTGTGCCAAACGGGCATGCGCTTTGCCTCGTCCACCGTCCGCCGGGCCTGGTCGATGAGTTTGTCGAGTTCCGGGTTGGAATAGGACATAAAATTGTCGGCGTTGTCAGCGATCTGGCTGGAATGGAACATCTGGTGAATGTCGGTCTCAATCCCGCCGGACCAGCCGAGGGTCATGGCATCAAAGTCACGCGTGTTGATCTTCTTGAGCATGATCGGCCAGTCAGTGGGGTCCTGTTCCAAAATAATTCCCACGCGGGCCAGTGAATCTTTCACCTGAAGCACCATCTGCTCACCCAGCGGATTTTTGCTGCTGTAAATTAGCTTAAAGCGAAACGGTTCGCCTTTGCCATCCACGAGTAGACCGTCTTCGTTACGGTCTCTATAGCCCGCATCGGCCAGCAATTGCAGGGCGCGTTTGGGATCGTAGGGCCAAGGCTTGATGTCCGGCGCGTTTTGCGGGGAAATGACGCCAAACGGTCCCGGCGCAGGCTTGGCAAATCCGCGATACAGATCCCGCGCCATGCGCTCGCGATCGATCAGCATCGTCATAGCCTGGCGGACGCGCTTATCGGCGAACCGCGTGGGCTTGCCGACACGAGACTGGTTCCAAGCGATGTAAGAATATCCGCCATCGCGCGAGTAATACTTAAAGTTCTGAACTCGCTTCATCAAGTCCGCGTCGCCGATCAGGGCCTGATACTGCTCCGGAAGGGCGCCGAAGGCGTCGAGTTCGCCGTTGCGGAACATCGTCAGCGAGGCCGAATCTTCTTCCACTTCGTGATAAAAGATGCGGTTAAACGGCCCCGGCTCGCCCCAATAGCGCTCGTTGCGGAACAGTTCCAACTGCGATCCCGGCCGCCAGCTTTCCGCGTCTTTCAAGCGATATGGCCCCGTGCCGATCAGCGCCCCCACCGTTTCGTTAAACTGCTTGGGTGTGAATTTCGAATAAAACTGCTTCGACAGGGGCGAAGAACTGGCCGCCAGTTCAAAACTTTGAAAAAACGGCTCTTTGAACTGAAAGACGATCTCGTAATCGTTAACCTTGTCGATCGATTTAAGGCGTTCGTACCCGCCTCGCTGGCGCGGGGCGTCCACGTCCGGGTTCATGATCCACTGAAACGCGAAGACATAATCGTCGGCGGTGCAGGGCGATCCATCGGAAAATGTCACTCCCTGGCGGAGCGTAAAATGGATCGACAGGCCGTCGTCGCTGGCCTTCCAATCGGTCGCCAGCAGAGGAATCCAGGCGAGCGTATCTGGATCACGGTAAGCCAGAGTTTCGATGATCCGGTTCTGGATGATCGAGGCATAGACGTCGCTGCTGAGCAGCGGGGTAAGTTTGGAGACCCGCGTGCCCATGTTCAGGACATACCAATCCCCGCGGGCATAATCGGCGCTCTTCATGGCCTCATGCTGGTGGATAAAGGGGTCTAACGCGCCGCCAGACGAAAACACCGGCTGGGTCGAACTGATCCCCGTGGGAACGAGGGCCGAAGGGCCGGTGGTCGGAGTGATGCTTCCCCCGCGGGCAAGGAGGTCTCGGATTTCGCTGAGCGTGCGGGTTTGCTCCGCGGTGTCGCTGGACTGCCGACTGACGGTCCGTTCGATCGATTTCATAGTCTGCCACTGCCGGTCATATTGAAACATGGCCAGCAGGACAATCAGAATAACGCCGGCCAGCAACACGACGAGCAGAAGGTCTTTCAGTCCGAACCGGTTTTCCATGCGTTTCTCCGGGAATTAGATTTTGGCCGTGTCGCGTTTGGGATCAAGCGCGTCACGGAGGCCGTCGCCCACGAAATTCAGGCTGAGCAGTGTGACCGCCAGCAGCAGGCACGGGAAGAGCAGTCTCCACCAAAGCGTTTCCGGTGGCAAGAACGCAGTAGTGAGTCCGTCTGCAGCCAGCGAACCCCAGGTGCTCATGGGCGCATCAATGCCGATGCCGAGAAAGCTGAGAAAACTTTCCTGCAAAATCGCCTGCGGAACTATCAAGGTGGCGTAGACGATGATCGGACCGATGAGGTTGGGCAGCAGATGAAACAGGAAAATTCGCCAGGACGGAAGCCCGACCGCCCGTGCGGCTTCGATGAATGGCTGGCCGCGCAACGAAAGCACCTGCCCGCGGACTACGCGCGCCATGGTCAGCCAACTGACCAGCCCGATGGCCAGGAAAAGCACGACCAGCCGGGCCGCCGGACCGGAGCCTAAGAACCGGCTGAGCGGGCCGTCGAGGGCAACTTTAATCAGAATAATCATCAGGACATAAGGCAGGCCGTAGAGGACGTCTACAACTCGCATGAGGCCGGCGTCAATCCATCCCCCGGCATAGCCGGCTAGCAGGCCGACGCTTACGCCCAGGGTGACGGAAATCGCCGCGGCGGAAAAACCCACCGCCAGACTGATCGATCCGCCGAACAGGCACCGCGAGAGAATCGATCGCCCTATACCGTCCGTGCCGAAATACAGCAACGGGCGGGATGTGGACGGTGCGTGGCGAGCTTGGGGCAGGTCCTGGCCGTCAAAGTAATATGGGTTGGGGACCGGGTAGCCGTCGGCGTCTTCACCGAGGTTTTCGCGGTTGGTCCGGTGCAGCGTCCCCACACAGAGGCCAATGATAATCAGAAGCGGGATCGACCCCAGCACCACGCGCAGGTTGGTGAGAACGCGGCCCGGAAGCGTTTCACGGAAGAATCGCTTCATGCGTCCACCTCGATGCGCGGATCAAACAGTCCGTAGGCCAGGTCCACGAGCAGATTAAGCGCCAGCAGGATGGCGGCCTCGACGATGACCGTTCCGAGGATCAGGGTCTGGTCGCGGTTCTGAACGCTGGTGACGAAAAACTGCCCCAGGCCGGGGATGTTGAAGACTTTTTCGACGACGAACGATCCGACAAGCGTTGTCGCCGCCGCCGGGCCGATGTAACTAACGACCGGCAGCATGGCGTTACGCAGGCCGTGTTTCCAGACGACGGTGGACCTGGCCAGCCCCTTGGCCCGGGCCGTGCGAACAAAATCGCTGCTGAGCACGTCGATCATCGACACGCGCGTCAGGCGCGTTATATATGCCATCGGTAGTAAAGACAGGGAAATAGCCGGAAGGATCATGTCGCCGATAGTTCCGGCACGCCAGCCATTGGAGGGAACCCAGCCCAGCCAGACTGAAAACACCGCAACCAGCAAACTGGCCGCGACGAAGCTGGGCACGCTGATCCCCGCCAGCGCGACCATCACGCTAAACCAGTCCAACGGGCCGTCGCGCGCCACCGCCGCCAGCGAGCCGATCGTCACGCCCACTACGATGGCAATCAGCAGCGCTATCAGCCCCAGTTCAACTGACACCGGCAGGCTCGTGCGAAGGATGTCGTTGACCGTGGCTCGCGGGTTCGTCATGCTCGGCCCGAAATCGCCGCTTGCAAGCACATGGAGTGGATAGTAAGCCAGAAACGATCGCCAACTTTCGGCATGAAAATCCCGGCGCAAACGCTCGGCCACCGCCATGGATTGGGCCTTGTCAGTCTGCTGGAACGGGTCTCCCGGTGCCACCCACACTAGGGCAAATGTAATCAGATAAATGACGATGAGGATAACCGGCAACTGTGCTGCCCGGCGCAGGAAAAACCGCAATTGCCCGGCCAGCCCCGCGGCCCCGGCCATCGCCATAAAGCCGGCCAGCACAACGAGCCAGAATCGCGCTACGCCCGCAGAGTCGATCGGCATCGTCACGCCGATCCCCCACCACCCAACGGCGGTGGCGAGTGATACCATCAGCAGCCATAACAACAGGCGACGAATCATCGCCGGCGGTTGTACCAGATTGGAATTGACGATGCAGCAGAGCGAAACGCCCAGACGCCGCTTGGTTACGACGGCGTCGCGGCGATGAACGGGCTATGTGCCGCGCAACACACGGTCGGCACTAAATCGTCCTGCGCCCGTGAAAACGAAAATGAGGAAGATCAGCAGGTAGAGCAAGGCCATTTCCTTGGCTGGACCGCCGGTCATGGGCGTCACCCAAGGCGCATCTTTGAGGGCGATGAACGCGGCCACGGTCATATTGAATGTCAGGGCAAGCGCAACCGGGCGGGTCATGAGGCCCAAGGCCAGCAGGATCGCCCCGGCGAACTCGGTGAGGGCGGACGCCCAGGCAAAAGCCGTCGGGGCTGGGAAGCCCATTTTGGCAATCCCGGTGATAAATCCTTCAGAGACTGGGATTTTCCCCCAGCCATGCACGGCTAGCATTGCCCCGGCGCCGATGCGCGCAATCGCAAGGCCCAAATCACCCAGAAACGTATACGCGCCGTTCCCGCCACAGGCGAGGTACTTCCAGCTAATCATGCGGATTCCGTCTCATCGAGTTGGGTGACCGGCTTGCGACCTGCAAAACCCGTATGCAGATCGTGCCAGTAGCCGATCTTGTCTTCGCCGAGTTTCCAGCACAAATAAACGTCGCGACCTTCGTGGCGACCGATGAAATCCACCAAACCGATTGAATAATCCTTCAGTTCTACACCGATTTCCGCCAATTCATCGACAAAGCCCTGAAGCTTATCCATGAGCTTTTCCAATTTTTCCTGCGTCGCCGACCGTTCATCGCCTTTGGCGCCGTCTTCCAGTTTGGCCTGAAGCGCGACCGCCTGCTCGTGAGAACGAACGATGTCGGTCACGACTCGTTGAACCAAGGGGAGCGAGCGGTTGGCTTCGGCCAGGGAAAATCGCCTCTTTTTGGAAGGGACAACCGGCCGCGGAGACATTCTTTGAGATCCGGCCATAATTTTCTCACCTTTCTGCATCCATTGTATGCACGGCACAACGACCCACGCGGCTGGCAGCGAAAAAAGATTATGCCACGCCGCGCCGGAGATTCAATCATCCGACAACGGGTTTATCGGCAGAAGTATAGGCCAAGGGGTAAGCTGGATGAGATGAATAGAAAAGGAGGTCGAATTTGTAACGATAGGGGAGGCCGAGGCGCAGAAAGTGCGGGCTCGATAGCGAAGAATGGCGCAGCGAACTCGGCAATTTCTTGAGCGTGATGCCTGCTCCATTGCACCCCAAGGCTATAAAGCCAGACACAGGACGCTTCCCACCCGTTCCCCAGCTAACTGCGTTTCCTAAGGAGTTGCAATTCCGCGATGATTGGCGCGATCGGCGCGCCACATCCAGACAAACCTACGTCCTGAATTATGCACATCCCGTTAGAACGGCCAGTGGCATGCTTTCAAGTGTGTCAAAGATAAAAAAAGAAACGCCGGTTTTGACAGATCGGTTCAATTCTACAGCACTTCCCTGGCCCGCGGGTAGCTGCCTAGCACCGTCAATTGCAGGCAATGCTGCCGGGCGCCGGCGATGGCCTTCTGCATGTCGGCGTCCTCGGCGTGACCCTGGGCATCGATAAAAAAGTAATACTCCCAGTTCACCTTCTTGCTGGGCCGCTTCTCAATATCGGTGAGGTTGATCCCGCTGTCGCGGAACACGTCCAGCACCTCGGCCAATGCGCCGGGCTTGTGGGCGGCCGTGAACATGATGGCGGTTTTGTCGTCGCCGCTTCGACGGGCCGGCTCGCGGCCTATGACAAAGAACCGCGTGACATTATCGGGGTTGTCCTCGATGTTTTCATAGAGAATTTGCAGGCCGTATAACTCCGCCGCCTGTTTGGACGCGATCGCAGCCACGCCGGACTGGTCTCGGGCCATTTCGGCGGCGGTCGTCGTGCTATCGACGGACATTTGCGCGCGTTCCTTCCCCACAGCAGCCAGCCAGTTTCGGCATTGACTAAAAACCTGGGCTTTGGAACAAACTTTGGTGATTTCATCCCATGGTTCCTTGGCCAGGAGATGATGATGGATCGTCGTCAGCACTTCGGCACAGATTTTGGCCGAACTGTGCAAGAACGCGTCGAGCGTATCCACAACCCCCCCGCCAATGCTGTTTTCAACCGGCACAAGCCCGTAATCGCAGTGCCCGCGAACCACTTCCTCGAAAACCGCAGGGATTGTTGTCAGTGGCACATAATCGACACTGCTGCCGAATTTGCCGGTCGCGGCGCCGTGCGAGAACGTGCCGGCCGGGCCGAGATAGCCAATCCGCAGGGGCTTTTCCAGCGCGAACGATCCGCTCATCAGCTCGCGATAGACGGCTTCGAGACAGCGGTTGGTCAACGGCCCCTTATTAAGCTGCCGAACCTTTTCCATCACCACCTTTTCACGGTCGGGGGCGTAAATCGGCTCGGCGTTTTTCTGCTTGATTTTTCCGATGTCCACCACAACTTCTGCGCGGGCATTGAGTAGCCCCACCAGCTTCTCATCGAGTTGGTCAATCCGCACGCGGAGTTCATCCAAAGAAGGCATCGGGGTCTTGTATCGCTTGCCGCCGGGCGCGTCAAAAGTAGGATAGGGCCTGGAAGTAAGGACAAAACATGAAAATCGGCACTTATTACTATCCCGAACAATGGCCCCGCGAGCAGTGGGAACGCGACCTCGACCACATCGCGCAGATGGGTATGCAGATCGTTCATCTGGGCGAATTCGCCTGGGGAACCATCGAACCGGCCGAGGGCCAATACCATCTGGACTGGCTGCATGGGTGTGTTGAACTGGCAGCGCGCAGAAAGCTGAAGATCATTCTTTGCACCCCAACCGCCGTCGTGCCGGTATGGATGGCCCAGAAATATCCCGAAATCATGCTGACGGGAAAGCGCTTCGGTGGCCGTCGCCACGCCCTGCACCTGCATTCCCGCGTGAGGGAATTTACGACGAAAGTCGTCACGCAACTGGCCGAGCGTCTCGGCGATCACCCCGCGGTCATCGGCTGGCAGATCGACAATGAGTACAACGCGCCGTTCGATCAATCCGAGACAACGCATAAAGCTTTTCGTGCGTGGCTGGAAAAGCGGTATGGCTCGATCGAAAACCTGAACAAAGCCTGGGGATGCCAGTTCTGGAACACTTTCTACAGCGATTTTTCACAGATACTGTTCCCGACGTCGCGCGACGCGGATTATCGCAATCCGCACGAGACGCTGGACGCCTCGCGGTTCTGGTCATGGTCGTTTGCCGATTACAACAAGCTTCAGGCGGACATCCTCAAGCCACGAGTCGGCGAGCGGTTCATCACCACCAATTTCATGCCGCTTCACCTCGACTGCGATCCTGCCGACATGGCCAACGACCTGTCGCTCTATTCCTGGGATAGCTATCCCGTCACCGGCTTGGAAAAGCAGACGCAGGACGAGACGTTCCGCATCGCCGACCCCGCCGGCATCTGCATGATTCACGACCAGATGGCCAGTTATCACAACCGGTGGGCCATGATGGAACTTCAACCGGGCCAGACCAACTGGAGCGGGGTGCCGACGCTGGTTTATCCGGGGGCCGTGCGATTGTGGATTTGGACAGCGCTGGCCCACGGTGCCGAGTTTGTGACCACTTATCGCTATCGCCAGCCGCTTTGGGGAATGGAACTCTTTCATCACGGGCTGGTAGGGACCGACGGCGTGATGCTTTCTCCGGGCGGCAGGCAGTTCTCGCAGGTGGCCGACGAGTTAAAGAAAATCCCGGCAGGCAAGCTCAAACCCGCCAAAACGACGGCGCCGTCGGTCGGGTTGATGCTCGATTTCGAGCAGCTCTGGTATTACACCACGCTCCCGCAGGCCCGGCGGTGGAACCAGGGCCGTTTCCTTCAGATGTGGTATCGTGCGGCTATGCGCCTCGGCCTGCCGATCAAAATTCTCCAGCCGGGCCGGCCTATCCCTGCCGAAATTCCGCTCGTCATCGCGCCGGGGATCCAGATGATCGACGACGGCCTGGTCTCGAAATTTCAGCAATACGTCACGGGTGGCGGGCACCTGCTGCTCACCTGCCGGTCGGGCCTTATGAACCGCAACGGCCAACTGTGGGAAGGCCCGACCGCCCGCCCGATCCTCCCGCTTATCGGCGGATCGATCGAAGCCTACGACGTGCTGCCCGACGACCGCACGGGCCAAATCGAGCTTGATGGGAAAAAATACCCTTGGAGCGTCTGGGGCGATCTGCTTTACGCCGAGCCGGAAACACGCGTGCTGGCAAAGTACGCCGATCAGTTTTATGCCGGCGCCGTCGCGGTTATGCAGAAAAAGCAAGGCCCGGGGGCAACCACCTACTGCGGCGCGTTTGCCGAACAGGCGTTTACCGATGCGCTGGTCGAGAAGCTGTGCAAGGAACTAAAGCTTCCTACAACGGTCCTACCCGACCGCGTGGTCCTGCGCACGCTCGGCTCGCTTAAAGTATTGCTCAATTATCAGGACAAGCCAATCGACGTGCCCGCGGGCAAGAATGCCAGGTTTTTGATCGGTTCAAAACGGCTTGAGGCGGCCGGCGTGGCGATTTGGGACGAACACAATGATGCAACCAAGTAGATCCGCAAATTTTAAAGAGTCGAAATCCGCCGCCGAACCAATCGGCGGTCACCGGGAACGTTTCTTCGGCGTGCATTTTGACTTTCACTGTCAGAAGCGCGACCACAAGATCGGTCGCAGGGTGACTCCGGCGATGGTGCGAAGGGTGATCGACGCGCTCCAGCCCGATTTCATTCAAATCGACTGTAAAGGCCACCCGGGCATCGCCAGCTATCCCAGCCGGATTGGCTCCTGCGCGCCCAGCTTTGTCGGCGACCCGCTGAAAGTCTGGCGAAAAGAAACGGCCCGGGCCGGCGTATCGCGTGTCATGCACTATTCCGGCGTGGTGGATGTCGAGGCCGTTGCCGCACACCCGTCGTGGGCCGCCTGTCGTGCCGATGGCAAGCCCGATGCCCGCGCGACATCGGTCTTCGGGCCTTACGTGGATCGCCTGATGATCCCGCAACTGCTCGAACTCGCAAAAGAATATGGCGTGGACGGTGTCTGGGTGGACGGCGACTGCTGGGGCGCGATGCGCGATTATTCCAAATGGAGCCTTGCGGCCTGGCGCGTCGCGACGGGGAAAAAGACCGCGCCGAAAACGTCCGATTCTCCCGACTGGCAGCATTTCGCCGAATTTTGTCGGGAAGGGTTTCGCAAATATCTTGCGCATTACGTCCAAACGCTGCACCAGCAGGCACCGGGATTTCAGGTCGCCAGCAACTGGGCCTACAGCTCACACATGCCGGAAACCCCATCGATAGACGTGGACTTTCTTTCTGGCGATTTTGCCCCAGAAAACAGTCTCAACTCCGCTCGTTTTGAGGCGCGCATTCTCGCCACCCAAGGCCGCCCATGGGACCTGATGAGCTGGGGATTCGCCACGCGCTGGAGCAGTGACGAGCCGTACAAGCACCGCGCGCCAAAAACATCTGTGCAACTGATGCAGGAGGCTGCGGTCGTCCTGGCGCTGGGCGGGGGATATCAATGCTACTTCGCACAAAAACGTGACGGATCGATCAGCGACGATGACTTGCGACGCTATCGGCCGGTCGCAGAATTTTGCTCCCAGCGCCGCGAGCTTTGTTTCAAGACGGACCCAGCGTCGGAAATCGCCGTCCTTTATTCTACCAGCGGATTTTACCGACAGTCTGAGGCATTATTTAACCCCGGCGGGGTTTCCAACGACTCTCGCGGAGTAGTATCAGCCTTGGTCGAAAGCGGGCTGTCGGTGGACATCATCCATGACGGTCACCTTGCTCGCGGGCTGGAGCAATATCGGGTCATCATCGTTCCCGAATGGTCATTCCTTTCCAAACCCTGCCGCCTGGGCCTCCTGCGTTTTGCCCGTAACGGCGGAACGGTGCTGGTGATCGGCGTCGGTGCCTGCCGGCTGTTTAGCAAAGAACTCGGTGTAAAGATCGGGCCGGACGTGGGATCGACCGCGCAATATTGGTCGATCGATTCCGGGGCGTCAAAGGCAGACCTTGCTGGCGTGCTCGGGGTTTTCGCCAAGAGCATTCGACCAGCCCGCGGAACGAAATTATTCGGAAGGATTTTCGCCGAACACGACTTCGGCGGGGATTTCACGCCCGCCGGTGCGGTCCGCAAGCTCGGTCGGGGGAGTATCGCGGGATTATTTCTTCCGCTCGGAAAGCGCTATCTGTCCGGCCGCAGCGTCGGGGTTCGGATGCACCTCAAGAGTGTTGTCGAGGGACTGTTGCCTGATCCGCTGGTTCAAATGCAGTCGCGCAGCCCGGTTGATCTTACCGTCCGTCGGCGCGGCGAAAAGCTGCTCATCAACTTGATAAACGCTGGTGGGATCGACCCAGCAGGGTTCACTTGGGACTACATTCCGCCCAGCGGCCCCGTGGAACTGCGCGTCCGGGCCGCGACCGATCCGAAACACGTGAGCTTTGAACCGGGCAATATCCCACTGTCCTGGCGACGTGAAAGCAAGCACCTCTGCATTACTGTGCCAGACGTCGGTATTCATGGAGTTGTGACGATCGAGTGAATTGCCGCAGCGCAACATCGCCCGGCGCCGCACCGAACCCTACACCCGGCCATAGATGTAATCGCTCAAGTGCTGAATTCTCGCTTCCTGATTTGAGGCATTATAGGCATTGATGTCGCCGATGCTGATTATGCCGAGCATATCGCCTTCGGCATCGCAGACCGGCAGGTGCCGTATCCTGCGATTGCGCATCAGGGTGGAGATGTCGTCGATGTCGGCGGTCGGTTCGCAGCAGATGACGTCCGTTGTCATCACGTCCCCAACGCGCGTGGCCGCAGGGTCTTTCGCGTCACCGATCACCCGACGCAACACGTCGCGCTCGGTAAACATCCCCAAGGTTCGACCTTCGTCCAGTATCACGATCGCTCCGCAGCCGTGCTGGTTCATCTTGTGAACCGCATCGAGAACCGTAGACGTTGGTGGCACGTGCAGAATGCTGTAGCCCTTGAGTGCAAGAATGTCGGTCGCTGTCGGCATGGTGCGCTCCGTTGTAAAAATCCTCGCCTGATCAAAAACACTCGGAAAAATGACCCTTATATCTTGCCCATTCCGCGCCCTGAAAATCAACATTGTGAAAAAGTTATCTTGGCCGGGCCGATAAGCCGGCGTGGCCAGCAAACCTCTCGGGGAAAAGTGGTGCGCGAATTGGCGCCCGCTCGCGCACCAACTTTCGACGAAGTGGAAAAATTTATTATATTCTTATAATCCCCTGCCAGTGCTGGAGTTAGTAGTTTTTTGTCGAACCCCGAGTTGCGCGAATTGGCACCAAATCGCGCAACTCCGGGGGTTAGTATAGAGGCACCATGTTTTCGGACGCGCCGTTTTCTGTTGGAGGCGGACCATGATGACGATCGCAAGTGAACCCCTTGAAGGGACGCGGCGCAAGAAGGGGCCGTACCTCGCGCATTCCCGGTTTGGGAATTTTGGAAACAATTCGCTGCTGGCCACGTCGCTCAAGACCAGCGTGTATTACATAAGTGATTTATTTTAAAGTAGTTATGTCTTAATTAGCCAATAGAAATTCAGTGCCAAACGCGCCCCATCGGGACTTTTTAAGGAGTCGGAAAGGGCCACTTTGATG
>JBBQSU010000059.1:0-21193 GCA_038234815.1 Tepidisphaerales bacterium | reverse complement strand
GTTGTTCTCCTAATTGCAATTAACAATTTAAAAATAAAAATTTAATAAAAATTTTTTTTTTTTTGGGATGGTTTAAATTCTTGTTGCGTTTTTTGGCCCAAAAAAGCGCACCACTTTCTTACGACCCTTCTGACTCACTTCCCCAAAAAACATGCCCTATGATCTTTAAAGTGAAAGGAAACGCCATGGAGATCGGCATGATCGGGCTGGGTCGGATGGGCACGAACATGGTTCGGCGGCTTCTGAAGGCCGGTGTGCGTTGCGTCGTTCACGACCTTCATCCACAAGCCATTGAGGCACTCGTCCAAGATGGAGCGGTTGGGGCAACCACACTGGAGGACATGGCGCACAAATTGAGCCATCCGCGGGTTCTCTGGCTGATGGTGCCGGCTGCGATCGTCGATCCCATGCTGAAAGATCTCGTGCCCCTCTTGGAACCGGGGGACGTCATCATCGACGGCGGCAACTCGCACTATCACGACGACATCCATCGGGAGGCGGCGCTGAAAACCAAAGGCGTTGAATATCTGGACGTAGGTACCAGCGGTGGGATCTGGGGAGTAGAGCGGGGCTACTGCCTGATGATCGGCGGGGATGAAGCGGCGGTCCAACGGCTCGGGCCGCTCTGGGTAGCCTTAGCGCCGGCGATTACCCAGGAGCCGCGTACCCCGGGCCGCGAAAAGGCTGGCGGCACCGCCGAACATGGCTATCTACACTGCGGTCCGAGCGGCGCGGGCCACTTCGTGAAGATGGTCCACAACGGCATCGAATACGGACTCATGGCCGCTTATGCCGAGGGGCTTAATATCTTGCGCCACGCCAACGTCGGCAAGCAGGAGCGCGCCGCCGACGCAGAGACCACGCCGTTGCGTCATCCTGAACTGTATCAATATGACCTGAACGTTGCGGACATCGCCGAAGTCTGGCGCCGCGGCAGCGTGATTGCTTCCTGGCTGCTCGATCTGACCGCAACGGCGCTGCTCAAAAGCCCGGATTTGGACGAGTTTTCAAGTCGGGTTTCGGACTCCGGCGAGGGACGTTGGACCGTCATGGCGGCGATTGACGAATCCGTTCCAGCGCCGGTGATCAGCACTGCGCTGTTCGAACGCTTCAGTTCGCGGGGCGAAGCCGGCTTTGCTGAAAAACTGCTCTCGGCGATGCGCGGTGAATTCGGCGGGCATATTGAAAGGCCCGCCGCCGCGAAGGCAGGTGCGCCATGAAGCGTTCTCATTCGGACGCACTGGTGCTTTTCGGCGTGACCGGCGACTTGGCTCACAAGATGATCTTTCCGGCGCTCTATGCGTTGGTGAAACAAGGGACACTAACCGTTCCCATCATCGGCGTGGCCTTTCCGAAGTGGAGCTTGGCACAGCTCCGCAAGCGCGTGACGGACAGCATTAAGCGGTCGGGAGGGATCGACGACCCCCGTGCCCTCCGCAGTTTGTTGTCGCTGTTCCGGTACGTGAGCGGGGACTATAAGGATCCCAGCACGTTCACTGCCATAAAAGAGGCGCTCGGTGGGGTTCGGCGGCCGGCGCACTACCTGGCCATCCCGCCATCGCTGTTTGCCACTGTGATCGAGGGACTGGGCGCTGCGGGTTTGGCGGAGAATGCCCGCGTTATCGTCGAAAAGCCATTCGGACGCGATCTGGCGTCGGCGCAGCAACTCAATCGCGTCGCCGGTTCGGTCTTCCCGGAAGACTCCATCTTCCGCATCGATCATTTCCTCGGCAAGGAAGCGATCATGAATATCCTCTATTTCCGTTTCGCCAATTCGTTCCTGGAGCCGATCTGGAACCGCAATTACGTCGCCAGCGTTCAGATCACCCTTTCCGAGGATTTCGGGGTGGCCAACCGCGGGGCTTTTTACGAATCCGCCGGATGTCTTCGGGACGTGATTCAGAACCATCTCTTTCAGATTGTTGCACTGCTGGCGATGGAAGCGCCGGCCTACCAAGGCTATGGAGCCGTCCATAGCGAAAAGGCCAAGGTGTTTGAAGCAATGCGCCCCCTAAAGCCGGCCGACGTGGTGCGCGGCCAGTACGCCGGCTACCGTAACGAGCGGGATGTTGCGAAGAATTCCGACGTCGAAACTTTCTGCGCCATGCGGCTTTTCATCGACTCGTGGCGATGGGAGGGGGTGCCGTGGTATCTGCGTTCAGGGAAGTTCCTGGCCGTAACTGCGGCCGAGGTATTGATCGAACTAAAGCCGCCGCCACAGAAGCTGTTCGCCGACTCGGCGCCGACCACCGATCGGGCCAACTATCTGCGCCTCCGGCTCTCTCCCAACTCCGCCATCGCCCTCGCCGCGCGCGTCAAGCGGGCAGGGAAGGAGTTCATCGGCGATCAACGAGAACTCTTCATGGTTGAAGAGGAGCCTGGAGAGAAATCGCCCTACGAGCGGCTGTTGGGCGACGCCATGGCCGGCGACGGAGCGCTCTTCACCCGTGAGGACGCCGTCGAGGCCGCCTGGGCGGTGGTCGATCCTGTCCTGAAGAAGCACCATCGAACTCGCCCCTACCAGCGCGGCAGCTGGGGGCCGAAAGAGGCCGGCAAGCTCATCGCCGCAGACGGACGCTGGTACAATCCCCAGCCCAGCGCCGTGCCCGGATGACACGGCGGTGAGGACATAATAAACAATGGCCCCTTTAGGTCACCTCATGAAACACACGCCATTTCGCTGCGACATTTCGAAGAAATCAACGGCCCTTCCGCACTTTTGGGAACACACGGTCGGCAGCGGACATGCTCCGCTGGCGCTGCGCGCCGACTGGCAGCGGCAATTGCGACAGTGCCACGAGGAGTTGGGGTTTGGCCATGTGCGCTTCCACGACATCCTCAGCGATGACATGGGAACGCTCATGAATGAGATGCAGAAGCTGCTGTACTCATTCTTCAATGCCGATCAGATCTGCGATTTTCTTCTGTCGATCGGGATGAAACCTTTCGTTGAATTGAGCTTCATGCCGACCACGCTTTCGTCGGGAAACGCGACGGTATTTCACTACGGGGCCAATGTCACGCCGCCCAAAGATTATGCCGAGTGGGCGAAGTTCATCACCCGACTCGTCACGCACTGGGTTGATCGCTACGGCATCAATGAAGTCAGCAAATGGTTTTTTGAAGTGTGGAACGAACCGAACCTCAAGGCGTTTTGGACGGGAACGCAGGCCGAATACTTCAAATTCTATCGCGTCACCGCGCGGGCGATTAAGGCGATCGACAAGCGATTGCAGGTGGGTGGCCCGGCGACGGCGAAGAATGACTGGATCACGGAGTTCGTTGAGTTCTGCCGGAAGAACAAGGTGCCGGTGGACTTTGTCAGCACGCATCACTATCCGACCGATGCCCTAGGGTCGATCGGTGAAGATACCGAAACGCAGCTTGCCCACGGCAAGCGCAGCATACTCCGCGAATGGGCGAATGAAACGCACCGCAAAGCGAGCGGCAAACCGGTCTATTACACGGAGTGGAGTTCCTCCTCAAATCCCCGCGATCACCTGCACGATGAACCTTACACCGCTGGCGTGATTGTGAAGACGATGATGGAAGCCCGCGGGCTGGTTGAGGGTTACAGCTACTGGACGTTTTCGGACATTTTTGAAGAAAATTACATGCCGGCGACGGCTTTCCAGGGCGGGTTTGGGTTGCTTACGCTGCAGGGCGTCGCAAAGCCGGCGTATCGTGCGTTCGAGTTGCTGCACCGCCTGGGCGTTGAAGAATTGCCCGTGCAGGGAAAGCATAAGACAGTGGATGTGTGGGTTGTGCGCGGCCGGGATATGCTGACGGTCTTGCTGACCAATCATGTTCTGCCTCGTCATCCAATCAAGAAGGAATCGATTCGCATTCATCTGACGGGCCTCCAATCGCCGCGCAATGTTTACATCGAGCGCATCGACGAGGATCACGCAAACGCTAAGCAGCTCTGGGTTGAAATGGGCAAACCGGCGCTTCCAACACCACGCGAAGTCGAACAACTGCACGTGGCATCGCAACTCGTGCGCGAGCCGTTGCAATGGAAATACAAGGCCGGGGAATATCAAATCGACGTGGTGATGCCTCCGCAGGCGATCGCGGCCGTCACGGTGGAGCTGATGCCTAGATCATCAACAGGAGCGTCCAAACCATGAGCGATCGAGAAACGGTTTCCAAAGAAATGGAGTTGCTGCAACGCGAGACGTTCAGCTATTTCGTTCACGAGGTCAACCCACAAAACGGCTTGGTCGTCGACAAAACGGAAGCTGGATCCGCATCAAGCATTGCAGCGGTTGGTCTGGCGCTTTCATCTTACCCGGTCGGCGTGAAGCGCGGCTTTATGACGCGCGCGCGGGCGACCGAGCGAACACTGGCGACGTTGCGATTTTTCGACAAGAGTGAACAGAGCGCCGATCCGGAGGCCACGGGATACAAGGGTTTTTATTACCACTTCCTCGACATGACAAGCGGTAAGCGCGCCGGGCATTGTGAACTGTCCACCGTCGATACCGCGCTCCTGCTCGCGGGGGTGTTGACGGCGGGGATTTATTTTGACGCAGATACGGCAGGCGAAAAAGAAATCCGCACGCTTGCCGATTCCCTGTATCGCCGCGCGGATTGGAAATGGGCGCAAAACGGCGGCGACACGGTAACGCATGGCTGGCGACCCGAAAACGGGTTCATCAAGTACCGCTGGCAAGGATACGACGAGGCGCTGGTGCTCTATATTCTTGGCCTGGGTTCGCCGACGCATCCCCTGCCGGAGAGTTCCTACGCCGCTTGGGCGTCAACGTATCGGTGGGAACACCGTTACGATTATGACTACGTCTACGCCGGGCCATTATTCACGCATCAGCTTTCCCATCTTTGGATTGATTTTCGCGGCATCCAAGATGCATTTATGCGCAGCAAGGGGCTTGACTATTTCGAGAACAGCCGTCGCGCGACGTATATCCAACAGCGGTACGCCATGGATAACCCACTCAAGTTCGTCGGTTACAGCGAGCGTTGTTGGGGGGTTACCGCGTCGGACGGACCCGGTCCAGCCACAATCAAAGTTGATGGCGTCGAGCGGAAATTCTTTGATTATCTTGGCCGCGGGGTTCCGTACGGCCCGGACGATGGCACCCTGGCGCCCTGGGGAGTTGTCGCGTCGCTCCCGTTCGCGCCCGAGATCGTGTTGCCGGCCATCGATTATTTCATCAACGAAGTTAACCTCAAGTCTGGCAATCCATACGGCTTCAAGGCGACGTTCAATGCGACCTATCCGAGTAAGTCCGGCGATTTTCAGGGGTGGATTTCGCCATTCCATTTCGCAATCAATCAGGGACCGATCGTTTTGATGATCGAGAATTATCGATCCGGCCTGATCTGGGAATTGATGCGAAAATGCCCACACGTCGTAACTGGGCTTAAGCGCGCCGGCTTTGAGGGCGGTTGGCTAGCGGGTCAAGCATAAGAAAACGAACAACATCACACGCCGCTTGAGTACGACGGAAGGGGATCTAGCTCTTGACAATGTTTCGTCCTTTTTGCTCCGCGTTCTGGCGGGCGATTCGAGCGCGACGGGTCGGAATTTCCTAATTTAGCGCTGTCGCGTTTGAAATGCCCAAGAAAATCGCGGGTCTTGGGGAGGCCCGCGCTTGGAAGAAATGAAGGGGTCATTGTCCAGCATGTCCAAATCGCTCTACTGTCCCTCGCCGGCGGGGGACAGTCGTCTACACGATTCTGATGCGTGCTCTGACTGGCGTCGCCATGCTGACATAGATGGTAATTGCGGACGATCGGCCATTTTATTGCCGAAAATAAGTGACCCTCGTTAATAACCCGACATTGCTAAAATGTGCATTTTCTATCTTGGATGTTAATATGCGGTTATGACACCGCTGCGGCTCCTGTGAAAGATTTGCCTTGGTAAGCGAAACCCGGCGACCTCTCCGCTGCGGGGTCTTTTTTTACTGGTCCGATGTGTTGCGCCTTAGTTGGAAATTCAGCGATGCAAGCCAACTTGTGAAACAGTCCTGCCAGCTCATCTTCCATTTTATCTTGTTGGGCACCTTCGCCGTCGCTGGCGACGGGGGCAGGCCAACAGAAAGCCAACTATGATCAGCAAACCCACCCCGTTTCGCATCACTGACTATGGCGCCGTCGACGACGGCAAGACCATGAACACGGCCGCCATCCAGACGGCGATCGAGACCTGCGCCAAGCAGGGCGGCGGGACGGTGCTTGTTCCCAAGGGCACATTTCTCACCGGCGGGCTGCACCTGCGCAGCAACGTCACCCTGCGGCTTGAAAAGGACGCTGTCCTTCTCGGCAGTAGTGACTGCAATGACTACGGCGGCGAAGCCCGCTGGACCGACGCGCTGGTCAAGGGCGAAGACGTGAGCAACATCGCCATCGAAGGCGAAGGTACGCTCGACGGCGTCGACTGCCGTAATCCCAAGGGCGAGGAACGCTTTCGCGGGCCACACTGCGTGCTTCTGGCCCGGTGCAAGAGCATCCGCATCAGCAACATCACCATCGTGCGCTCGGCCAACTGGGCGTTCAACTGCATTAAGTGCTCCGATGCCGTGGTCGAGGGTTTGAAGGTGTATGGCGGGCACGACGGGTTTGATACCCTCGAGTGCAATCACTTCACGTTCAAGAACTGCGACTTCCGTTGTGGCGACGACTGCCTCGCCGGGCAGGGCAATCGCGACTTCCTTTTCGAAGACTGCTACTTCAATACCTCGTGCAATGCGTTCCGTTTTTCGTGCGTCAACTTCGTGGTGCGCAACAGCCGGTTTAGAGGTCCCGGCGAGTTCGTCCACAAGATTTCCAGCCGCCGGAATATGATCGCGGCCTTCGTGCATTTTTCCCCGACCGATCGCTTGCCCAAAGGCCCCGAGCCGCACAGCGACAACTGGCTCGTCGAAAACTGCACGATGGAAAACGTCGACGCATTTTATGAATACAACTATGAGAAGGGCCTCTGGCAGACCGCCCGACCGGCGAAAGCAGTTCACTTCCGCAACGTCAGGGCAACGGGTCTGTCGGATCCCATCACCATTCGCGGGGGCGATGATCGGCAGTTCAGCCTGCTCCTGGAGAATATTGATCTGGAATTCCGCGAGGAGTCAACCAACCACGAGCACATTAACGCCAATCATTTCCACTCGCTGGAACTGCGCAATGTCGTACTGCGCAATAACGGGCAGGTTCCCATGATCATCGCCCACGACGGCGACCGGGTGACCCTGAGCGACGTGCAGTGCGTTCCGGCGACGAGCGCCAAGCCCTTCGACATCAACGACGTGGCCGACGTGACGATCGTCGCGAGCCAGCCGGTGCATTGAGCCGGACTGACGACCAGAGCTTATCCGCGGCATCGGGGGGCCTCTTTACCGCGCGGTGCCAAGCGGTCCTCGTTTATTTGGTCCGTCCGGCAGGTTCCGGCCGTTAGGCGTGGGGCGGGCCGGTGTCGTGGCGCCATCCGGTCAGCGGTTTCGGGTGCGTTAAGGGATTTCCCTGAATCGACGGGCGGGGAACTTGACGGTATGGTCATGGGTTAATCGCCTTCTGGAGAACCTCTTATGACCGAACCCATCGTTGAAGAACTCGTCAATCCCAACCTCCACGTCGCATTGGTGCATTTCCCCTTGGGGCTTCTGGTGGTCGGCACGGTCATCGAGGTCTTTTCATTTTTCTATAGGCGGTCGGGGGTGCGAGCGGCGGGGCGGTGGATGATTCTGATAGGGGCGCTGAGTACGTTGCCGGTGGCACTGAGCGGGATGTATGCGTTGATGGACGTGACGCAGATGGGCAATCCGCAGGTGGACGGGGCGTGGGCGGACGTTGTGGCCAGCAGCCCGCTTCAAGGCGACGCGCGGGCGATGATCGAGCGTCATGCCTGGGTGATGGCCGGGGCGGCGGTCGTGAGCTTGTTCGTCGTCCTCACTTATCTTTCGTCGAGCGACCAATGGCGGAACAAGCTCTATCCGATTTTGCTGCTGATGCTCGTCGGGGCGGTGGGGGCTGCGGGCTTTGGCGCATGGGTTGCCGGAGAAAGTGTTTATATGCTGCGCACAGGGGTGACGTTGCCGGGCATGGGTGTTGAGAAGCAGCCGGGGCTGACGTTTTTTCTCCCGCCAGAGCAAATACACCTGATTCTGGCCGGCACGACGATGGCCCTATTGATGCTGGCTTATGCAGTGACCCTCCGCCGGTTGACGGGGATAGTTGAGACCGCGCCGCCGGCCGCGGCCGAACCGACCGACCCGATGGCGATGCTGCGGTCGATCAGCCCTGATTCGGTGTTTTCCAGGGTGGATGTTCCACCGGCCGAGCGGTTCTGGGTGCTGGCGGCTGTGGTAGGGGTCACGACGGCCTTGGCGGGGTGGTGGATATTAGCAAGCGAATCGGACGCCTGGCGGGTGGCGACGGAATCGCATCAGTCGGTTTTGAAGTATTTGTGGGATATGGTGCGTCCGCGGCCGGGTGAGATGATCAACCGGCGGTTTGCGCACTTGCTTTTGGGCGGGACAATCGCAGTTCTGCCGCTGGTGCTGGCGGGGCTGGCGCACTGGAGGCCACGTCGGCGCGGGACGATCACGCTGCTCTCTGGCCTGCTGCTGGCGATCATGGCGGGGCAGATTTGGCTGGGGAGTCTGCTGCTGCTGGATTCGATAGACGGCTCGGTGTTGCGGTTTAATCGGGCGGGGGAAGTGACCCCTACCGAAACCGATGTGAAGACACCGGTCGGGGTGAAAAAAGGTGCCGAGGCATCGCCCGCCGCCGCGCCCGTGACGGCCCCGGCGACCCCGGCTCCACTCATGCCGGCGGCGCCCGGCAGTGCCCCGGCAGTGACGCAACCGGGAAAGTAGGCCCGAACGATTGCAAAAAACCGCTGGTTGTGCTGGCAGATCGACGGGGCTGGCCAAAGACCCTCAAACGCAGGGACGCAATCCCAACGGCGCGAGTTTTTCAGATCGCCTGCAGCGGCAGGGGTTCTGCGGGGGCGATTCGGGCACGCCGCCTGGGGGCCGATAACCCGTCCGCTGGGTGCCGGGGGCACCTGTAAGACACCGCTTGGGTGAGAAACCCATCGAAAGTTGATTTCAGAAATCCCTTGTCCCGGCGGGCGTTTCGGGAGTACACTTTATATTCTGCGTGGGGGGTTGAATCGAAGAGCGGCAGGCGTTTTTTGGATGTGAAATCTCCAGAGGATTATTGATGGCCAAGCAGCAAAAGAAACTGGGCGAGATTCTGGTTGAATGGGGCGTTATCTCCGACAAGGAAGTGACCCGGGCATTGGATCATGCCAAGACCAAGAATCTTCGCATCGGCGAGGCCTTGGTCGATCTGAAAGTTTGCAGCGACAACAACGTCTATAAAGCCCTGGCGCAGCAGCACGGGATGGAGTATTTCGACCTGGATAAGGATTCGGTCCCGCCGAATGCCGTCAATCTGATTCCAGACGAACTGATGCGCAAGTACATCATTCTGCCACTCGGGACAGAAAACGGCCGCCTGCGCGTGGCGATCCATGACCCGCTCGACCTGGAAATGCAGGACGTGCTGCGGTTTCGGCTGAGCCAGTACAAGGACATCCGCCCGGTGCTGGCACCCAAGGCGCGGATCAAGCAGATTCTCGACGAGCTGTTTAACGCCAATCCCAAAAACACGATCGACCAGACGATGGACCGGACGATCGACCGCTTGCGTGATTCGCTGGACAAGTCGCTGGACCGGTCGCTCGATAAGTCGCTGGACAAGTCGTTGGACCGGTCGATCGACAAATCCATCGACATGACGGGGATGGACGAAGCCGGGTCGGGGGCCAACGACCCGACGCAGGCCCCGATCATCAAGCTGGTGACGGCGATGATCGGCGAGGCGGTGCGCAGCCGGGCATCGGACATCCACATCGAGCCGATGAAGGACCGCGTGCGCGTACGCTACCGGATTGACGGAGAATGCGTCGAGCGCGATCGCATTCCGTTGCGCATGAGAAACCCGCTCATCAGCCGTATTAAAATCATGGCGGGGATCGATATTGCCGAAAAGCGCCTCCCCCAGGACGGGCGCATCAAGATGAACATCGACAAGGTGAACATCGACTTCCGCGTGAGCACTTTGCCGGCGTATCACGGTGAAAGCTGCGTTTTGCGCGTCTTGCGGCCCGATTCGGTCCGCATCGGCATTCAAAACCTGGGCTTTGAGGAAGAGGACGATCGGGCGTTTCAGAAGATCATCAAGCGGCCCAATGGGATTTTCCTGGTGACCGGTCCCACCGGCTCGGGCAAGACGACGACGCTGTATGCCGCGCTGAACGATCTCAATCGTCCGGACAAGAAGATCATCACGGCCGAAGACCCGGTTGAATACAACTTCGTCGGGATCAACCAGTGTCAGGTGAGAGAGGTGATCGGGCTGAAGTTTTCCAACATTTTGCGCGCGATGTTGCGGCAGGCCCCGAATATCATCCTGGTCGGCGAAATTCGAGACAAGGAAGTGGCCGAGGTAGCGGTGCAGGCGGCGCTGACGGGGCATCTGGTGTTCAGTACGCTGCATACCAATGACGCGCCGGGCGCGATCACGCGATTGATCGATATGGGCGTCAAGCCGTTCCTGGTGGCCAGTTCGATCCAGGCGGTGCTGGCCCAACGGCTGATTCGGGTGCTTTGTCCCAAGTGCAAAGTGGCCGACAAGGAGCCGGACCCGCAGTGGCTGAAACTGGCGGGCATTTCTGAGAGCGACATCAAGGATAAGATCATCTACAAGCCCCGCGGCTGTGAATACTGCAACAACATCGGCTTCCGCGGGCGCCGGGGTGTGTTCGAGATGATGCAGATGAACAGCGAGATTCGGAACCTGGCGTTTGAGCGCGCCCCGACTAATAAAATCCGAAAGGCGGCGCTGGCCGGTGGAATGAAGAGCCTGCTCATGGACGGCCGGTTAAAAGTCCTGGCCGGCGTGACCACCGCCGAGGAAATCGTCAAGGTGGCCCAGGTGGAAGGTTTGACCGTATAACTGCTCTGTAAGGAATCATTGTTATGTCCACGATTCAGATCGATCGACTGCTCGAAACCTGCATTAAGCGCAAGGCGTCGGACCTGCACCTTGCCGTGGGAAAGCCCCCCACGTTGCGCATGCACGGCCACCTGCGTGAGCTTCAGACCAAGGTGCTCGAACCTGAGGACACGATGGCCCTGCTCAAGTCCATCACCCCCGAGCGCATCCAGCAGGAATTTGAAGAACAAGGCTCCGGCGACTTCGGCTTTGCCTTCGGCGAAGAGTCCCGTTTCCGCGTGTCCATCTTCAAGCAAAAGGGCGTGGCCTCGATCGTGTTGCGGCGAATCCCAAGTAAGTTGATGACGTTTGAAGAAATCGGCCTGCCGGAGATGGCCAAGCAGATTTGCCGCCGTCCGCGTGGCATGTTTCTCGTGACCGGGCCGACGGGTTCGGGCAAGACGACCACGCTGGCGACGATGATCGACTACATCAACGTCAACTGGGACAAGCACATTATCACGATGGAAGACCCCATCGAGTATTATCACAACCACAAAAAGAGCGTGGTCGTTCAGCGAGAAGTGGGCGTGGACGTGCCCAATTTCGCAGAGGCCATTCGCCGCGCGCTTCGACAGGACCCGGACGTGATGCTGGTCGGCGAAATGCGCGATCTTGCGACCATCGGCGCCGCCATCACAGCTGCCGAAACCGGCCACTTGGTCTTCGGCACCCTGCATACCAACGGTGCCGCTTCCACCATCAACCGGCTCATCGACGCCTTTCCCACCGACCAGCAGGAGCAGATTCGCGTGCAGCTTGCCGGCAATCTGCTGGCGGTGCTGAGCCAGTGTCTTTGCCCGCGGGTCGATACCGACGGCATGGTCGCTGGTTATGAGTTCATGTACGTCACGCCCGGCATTCAGAACCTGATCCGCGAGAATAAGAGCTTCCGTATCGACTCGGAAATTCAGACCGGCAAGCGTTGGGGCATGCAGTTGCTGGACGACAACCTGTGGCAGTTATGCCAGGCCGGCAAAATCAGCGACGAGGAAGCCATCGACAAATGCCGGAATCCGGGCCAGATGATGGACCGGATGACGCGCGCCGGGCGCTCGGCGGTGGCCGAAGAAAATCCTGAAATCGCCGCCGACGCCGAAGCCCAGGCCCAGGCCCAGCCCGCAGGGGCCGCGCCGGCACCGGGGGGACAGAACGAGGCCGAAAAAGCGGCACAGGCCGCAGCCAATCGGGCCAGAATGCAGGCCCTGGCCGGCAGAAAATAAATCCCCAGGGCCGCGCCGGCGGGCGAAATCAGCCGGGCACGGTTTGGCAAAATGTGTTGTTAATGCCTTGTAAATAAGGCCAGGAAACCAAGAGAGACGTAATCATGGCATCGACGCCTACCCCTTCTGCAACGACGACAGTCCCGAAACCGCCGGGAACGGCCAGGCCCGCCCCGACAACGCCCGGTGCAGTGCCGGTAGGGCCTGCGCGCCCGGCTAGCACTCCGGCCTCGTCCAATGGTGCGGCCAGCTCGTCAAGGCCACCGTCCAGCACCGGCGGGGGATCGAAAATCGCCACCGGGGGCAGCGCCGGTGGATCGAGTGGACCGGGCAGGCCCGCCGGGGGCAGCGGCGGGGGGCCGGGTGGACCGAATCAGCCCGGAGGGGCAGCGGCCGTCGCAGGGATGCCTCCGATCGATCAGCTCCAGGGCCGGCCGCTGGGCCGCGTGCTGACGAAAATGGGCAAGGTCACCCGCGAGCAGGTGGTTGAAGCCCTCAGCTTCCAAAAATCCAAAGGCGGGGTCATCGGCCGAATCCTCATGGACCTCGGCTACGTTAAGGAAATCGACATCAATATCGCGCTGGCGGCCCAGCGTGGTTATGAACTGCTGAACCTCGAAGGCGTCAACATCCCCCCCGAAGCCATCGCGGCCGTCCCGGCGCAGATCGCCACCACCAACAAGGTCCTGCCCATCGAATTTACGGTCGAAGGCGCGGTGAAAAAGCTCACCGTGGTGATGGCCAGCCACGAGAATTTCCGCGCGCTCGACGACCTGCGCCAGCTCATGGGCTATCAGGTGACAGCCAAGATCGGCGACCCCGAGCAGATCGAACGCCTGATTAACAAGCACTACCAGGCCGCCGCCGAAAGCATGGGGGAAATCCTCGGCGAACTTCAGACCGACGAAACCTTGTCTGACCTCAAAGGCCGCAAAGGCGATTCGATCGACCTGACCGACCTGAAGGAGGCCGCCAACTCCAACCCTGTCCGCAAACTGATTAATCTCGTGCTGCTTCAGGCCATCAAAGACAAGGCTTCGGACATTCACTTCGAGCCGTTTGAAGACGAATTCAAGATGCGCTATCGCATCGACGGCGTGCTGTATGAAATGATGCCGCCGCCAGCGCATATCGCGCCGGCCATTTCCAGCCGTATTAAGGTCATGGCCAATCTTGATATCGCCGAGCGCCGGCTGCCCCAGGACGGGCGCCTCGAACTGAACGTCAACAACCAGCCGATCGACCTCCGCGTGAGCGTTTTGCCCACGATGTTCGGCGAAAGCGTCGTGATGCGCGTGCTGGATCGTGGAAACGTCAGTCTCGATCTGGACAAGCTGGGCCTGCGTGAAGACGACCTCAGCCAGATCAGACAGTTGATCCACAAGCCCAACGGCGTGGTTATCGTTACCGGGCCGACGGGTTCGGGTAAAACCACCACACTCTATTCGGCCCTTCGAGAACTCAACGACATCAGCAGTAAGCTCATCACCGCAGAAGACCCGGTCGAATACGACATCGACGGCGTGATCCAGGTGCAGATTCGTTCGGATATCGAACTGACTTTCGGTCGCGTCTTGCGGGCCATGTTGCGTCAGGACCCGGATATCGTGCTGGTCGGTGAAATCCGCGATATCGAAACCGCAAAGATCGCGGTCGAAGCCTCGCTGACTGGCCATTTGGTCTTTACAACGCTGCACACCAACGACGCCCCTTCGACGATCGCGCGTCTGCTTGATCTGGGCCTCGAACCGTTCCTGGTCACCGCCAGTCTTGAAGGCATCGTGGCCCAGCGACTGGTCCGCAAAATCTGCCTGAACTGTAAGACGGAATACACCCCCAGCGAAGAACAACTGATGGAACTGGACCTGCGGCCCGATGACGTGGCCGGCAAGGTGTTCTATTACGGTAAAGGCTGTGAGAAGTGCAACAACACCGGCTATCGCGGGCGGTTCGGTTTGTATGAGATCATGACGCTCGACGACGACATGCGTGACATGATTATCAACCGCGCCAGCACCCAACAGTTGCGACTGGAAAGCAAAAAGCGGGGAATGCGATCCCTGCGTCAAAGCGGCCTGCTGGCCATCTACGACGCCATCACCAGTATAGAAGAAGTGGTGCGTGAGACGATTGTGGAAGAGGATTGATGAATCTGGCAACGCGCGCTGGCGCTTTCCGAAATGTCCTTTAGTCACTGGACAGGGCGTATAATCGTCTGAAGCCCCGTTAGCGGAGTACCATAATGGCTACCTTTTCTTATGTTGCGATGAACACCTCCGGGCAGGAGGTCAAGGACGAGCTGGAAGCCACGACCAGCGAAGAGGCGATCGCCAAGATTCGTGGCAAGGGGCTTTTTCCGACGAAAGTGAAGGAAAAAGCCGCCAAGAAGAAGGCCGGCAGGAAGGAAATCGGGCCGGTTGAAGTCAAACGGAAGATGCCGATTTCGATCGGCGGGGTGCCCCGAAAACAGTTGGTCGGTTTCACCCGCCAGCTTTCAACCCTCCAGGACGCTGGCCTGCCCATCCTGCGCAGCCTGCAAATTCTCGAACAGCAGCAGCGGCCGGGATTGCTCAAGTCCATCATCGGCGGGGTGGCCGACGAAGTGGAAGGTGGCGGAACGCTTTCCGACGCCATGAGTAAGTTCCCCAAGGCATTCGACAAGCTCTATGTGAACATGATTAACGCCGGTGAAATCGGCGGCGTGCTGGATTTGATCCTGTCGCGTCTGGCCGATTTCATGGAAAAGGCCGCCAAGCTCAAGAAAAAGGTCATCGGTGCCATGATCTACCCCGCGGTGGTCATCAGCATCGCCGTCGGCATCGTGTCGATGATCATGATCTTCGTGATCCCGAAATTCGAGCAGATTTTCCGGGATTTTAAGACCGAGCTGCCTGGCATTACCATGGTGCTTCTCGTCATAAGTCGTTGGTTTGCCCGCGATTATGGCTGGGCCTATGTGCTGTTTTCCCCCATCATTGCTATTGTCGGGCTTAAATTGATCAGAATGAGTGAGGGGGGCAAGTACGCGGTCGATCTGGTCACACTAAAAATCCCTGTTCTGGGGGGCATTGTCGGCAAAAGTTCCATCGCCAGGTTCACACGCACTCTGGGCACGCTGATTAGTGCCGGCGTGCCCATTCTCGATGCCATTCTCATCACCAAGGAAACTAGCGGAAACGAGGTTTATGCCCGGGCGCTGCAAAAAGTGCATGACGCCATCCGCGAGGGTGAAAGCATGGCCGATCCACTCCGCGCCACCAAGGTTTGCGACGCCATCGTCGTCAACATGATCGACGTGGGTGAAGAAACCGGCGACCTCGACAAGATGCTGATGAAGGTGGCCGACAACTACGACAGCGACGTGGACGTGCTGGTCGGCTCGCTCATCAGCATCCTTGAACCACTCATGGTGGTGGTGCTGGGTGTGATCGTCGGCTTCATCGTCATCGCGCTATTTGCGCCCATGATCAGCCTGATCCAGACCGTTTCCGGTCCGGGAAAGAAATGAGTAGGAAATGACACAAAGGAACGCAAATCCGGCCCGGCCGGATAAAAAAGAAGCGGATCGTCCGGTATATCCGGACCGACAGGTCCGCGTGCATGGTTTTACCTTGATCGAAATGATTGTGGTGATCGGGATTATCGTGATCTTGATCGGTCTGTTGATGCCGGTCGTAAGTAAAGTCCGCCGGGCGGGGTACCAAGCCGATAGCAACGCGTTCGTCTCGCAACTGGCCGCGGCCTGTCAGCGATATTACGACACGTTCAAAGCGTATCCGGGGCCGATACCGAATAGCCTTATCGGGCAGACGAACGCGGTTACTGCGGTCGCATCCTCGTCAGGATTCGACGTTACGACCTATCCTTTCGCATCCACGAAGATCACCGGGGCGGAGAACCTTGTATTGGGTTTATGTGGTGGGCTGTATTGGGATACCAGCTCAAGCAGCATCAAGTACGACCCGGCAAAGGTGGGCAACGGCCCGGGTTTGCTAAATGCATCAAACCCCAAGACCTATTCCGCTTTCGCTGATGCGGCGAATTTGACGCCAGCATTTCTAGCTAGCGCGGGGAAACAGGGCCACTTTTCTGATGGCGCCGGCGACGCCGACGACACGATGATTCCTGAATTTGTGGATCGTTACCCCGACGCGCTGCCGATCCTTTATCTTCGCGGAAAAGTCGCCGTCACACCGATCACTGCCCCCGGGTCCGCGGGCAACAATTCCGTTATGACCGCTGGCAGCTTAGTTGGTGGATACGATCTCACTCAGATCATCGGCTACACGGGCGCTTTTACGGGTACCTATCCGGCTTTGACGGAAGCGGGCGCTGCCTTTCCGCCGACCCCCATCGGTCCACCACCTACCATTACGCCATTCCCAGCCGGGATTCGGTTGATTGGGGTAGGCAAAGAGTTATCGGAGTACCATCTAGGCACTACCACAGTACCACCAGTGAAGAACGGAGTCCCGCAATTCCCGTTTCACGGACTGCGTTCCGTCATCACCACTGCGGTGTCGAGCCAGAGTGACGCCGTCCCTCCAAAAATTTACAACTATCCCTATGATGCATATCCTTATTTTAAAGACCCCTCTAGTACCAACACCCCTCGTGCCAAAGACATGTTTATTCTGATCAGTGCCGGATCGGACCGCGTTTATGGAACTTCAGATGACATCACCAGTTTCGGCCCGCTTCAATAACTTTCGGGCGTTTACATTAATCGAACTGCTCGTAGTCATCGGTATCATGGCGATATTGGTGGGCGTGCTGGTGCCGGCGGTCATCAAGGCCTACAAGGGCGGGGCCAACGCCCGTATTGCTGGGGACATGCAATCGATCGCCATGGGGCTGGAAGCCTATAAGCAGGATTTTGGGGATTACCCACGGTCAGATAGTGCAACGAGCGGTGCACAGATTTTGTGCAAGGCTCTGGTTGCGCCGTCTGCCGCTTCGGTTGACGGGGCCGATGGCAATGGCTTCCGGCTGCGCGCCGGCGGGCAGGGTCGAATATATGGGCCTTACATTCCCGTCGATAAATTCAAGATCGACTCGATAAACTTCTGGATTCTCGATTCTAACGGCAACCCCATTCTCTACTACCCGCTGAATCGCACGAAGCCTGATATCACCACCGGCGCGAATTATGTCGGCACGGGCACCAGCGCCTGGGTGAGATCGGACGACAATACGCAGATTCCGGAAGAAAAACTCCGCATGATGCTGGGCGATTCCAACAGCAATGGCAGCATTGACGGCGGCGAAACCGCTGCCAGTATCATCGGATACCTACTTTACTCTGCGGGGCCGGACGGGCTTTTTGGCCCGCTGAACGTGACGGCCGCAAGCCCGGCCGGCGATATTAAGAAGGCAGTCAGTAAGTGCGACGACTATCTCAACGTCCAGAAATGACCCTTCGTCGCGCCTTTACCCTGCTGGAGATATTCACGGCCGTCGCGGGGCTGGTGATCGTGATGGGCTTGATGGTTTCGCTGGCCCGGCACGTGCGATCGAGTTCGGCCAATGAATTAACCCGCAAAATCCTGCGGGATTTGTCGGTTGCGATGGACCAGTACCTGCAAGTGAGCGGGGGGGCCTTGCCCGAGGTGGTGCCCTTCCTGACCGGATCGGTGGATGAAAGGGAGATTCTCCCGCAAGCGGTGCGCAATAGTGGCGAAATTCTGCGGATTTTACGCCGGCAGAACCTCTCGCGGCAGTTTTTGAATGGCGTGCCGGAGTGGATTTTCGATCAGGCGATCGTCCGCGACGCCTGGGGCAGCCCGATCGTTTTCTTAAGATCGATGCACCCGCGCGTCGGCATGGCCCCTTCGGACAAGCCGTTTTTCGTCAGCGCCGGGCCGGACCGAAAATTCCTCACCCGGGAGGACAACCTGTATAGCTACGAGGAAGCGGGAAATCGCTAATTTCGGGCCGGAAATCGCTGGACATAGCGAATAATGAATCAGGCGGACGCAATATGAAACCCAAAGCCGGGCATCAAGCCTTCACCATCATCGAACTTCTGGTCGTTATCGGCATCCTGGCCGTGCTGGCGGGGATATTGTTCATCGGCCTGAATGCCGTCGATTTCAGTGGGCGTGAAAAGCAAACCCGGGTGACGATGGAAAGCCTCAAGTCGATGTTTGCCGAGTACCGGATCAAGGTGGGCTTCCCGGTCTGCGCGGGCACTTATGGGTCGACGACAGTGGTTCTGAAGGACTATAACCAGCTACCTGCAAGTGTGGCCACCGGCGCGGCTGACCGGTTGCACACCGTATCCGCATTACTACCGGACTCTTCACGGGCCGTGCCGCTTACCCAGTGCATGCTCGCACGGATCGCCGCGTTGGTCGTAAATCAGAAGGCCCTGGACGCCTTGCCGGCCCGCCAAAAATTCGCCGAAACGGTGATTTCGCCAGCCGACGCGTCGGTGCTTCCGGCACCGACGGCGTGGGCAGCCAACACGGTTTATGACATCGGTGCGGTCGTGTATCTAGTGGTCGGCGGTGAGAACTACATTTGCCTGTCATACCACACGTCCGATTCGAGTCTTTTGCCGACTGGCAGCAAATCGCCTTGGTTAAAGGTTGACCAGAGCAAGCCCATTCTCAAGGATGCTTGGGACAATCCGATTATCTTCGTGCCTGTCGGGCTGGGGTTGTCGGGCAGCACAAGCCAAGGTGTGTTAGTCGGTGGAACGGCGGCATCAAACGCGCAAACCATCATCGCCCCCGACGGCCGGCCGTTTTGGGCTTCGGCCGGCCCGGACGGGGATTTTAGCAAGGGCGACGACAACATTTACTCCTTCGAGCAATGAACATGCCGAATCGATTTCCAATTTCAGCCCGCAAGCATCCCGGCGGATTTACGCTGACGGAAGTGCTCATCGTCATAGGCCTGATCGTGTTGATCCTGGCGATGGCGGTGCCGGCGTTTAATTTCATCACCGGAACAAGAAGCATCGAGGCCGCAAGAAATAAGGTCGCCGCGATGATCGGCCGTGCGCGCAGCGAGGCCATCAGCCGCAACGCCCAGGTGGGCGTGGTGTTTTTTCGGGATCCCAAGGTTAATGCTGTGGGGATGCAACTGGTGATCGTGGCCACATCGGACCTGTCCGGGCCAGAGGCCTATCAGGCGTGGTCGGCTTTTGCCAATTACAAGACCGCCAGCGGGGATCAGGCCGCCGACCGGGTGTATGCGCTGGTGTACGATGCCGCCGACGGTGTGGCAGGCGGGAAATACGTCGTGACGCGCTTTGACGCGCTGGTTGATAACATAAACGTCCCGCCGGTGTATGGGGGAAATACCACGTGGGCGCAGGTGGTGCCGGGCACGGCCTCGACGCTCGATGGGGGGATCGAATATCTCCCCACCGGCGTGGGCTGCCAACTGGTGAACGATCCGAAGGGCGCCCCGGCCAACTCCACTGATAAATATGTGCAAACCGGCATGATCGTCTTTGACGAGCAGGGCAAGTTCATCGAAACCAGCTTCACCATCACGCCGCTGTCAGCGGCGGGGCAGCAGTTGCAGCTAGGCGGAAATCTCACCGGCACCAGCCAACTGGGCTTGATGCTCTACGATCAGGAGCAATTGGCCGGCCAAAGCAGCTACACGCCCGGGGATTATGTCTACTTCGTCCCCACGCTTCAGCCCGCCCCAAGCGCTTATGCCGGGGCGGCCAACGAACAAGGCGAAGAAGAATGGATTACCACCAATGCCCTGCATTTGCTGGTCGATCGCTATACCGGCGACTTGATTAAGGTTGAATGATGGATGCTCGACGAAACAACTTCCGGCCGCGACGAGGGTTTTCCTTCGTCGAGGTTCTCTTCGCGGTGATGATCCTCGGCGTGGGTTTCATCATGATCGCAGCGATGTTCCCGGTGGCGATCCAGCAGACACAACTGACTGTGGATGAAACATCGGCAGCGCGCGTGGGGCAGAATGCGCTGAATTACCTGAAGGCCACGGCATTGAGCGCCGACTATCCCGCAACCACGGACAAGCTGACGGACGCCACCAATACAGGTCAGCGGGGGATCGTGATGGGCTTGCGCGAGAAGCGGACTGCGGCTCCACCGACCATGACCACAATCACCCCCACCATGACCGCCAATGCTTATGCCAAGACGCGGGGCAATCTGATCGATTCCGCCGACGGACGCTATGCCTGGGTGCTGGCGTATCAGCGGAACAAGGCGTGGAACGGCGTTGCCGATGCGCCGTCGACGACGATGAAAGTTTTCCTGTTCACTGTTGGCTGTCGCAACCGCTCTCAATACAAGACGCCCGACGACGTGCTGCGCTATCCGACCGATGCCGACAACGATCTGCAAGCCACGCTGGAACCGCTCGCGCTTAGTAATGTGAAATTTAACTCAGACAACACGGTCGTTTTTCCGGCAACGCAGTTGATCGGCCCGGGTTCCTACATCGTCGTTTCCGATGATCCGGGGACGCTGGCCGCCAACGGCCAGGTCTTCCGTATTGGCAACTCTGTCTCGGCCGATACCTGGCAGCTAGAGCCGGGCAAGGATTTGAGCGCTGCTGGTGTGCAACCCACGTTGGGCACGGCAACGATCACCGTGCTGACCGTGGGCCGCGGGGTGCCGGATCCGTTTGCACCGTCCGCGACACCCGAAGGCGCCGTACAGGATATTTCCGTTATCACCGAAACCATTACGCCGAAATAGATCATGATTTTCCAGCCCCGCCAAACTCGCGCTTTTTCTCTGGTCGAAGTCATGATTTCGATCGCCATGGTGGTATTGCTGATGGTGGGCGTGGTGAAGGTGTTTCAATACACCGCCAATACCATTTCATCGGGCCTGGCGGTGTCGGAAGTCAACCGCAGGCAGCGCAGCGCCCAGACGGCGTTCCCGACCGATCTGGCCGGGTTTCAGCGGCTCGATTCCAGCACAACGGTTCTGGACGCC
>JBBQSU010000058.1:0-21207 GCA_038234815.1 Tepidisphaerales bacterium | reverse complement strand
CGGTAGTGCGTTTTCCGGTCCCGACGGTGTGTTCACTGGCGCGCTGGGCATGTTCACGGACATCACCCAGCGCAAGCGGACGGAAATAGCGTTGCGGGAGAGCGAGCATCGCTTCCGCACCATGGCCGATGGATTGCCGCTGATGATCTGGGTTCACGACGTCCAAGGGCAATTGCAGTTCGTCAACCAAACCTACTGTGAGTTCTTCGGCGTTACGCCCCAGCAGGACGCCGGCCCGAACTGGCAGCCGCTGATGCATCCCGACGATGGGGCGGCTTATATAGAAGAGTTCAACGCCTGTGTGCGGGACCGTCGCCCCTACCGCGCCGAGGTTCGTGTGCGCCGGTGCGATGGGGAGTGGCGATGGATCGAATCATGGGGCCGGCCACGCGTGTCCGAATCCGGGGAATTTCTCGGCATTGTCGGGACCAGTGCGGATGTCACCGACCGCCGGGAAGTCGAAAATGCTTTGGCTCTGGCCAAAACCAGCGCCGAAGAAGCCCGTGAAGTCGCCGAAACCGCCAGCCGGGCCAAAGACCACTTCCTGGCCGTTTTGTCGCACGAGTTGCGCACCCCGCTCAATCCGGCGCTCATGGCTGCCACCATTCTCGAGAATGATCCCACGCTTCCCCCGGCCTTGAAAGACGACGTGAGCGTGATCCGCAGAAACGTCGAACTCGAAGCCCGGCTGATCGACGACATCCTCGATCTCACCCGTATCGCCCGGGGAAAGATCGTGCTTTCCCTGCGGGCGGTTGATGCCCGGGAAGTGCTCGGCCATGCACTGGAAACCTGCCAGGCCGATGCCATCGACAAGCGGATCAACATCGAAATGAAACTGCCTGCCGAAGAACTGCGGGTCGATGCCGATCCGGCAAGGTTGCAGCAGATCTTCTGGAATCTACTGAAGAACGCCGTCAAGTTTACACCCGAAGGGGGCCGGATTGTGGTTCAGGCAGGACTGACCCCTGACGGCCGGGTGCGCGTCAGCATCGCCGACACCGGACGCGGAATCGCGCCGGAACTGCTCGGCTGCATCTTCGACGCCTTCGAGCAAGGCGATCCAATGACCACGCGCGACTTCGGCGGACTGGGGCTTGGACTGGCCATCTGCAAGGGCCTCGTGGCCATGCACCAAGGGGTGATTCTGGCCACCAGCGACGGCTTGGGCCGCGGGGCAACCTTTACCGTCGAACTCCCCTCCGCCTATGGCCCCTGTGCCGCGACCAAGTTGCCTGACCGCAAAGCCCAGCCGGTGCAAGACAAGACCTCTTCCCGAATTTTGCTCGTCGAAGACCACCTCAGCACCGCAAAAGTGACCGCCCGGCTGCTCCAAAGTTTCGGTTATGACGTCACTGTCGCCCATTCGGTTAAGCAGGCGATGGACGTCTTCGAAGACCACAGCTTCGATGTCATCATCAGCGACCTGGGCCTGCCCGACGGCACCGGCGTCGATCTGATCGGAAAAATGCTGGCCCTCCGGCCCGTCAAGGCCATCGCCGTCAGCGGGTATGGCATGGACACCGACATCCGCCAAAGTGCCCAGGCCGGCTTTGTCGAACACCTCGTCAAGCCGATCAACGTCGAGCAACTGGTGAACGCCATCTGCCGTATCCTGGGCCGCGAACCCCAGAATGTAGCGAACTGAACGATGTAAATTTCGAATAAATGATGGACATTTCGAGCTAAAAACACTATTTTTTAAAAATCACACCTAGCTACTTCCATTTTCAGCGCTATAAAGGATAATATAGTCTGATTAAGCGTCGTTGCGTTCTGCAGGTTCAACTTTGGGAGTCATCCAATGATCGACATCAGTGTTCTCTATGGCGGGCTGGAAACCCCCAGCACCCCGCATCGGTATGGCCGGAAGATTACCCAGATTGATCCCCCGGCGCATCAGCGAATGGCCGTACAAAAAACCGCCAAGGACCGCAAGCCCATCGTCGTCTGGAACCTTACCCGGACGTGCAATCTCAAGTGCGTCCACTGCTATACCGATTCAGATGCCGTCAAATATCCCGACGAGCTTTCCACCGAGCACGCCAAGGCCGTTTTGGACGACCTGGCGGATTACAAGGTTCCTGCCGTGCTGTTCAGTGGCGGGGAGCCTCTGGTCCGCAAGGACCTTTTTGAACTGGCCGAATACGCCCGCTCCAAGGACCTGCACGTCGTCGCCTCCACCAATGGCACGCTCATCGACCGTATGACCGCCCAGCGGTTCAAAGACCTTCAATTTGCTTACATCGGCATCAGCCTCGACAGCGCCATACCGGAAAAGCACGACGAATTTCGCGGGATGACCGGCGCGTTCAAGAAGACCATGGAAGGCTTCCGTCACTGCACCGCCGTCGGGCAGAAAGTGGGCCTGCGGCTCACCCTCACCCGGCACACCGCCCAGGACTTGGACCGGATTTTCGACTTTATCGAAAATGAAGGCATCGACCGGGCGTGTTTCTATCACCTGTGTCCTTCGGGCCGGGGCAAAAATCTGGCCATGCTTACCTCCGAACAATCCCGCGCGGCCATCGACACCATCCTGGCCCGAACCCGTGATTTTTCCGAACGCGGAAAACGCATCGAAATCCTCACCGTCGATAACCACTGCGACGGCCCGCACCTTTATCTGAAGATGAAAGCCGAAGGGCATCCCCGTGCCCAGCAGGTGCTGGACATGATGCGATGGAACGGCGGGGGGCGATACAGCTCTGGGGTGGGCATCGCCAACATCGATTTCCATGGCAACGTCCATGCCGATCAGTTTTCGATGTACCGAAGCTTCGGCAACGTCAAGCAGCGGAAATTCAGTGAAATCTGGCAGGACACTTCCAATGCGATCATGGCCGGACTGAAAGACCGCCTGCCGCTCATCACCGGCCGCTGCGCCGGGTGCCGGTTCTTCGATTTTTGTGGGGGATCGCTTCGGGCCAGGGCCGAAATCTCCACCGGTGACCCCTGGGCCAGCGATCCGGGCTGCTATCTCACCGACGAGGAAATTTCCCCCCAAGCCGGTGCAATCCCCGCCAGCACGGCCGAACCGCTGGCGGCGCGCGTTTGAGGTTTTCCCGCACGCGCCAGCCGGTCGAAACCGGGCGCGCAGGCGGGCCGCATTGGGAAGGCTGATAGCGCGTAGGTTGATGGCGGATAGGTTGATAGCGGGCAACGCGCCGCTTACGCCACGCTCAGGACCTGCACCGGAATTTCCGGCGGGAGAAGCGATTCCAGCTTGCGCTGGAAGCTTCCCTTGATGACTTGGTAAAGCGTGCCGCGACGGCTCGAACCTATGAGGATGCGGTCTACCGCATTGATCGCCGCCGCTTCGGCGATCAGCTCCGCGGAGTTGGTCCCCGTGTCATAGAACGGAATGATCGGCACTTCATACTTGTGAGCCAAAGCCAGGAAATCCCGGAACAGGGCTTGCGCCGCGTGATCGGTTTCCAGCGACAGGCGGTATTCGGCCTCGGCCAGGTAGGTCAAAGCGACTTCGCGAATAAAACAAACCACCAGCGCCGCCTGTTGATCGTGCGCCAGTTGTAAAGCCGGTTCGGCCATGCTGCTAGAGCCTGCGGTGGCCAGCAGCAGCTTGGGTTTAGCCAGCATCTCGGGAGTAAGTTGTTCGAGGATGGCCTGTCGGAGCAGGCTGAGCCGGGGTCGCCGGGCCGCGGCCATGCGCGTCAGTTGCCGGGCCACCAGCCCCACCACCATCACGATCGCCACGAAGATCAGCGCGTGCAGCTTGGTATAAGCCAGCGTCACCCAGATCGCCACCAGCAGCACGCCCAGGGCCACCATCGCGGTCTTGCGCCACCATTTTCGCAAGCGCGGATGGAACGTGGTGAGAAGGCAGTTGATCGCCACCGCGCCGACGATGCCAATGGCATAAAGGTGGGCCAGTGTTTCGAGATCGTGAAAGACAAACAGCACGGCGGCGGGCACGGCGGCGGCGATGACGGCCGCGATCCAGGGCGCACCAAAAGTGTTGAGCTTTTGCAGCATCCGAGGAAGCTCGGTGTCGCGGCTCATTACATACATCGTGCTCATCAGTGCGCCGATGGCCGTATTGGTGGCGCTGAGCAGCAGCATCCCGCCGATAATGCGCACCGGCCACTCGCCCCAGGCCCCGACATACCTGCCGGCCAGAAACGCCAGCATGTCTTCCTTGTGCCCCTCGCGGCCGAGGTCCTGGCAGGCAATCATCACCAACGCCAGGATCATATTGAAAATCGCCACCTCGGCGGCCACCATCCAGATGCTCTTGCTGGCCGTACGATAAACCGGCTTGTGCATCGTGCCGGTGAGCGAGGCGATCGCCTCCACCCCCGACAGTGCCAGCACGATCGCGACAAAACCTTGCCACAGTTCAAAAGGCGGATGGTCCATCCGGCCAAAATTGATGTTGTGCCAATCCAGTTTTGGCAGCGCAAAAACCACGATCAACAGCGTGATGATGATCATGCCGATTGCCGCCAGGATCGCCGGCCCGGCAGTGTGTTTCGGCCCCAGCAGGTTCAGCGCGCCAATCGCCCCGATGGCCAGGATCGCCCACAGCCCCGGTGAATCCCACTGCCACAACGACGGCTGGGCTTCCACCGTTTCCACCGGTGATTCGTATCGTTTGAGGATAATCTCGCTGCCGGCGTCCGCCTCGGCCACTTGCGCGTGCCGGCTTTCACCCAATCCGAAATAGTGAAATGCTTCAACAGAACTGAGGGATGCGGTAATCGTGTAGTCGGCAAAAAGCAGTAGCGCGCCCACCACGCCCAGCAGCTTGCTGCGCTGCCGGGCCGCAGTGTAAACCCCTCCGCCGTCGGGATAAATCCGGCAGATATGCGTATAAGCCCACCCCACCGCCAGGATCAGCAGGCTCATCCCGGAGACCAGCCAGAAGCTGCTTCGGCCTGCCACCAGAAACGCCAGACCCAACACATAAAGCCGGCTCGTGCCCCAATCCCCGAAAAGCAGGCCTGCGGCGCTTAACCACGAAACGTTGCGCGGCCGCTGGCTCGACAGCATCGCCAGCGCTGGCGGCAGGGGTTTTCCGTTTGAATCCATAGTGCGGCTACCTGACTTCTCCATGAAGCGCTTGCAACTGAATACCGGATACGCTGCCTAACGTCTATGGGCCGGGCCGAAAACCGGGCGAATCCTGAAGCTTCCTCAGGCTTTTGCTGATGTACCAGGGCATCCACACCCCGCACCGCAAAATAACCGCAAGCAAGGTGCCGTAAATGATCCCCCGCAGGCCCAAATGCAGATAGCGCACGAAAATATAGCTGGCCAGTACATTGCCCACCCCGGCGATCAGCACCGCCAGCGTAAACGGCCTCACCTTCCCCATCCCCAGCAAAATTGACCGCCCGACTGCGCTGCTGCCCCCCACCACCGTATGAATCAGCACCAGCGGAAGGATCGCCTGCGTGGCCGGCATCGGATCGTGCAACCAAAGCCGGAATATCCAGCCCGACAACAGCCACACCCCCAATGCGCCCAGCAGAAGCACCGTCGTGCTTAGGAGCGTGCCTTTGCGGTAATACTGTCGCACAGTGGTGTGATCGCGCCGCGCGTGCGCCGTGGCGGCCCGGGGCAGCAGCACCGCCGACACCCCGGTCATCAGCATCAGCAGTCCGGCGTCGATCTGGATCGCCGGGGCATAAATCCCCACCGTCTGCGGATCGATCAGGTGATTAATCAGCAGGTTGTCGGTGGGAGCGTATAAGAAATCGGCGAGCTGCGCCAGCGTGATCGCCAGCCCGCTGGCCAACAGCACCCACGTCGCCCGCCAGTTCACGATCCACCGCCGCGGCGACCCGCTGACCAAAAACGCGAAGCTCTGCCGTGTAATCAGCAACACCAGGCCGGAAACCCCGTACATCAACCCGGCGGACAGGAAGGGATCGCTGGACATCGGCCAGGCCAGCACCAGCCCCACCCACAGGGCCTCGGCAGCGAGGAAAAACCAGTTGTCCGCGGCCAGCCACCTGCGCGTTTGCAGGATGCCACTGAACGGGTCGCTCATGACGCGCATCAGCAGCCCCGCCCCTAGCCCCAGCACCAGCAGGCGCAGGTCGCGCGCGCCAACTTCATTCGGCAAATGATGAATCACCGGAATGTAAAACAGATACCCCGCAAGCAGGATCGCGCCGAAGGCGCCGATCAGTCCTGACAGCACCGACACCGACGCAAAAAGCCGCTGGGCCGCAGTCGAATTTGTATCGACCGGCGACCCCGGGGAACGATTCACCTCAGCATCATCCCGCGCCGCAGCATGAACGATCGCCGGCAGCGAGCCAAAACTGCAATAGCTGAGCATCCCCAGCGTGGTCCGCACCAGCGAAAACATCGCGAACGCTTGCAGCCCCCTGTGCCGGTAAATTAATCCCGACACCACCACCCACCCCAGAATCCGCGCGAGCGTCGCCGAATAAGCGCTGACCAGTTCGATCTTGAGTGAAGACCGGTTCATCGGTCGCCGTGCCCTTGGATGGAATGCAAGCCGCGCCTGCCGTTAATTACTTCACCGTCCAAACCGCCGGCGGGGTAATCGTGTCGGCCGGATGGTTCGGGTTTTTGTTCGCGGGCTTGGGGCTGATGATTTTTACGGTCATGTCGTGGTCGCAGAGAATCTGACAACTGAGGCGCACGCCCGGCTGCTGGTCGATTCCCGACGATTTGAGCAGGTCTTTTTCCGCCTGCGTCATTTTGTCCGGCTCGCCGGTGACGAATTGCACGCGGCACGTGGTGCAACGGGCATTTCCGCCACACGAATAGTGCTGATCGGCCTTGGCATCGTCGATCAAGGCGTTAATCAACCGCTTGTCCGAAGGCACGCTGACCGAGCCGCCGCTTTCAATAGTGAGATTTGGCATGGCCCCCAGCCTACCGCCAAAGCCGCACCCGGCCAATGGTTAAACCCCCGCGCGATTTTTTTCTTCCCCGCCCGCAAAGCGGGGCTTGTCCTCACGGCTTTGCCTGTTGCCTTGCCGACGGGTGGCACGTGGGCCACCCCGCTTTCGCCGGTGCGCCGATGCATCAATTAGGCCGATTCTTTCCTTCGCTCTTCGGGCTTGAGTTCGAACAAGCTCTTGTTGCCTTCGACGACTTCCTCGTCGATGACATACGTGCGCCCCGGCTGTTGATCGGGCAAAACATACATCAGGTCGAGCATGACCTCTTCGCACACCGCCCGGAGCGCCCGGGCACCGGTGTCGCGCTTCAAGGCGCGCTCGGCGATGCGTTCCATCGCCCCGCGAGTGAATTCCACTTCGGCCCCCTCTAAGCGGAAGAACTTTTGATATTGCTTGATAATGGCGTTTTTCGGCTCGGTGAGGATGTTGACCAGCGTGGCCACGTCGAGCGGTTCGAGCGTGGCAATCAGCGGAAGCCGGCCGACAAATTCGGGGATCATCCCGAATTCCACCAGGTCTTCAGGCTGCACCTGCGACAACACCTCGGCCCGGTCGTGAGCGCTTTCATTCGGACTGGTTTCCGATCCAAACCCGATCTGCCGCTTGCCAAGGCGCTTGCGAATGATGTCTTCCAGCCCGACAAACGTGCCCCCGGCGATGAACAGCACCTGCGTCGTGTCCATCTGGATGTATTGCTGCTCGGGATGCTTCCGACCGCCTTGGGGCGGAATGTTGCTGATCGTGCCTTCCAGCATCTTCAGCAAGGCCTGCTGCACGCCTTCGCCGCTCACGTCGCGGGTGATCGAGACGTTGTTCTGCGTCTTGCCGATCTTGTCGATTTCGTCGATGTAGACGATCCCGCGCTGCGCGCTTTCCAGATCGTAATCCGCATTCTGGAGCAGCTTCAGCAGAATGTTTTCAACGTCTTCACCCACATACCCGGCCTCGGTCAAGGTCGTGGCGTCGCCAATGGCGAAGGGCACGTTCAGCACCTTGGCCAGGGTCTTGGCCAGCAGGGTTTTGCCCGAACCCGTCGGACCGATCAACAGCACGTTGCTCTTGTCAATTTCCACATCGCTTCCCGGGGCCGGAGCGGCGGAGCCAGGCTCGGGCGCTTCCTTCGGCTCATTGGTGGTCAGGCGCTTGTAATGATTATGGACCGCGACGCTCAGGGCCTTTTTAGCATATTCCTGGCCGACGACGTATTGATCGAGGTATTCCTTGATGCGCCTTGGCGAAGGAATGCTGCTGAAGACCGGGGCACTGCTGGTGAGCTTGCGTTTTTCCTGCCGAATGATGTTGTGCGCCAGATCGACGCAGTTGGCGCAGATGTAAACGTCCGACGGGCCTTCAACCATCGGCCCCACGTCGCGCGAACTTTTGCCACAGAAGCTGCACGTGGTGACGCGCCGGCCGCGAAAGCCGCCGCCTCCGCCTTGGTTGCCACCACCACCGCCACCACCCGGGGGAGGAGGAGGGGGTGGAAAATTTCCGCCGGGACCCGGGCGAGTCGGAGTGGCCATCGCTGCGCCTTCCTAATATCAATAAGACCACGGGCGTCATTGCTCGCGGTCGCTTGCCTGTTTTTCGTCCGCGGAGAAAACCTTTTCGACGAAAAGGCCCTCCACCCTCTGTCTATCGAACCGATCCGGGGACCAACTTGACGACCCCGGCAGAAGGATTCTTATCTTATCCTTTGCCAACGATTGAGGAATGGATAAAGCGCTTATTTTGTGTTTTACAAAGTCCTAATAACCAGCCGCTTGAGATTGTGCATCCGGGCTTTGTTCAGATTCACCGTCTCGAACATTGTCGCGGGCAACTTCACCGTTCCATTGTCGGGTCGCCGCTATCGCGCGGTGCATCGAAAATCACCGTATTGGCGTCCAGTCTCCCGGCGCACTCAATTATTCAACGGTTCAACAGTGACGACCCGTTCATGTCTCCCGGGCGCGCCTCACGGTTTCACATCCGGCACGCGGGGCACCGGCTTTTTCTGCCCCTTGTTGGCCGCCGCCTCGGTGGCTTTCTGCGTGAGTTGGATCAATTTGGCCTTGGCCCGCTCGAATTCCTCGTCGCTCATCTGCCCGGCGGCATGAAGCTGGCGCAGGTCCGATAGGCTGAAGCCCGCGGGCGCGCTGCCCAAGTCGATATCGTTGGATAAATATGCTTTCAGGCGCATCACCAGTAGATAGGCCACCACCACAGCAGCCAGAATGCCCAGCGTCCAGCCAAAAATCGGGAAGATTTGCTCTCCGGTCAACTCCGCGAGCATGCTAAAACTCTAAGCGCGGCGGCAGGCGGGGTCAAACGCATACTGGAAGGCTCGAAGCGCAGTTTTTGCCGATCAGGCAGGTTTGGGTTTGCTGTCCTTCCCTCTGCGTAATGCGCGCAATCTGCACTTCCACCTCTGCTAACCCCGACCGCACGGGGTTTACGCCGAGGCCAGCAGCTCTTTCAGCTTGGCCATTTCGTCGGCGGACGGCTTTTTGCCCGCCAGCGCATGGGCTAGAAGCCGCGAGGGGGAATTCTTGAAGACCCGTTTCATCAGGTCCTTCACCAGGTTCCGCTCGGTGCTCTTGCGGTCGACGATGGATTTGTAGATCGCCGGGCGAATCTCGCTGGAAACTTCGATCAAGCCCTTGACGATCATCACGTCCATGATCTTGCTGACGGTCGTGCGGCCCAGCTCGGGCTTCTGGGACCGCAGGGGTTCGTGAACGTCGCGGACGGTCGCCCCGCCGCTCTCCCATAGGATGGCTAAAATCTCGAGTTCAAAATCAGTCGGACGGGTGGGTTTGGGTCTTGGCATCGTGCGAACCTTTTTACATTCTCGAATTCAATCGTCAATAGGGATTGACAGAGACTTTATCGCGCGGAAACCGCACACTGAGGGTGTTATTAGATGCTCAGCCCACCAGACAAGCTCCGGCCTCGGCTTACGCCGGTTTACTTCACGCAAGTTGACCACGAATTCGCTTTTTCCTTAACCGGTTCGGCCATACAATGAACGCTACGCAATTCAGGTATTTCCTATGAGCCGACTGGATCAACACGTGTCCCGCGTGCGGAACAAACTTGCCCTCGGGCAAGTATTGAATGCGCTGGCCGGTGCGTCGGTGATTTTGTTCGGCCTGCTTTTGGTCATTGTGCTGGTGGATAAGTTGATCGGCTTTCGCATGCCGCGCGTGATGGCCTTGAGCGCGATCGCCGGCGCGGCGACGGTGCTGTCGGCCCTGGTGGTGGGACTGAGCCGCCGGCCGACCGCCCACGCCGCCGCAGTGGCGATCGATGCGGCGCTCGGACTGAAAGAGAAATTCTCTACCGCGCTATTTGCCCGCAGGCAAAGCGATGCGTTTTCCGCCGCCGCCGTGGCCGATGCCGAGAGCGTCGCCGGGTCGGCCGATCTTTCACGCAAGTTTCCCCTACGCTTTCCACGAGCGGCTTATGTCGCGCTGGCCCTGGCCGTTCTGGCCGGCGGGTTGACGCGGATGAATCCGCTGGACCTCTTCGGCCACACCGAGCAGGCCCGCAAGGAGCAGATCAAGGCCGAGACCATCGCGAGGGCAAAAAAAACGGTGGAACAGGCACTGGCGACCGTCAATTGCTATCCCGAATCGCTGGCCGGCTCTGAAGCGGTGAAGCTGGCCAAGCGCGACCTGGAAAATCTGCTCAAAGCCGGTGTGAACGACCCCGCTGCGGCCAATCGCTCGGCGATGAAAGCGCTCGAAGACACCTCGCAGGCGATCGCCGAAAAGCTGAAGGAGAACGAAGATTTTGCCCGGATGCAGATGGCCAAGGAGGCTTTCGGCACTGCCCTGCCCGCCGCAGATGAGAAAGGCCCGGTGGCCGAGGCGCAGCGCGAGCTGGCCAAGGGGAACATCCAGCAGGCCGTCGAGCAGATGCAGAAGGCTGCGGACAATTTCGACAAGATGGCAGAAAAGGACCAGAAAAAGGCCGCAGAACAGATGAAGGACCTGGCCGCGCAATTGCAAAAGTCGGCGGAGAATCCCAAAGGCCAGGCGGCGATGCAGAAGCAGCTTCAGCAGATGGGGCTTGATGCCCAGCAAGCGCAGCAATTGGCCAAAGCGGTGCAGCAGGCGGCGCAAAATCCCCGCGACGCCCAGGCCCAGGCCCAATTGCAACAAGCGCAAAAGCAACTGATGGACGCGATGTCTCCCGCCCAGCGGGCACAGGCGCAGAAGATGCTCAACCAGATGCAGGCCCAGGCCAATAATCAGGCCCAGGCGCAGGCGATGTCGCAGGCGGCTAAGCAAATGGCCGATGCGATGAACAAGCAGGCGCAGGCGGGAGCGGCGCCCAAAGCCGGCGCGCAAGGCCAGCCTAATCAAGCCGATGCCCAGCAGATGAAGGACGGTCTGCAAGCGATGCAGGCCATCGCCGCCGACATGAAGCAGATGGAAGCCGCTGCGGCCGCAGCCCAGCAGGGCATCCAGCAGGCGGCCAACAATCTTAATGGCCAGCAGCCCGGGGCGAATCCGGGCCAGGGAAATAAACCCGGGGCCGCCGGGCAAAAAGGCGAATGGCGGGCTGGGGATCCCAAAGCCGGCAAGGGACAGGGGCAAGGCGGACCGGGCATCGGCAATGGCGGGGTGGCCAGCAAGTCTCCTGCCCCCTTTGGCACCAAGACGGAAATGTCCCCCAGCCAGGACAACGACGCGGGCAAAGTGCTGGCCAGTTCGTTCATCAAGGCCGGCACGATCAAAGGCGAAAGCAAGGCGCAGTTGTCGAACGTTGCCGCCAGCGCCATCAAGGACGCACCCGACGAAGTAGAGCAGGACCGCGTGTCGCGCCAGGCGCAGCAGGTCGTTAAGGAATACTTCGAGACGATGCAGAAGCCGGAATGAGCCGACACTGGGATGCGCAATAATACAAGAAACAACCATCAGGCTCCTCGGCGGCTGATCGCCGGCCTGATCTGCCTCTGCCTGATGATGCTCAACAGTTGCAACCGCCGGGTCGGCGCGCTGGTGGTTTATTCCAGCGTCGATCAGCCCATCGCCAGGAAGGTACTTGACGATTTCACCCGCAAAACCGGCATTGCCGTGCAACTGGTGAGCGACACCGAGGCCACCAAAAGTGTGGGCCTGGCCGAGCGCCTGCGCGCCGAGCAGCGCGCCCCGCGGGCCGACGTGTGGTGGGGCAACGAGCCGTTTCACACGATCCGGCTGGCCGATGAGAAAATCCTCCTGCCTTATGATTCGCCTGAAAGCCGGTCTATTGACGCTCAATACAAAGATCCGAACTACCGCTGGACGGGCAACGGCCTGCGGGCCCGCGTCCTGCTGCTGAATTCCACTGCCAAGCACCTGGTCGCGCTGGAATCGCTGGCCGATCCGTCGCTCAAGGGCAAGATCGGCATGGCCCGTCCCACAGCCGGCACCACCGGCGGGCACGTCGCCTGCTTGTTCCTGCTGATGGGCGACGAGCGCGCCATCGGCCTGTTTCAATCGTGGCAGGCCAACGGCATCCACCTGATGGGCGGAAATGGGGAAGTGGCCGATGCCGTGGCCAATGGCACGCTGGCTGCCGGCCTGACCGACACCGACGACGCCGAAAACGCCCTGGCTAACACCGTGCAGGCGCAGGCTGAAGCGCTGCTGACGCGCGTTTATCCCGGCGTGGCCGACCAGCCCGGCACGCTGGCCCTTCCCACCACCGTCGGCCTGGTGAAGGATTCGTCCGATGCCCGCAAGCTGGTCGATTTTCTGCTCTCGCCCGACACCGAAAGCGCCCTCCAGTCGGCCAAGTTCACCTGCGCATCGGTCCGTTCGTCCCCGCCCTTTGCAGTGATGAAGGTGGACCTAACCGCCGCGGCCCGGCGACTGCCAGGATCAGTAAGAAAGGCCACGGAGATTTTAGAAGGCCGTTAACGCCCCGTGCAAAGCGCATCGCATCCGCCCGTGCCCAGCGAACTTGACTGCGCACCGACGAGCCAATCCGGTAGACACCCCGCGTGCAACCCGTATAATTCCCCCCGCAAGGCCCAGGTGGTGGAATTGGCAGACGCACTGCTTTGAGGTGGCAGCGAGTAACATCGTGCAGGTTCAAATCCTGTCCTGGGCATAGATGACAAACGCCGCTGACGGCAAAGGTTAGCGGCGTTTGTGTTGGTTTTGAGGGGACGTATGGACTACCGAAAACGGGGAGAGATTACTCCCAAAACGCTCGGCGCTGGAGCGGCCGATTTGATGATTCGGATTCTGACGATGCCTCTCAGGTTGCGTCAGCCGTTTCCAGCAGCTTCATATCCAGCCCTGCAATTTCCTGAAGGGACTTGCCCGCGATTCCCTGCAATTCACCATACATGCCCACCGTGGCCTGCATGACGCAATCGAGTTGTTTGCCGCGCTTTGCCCATTGCTTCCTGATCGTACGCTCTTCCTTCCGCAGGTCTTCGGACATCGTGGAAAATGCTTCAACGATCGCTTGGACACGTGAACGGAAGTCCGGGCCGGTGAGATATTGGTAGATGAGTCCCATCTTGGTCTGCTGACCTTCGGAAGTCTGACGGGCGCAATTTACTTCGATGAGCATCTGCCGTAGCGACAGCGCCACGGGAATGATCGCGCGCGGATGAACGACCCAGACACCGTCAACTTGGTCGAATGTCTCGACACCATCAGGCAACATGGCGCTGACCAGCACCGCAATTTCAGCTTTGGCTGCTCGCTGATCCTCGCGGAGCTTGGGAAGCCATCCGTTGCCCCAAGTCTTTGTGCGCTTTGATTCCCAAAGTATGGTTCCACACGAAACCCCGTTCGGCATCACGATCCGATGAAGAATATCGCCGCCGTGCTCGCCCTTGGGAACGGGATCAATCTTATCGATCGGAAATTTCGCCCTGAGGAGCGATTCGAGTTGAAGCTCCTGAACTTCACCCTGAAGTTGCTGGGATCCCTGATCAGCCTTGCGCTTGAGTTCTTCGATCTGCTTCGACATGGCGGCAATGGTCTGCTCTTTTTCCATGACCTTGAGCGAAAGTTTCTCCTCAGCCTCCCGCTTGGCCTGATCGCGCGTCGTGGCGAGCGATTCCTGCACGCGATTTTCGATCGTCAAATCCATTTCACGTTTGGCATCGTCCAATGCGCGCTGCTTGCGGACCAGTTCAGCTTGTGCTTCCTGGGCCGCAGCGAGCTTCCCTTCTCGCTGCTTCAACACCTCCTGCAAGTCGGCGATTTCTTTCGCCTTCTGCTCCATGTCCGTGGCCAGCAGGAGCATCGCTTTCTTTGATTCGTCGGCGACTATCTTGGATCGCTCTTGCGCGAGCTTCTGCGTGATCTGCGCTTCGAGATTGTCCTTCTCCGTTGACAGCGCTGCTTCCCGGTCCCTAATTGTCTGTTCTCGCGCGGTCAGCGTGCCGATCTGCTTTTCCATCGCGGCTATGGTCTGGTTCCTTTCGTTGACCTGACCAGATAGTTGCTCTTCAACTTCCCTTTTCGTTTGGTCACGTGCGGCCGAGAGTGATGCCTGCAGCCGACGCTCGATGGTCAGTTCCATTTCGCGCTTGGCGTCGTCCAGTTCTCGCTGCTTACGCACCAATTCGGCCTGAGCTTTCTGCGCTTCGGCGAGTTTATCATCGCGCGACTTGAGAACCTCCTGCAATTCGGCAATTTCCTTCGCCTGTTGCTCAATATCTGCGCCCAGGACGAGCTTGGCTTTCTTTGCTTCTTCTGAAGCAATGCGAGTCCGCTCGGTCTTCAATTGTTCCGCAACCTGCTGGTCGATCGTGTCCTTCGCTTTGGACAGCGCGTTCTCACGATCTTTCAAGGTTTGCTCTCGCTTGGCAACGTCGGCGTCTTTCCGTGCGAGCCGATCGTCAAAATCCCGCCGCATAGATTCCATGAGGGGCGCGGCCAACGATTCGGTCAGTTTGATTTCTGATTTGCAGTTCGGACAGAAGATCGTCGGTTCTGACATTTGTCACCTTCCTTTTTGATTTTGCGTTTCACCCCTGTACGTTATCACAGGCAACCCTACCCTAGTTGGCCTGGTCGAGCGAGATAATCGTGTCTCGCTTCCGGTAGCGAGAGCGGCCAACAATGAGCCGGTTGCCATCAAGACGAATCACGCCGTCGTCGCGATCCCCGAGGACGAAACTGCCGACACTGGTCATCAACAGACGGTCGCGTATTTTATCATCTTGCCGGACGCGGTCACGGTGGACGCGGACGAGCAGCAAATCCTCAAAAACGCCCGTGCCACCGCCGAAGTTGTGTGTCTCCAAGACATGAGTTCCGCCCGGCGAGACACCGAGATGCCGATAGGAAAACGCCCCGCCATCCTTCAATTCGATGCTGATCCAGCCATCACGAACGGCAAACTCCGCCGGATGCTGCTGGCTTTCGGTACAGCCCTCCACATCAACCGCGCCAACCGCAGGCAATCCATCGGCCAGTTCCGTCCCCAAGGTCATGACGCACGCTGGATGGATGGGACGATCACGAAACTGGAAACTCTCATGGCCGTCGGCGGGCCGCGAAGTCGGTCTTTGCGCGCCGACGAAAGGCATCATCATCAGAATGATCGATGCCACGGTGAAGAACAGTCGCCATCGAACAGTGCAGACTTTCATAGTTGGGGCCTCGCGTAGGAGATGAAGGTGCTTCGGCGCCTTGTCGAGGGGCCGCCAAATACTTGCCACCGCGCGAACAGGCCCGTACGTCGGCAGTCTAGGTGTCCTCACCAGCATCATTTCAGACAACCAGTTCTCTTACAAGGGAGACGTGATGACTTTGACGCGATTTCGCAACCAGTTGTTATACGATCGCCGAGGCTCTTCAAGCACCTCCCGTCGTATGCGTCAAAAGTCGCGCCCTGCCCGATTCACGTCGCCGGCTGCCGATTTGATGTCTTTCAATAACTGATTGAGGTTATCGTGTGGACTGAACCCGTGTGGAGTGGACTTGATGCCCTCGCATGGGAGGATCCCCCGATGCGCTTTTGTTGCCGCGTCCCGGTTATCATTCTTGAAATAGGCTTTGGTGAGTTTCCCCCAAACATCCAAAAGTCGGTTGAGCAATGCTCCCTGAGATCGTACGTCCCATGTTCCTCGGATCACTCCCCTGTAAAGTGCGCCAAAGAACATGAAAAACAGGCTGCGGCAGAGCGCGCGGCGGTCACACTGTTCTGGCGGAAGGACCGTTTGCCCCTTCTCTAGTGCGATCCCGCACGCCTGAGGTTTCCCGTGGCATACGTCGCCTCGCATGTTTCAGGTGGCGTCAGAAAGACAAGCCGTGAACATTCAGCCAGCGATGCAGATGTCCGAGTCGTTCGTTCTGGAGTTGTTCAACATGTACGACCTTTACATCTGCAGGCGGATGGACAAGGGTCTGTGCTGCACGTAGGTACCCGAGGCCTTGCGGTTGCGGCAAGCTGCGAAGCACATCGCCCGCGAATCGGCTCGCCAAGGCGCAGCCTCGTGGAATGGGAACTCCGTGAAGCCGGTTTTCCGTTGTATTAACAAGGAGGCAGTCTCCAGATGCTCGGGCACCGTCAACTCCTGGACCACCCAATGCATAATTGGACAAAGTGGTTGAAATGAGCAAATGGTTGACGTAACCGTCCCAAACCATGGGATCGGCGTATCCGCATAAAAGCCCATCAAACCACATCAAATTCTGCGTTTGATCGTCTCGATCACAAGTCCAATAGAATGCGACATATCGCTCTGGCGGCACACAGGGATAACCCAGCAACTCAGCCAGGTTAGGTGGGGTCGGTATTTCCAAGGGGTCGGGCAAGCAAACACTAAGCGTACGTTTCAGACCCGTTCGAAAACGTCGGCGATCGATCATATAACTCCTTTGGTAAGAATACGTTTGATACATCAACGACAGGAATTGGCAGGCGTTGTCAGTCGATCAAGAGGCCCAAGAGAAGGGGAACCCCCGCGGTTCTTGAGAACTGCGTATGCAGTGTGTTCGCCCCGGCGGCCACCCAACTCAGCGCTTGGCCGACATGATATATGTTTGTGACCGGCGCGCAGGCGCCCGGCACGTCAACGGTCGATACGACGTCAAGCTCGTGGGCAACTTCATAGCAAAAATCGGGGTCAAAACCTGGGGCGACAATTGCGTCTTTCCCTGTTCGGCAGATATGAAGTACCCGGGCGGCCTCCTGCTTTCCCCATTTGCGGGCGACGAAAACATCTGCCCAATCCTGCAAATTATTCCAACGGACGGGCATCCGCATAAGACTCTCGAAATAGTCGCGATCATAGTAAAGTCGATCAAACCGCTGCCGCAGCCGGTTCTGTACTGAATTCAGCGCATTATCAAAGCGGTGGACCCGGCGCACTTTTTCACCGGCCCATCCGAACATTCCGTTACTGCAAACCTGACGATACCACTGGAGTTCAGCTTCGATCGCCGTCGATCGGTCCACCGAATTTACGCAGCGGAGCCGACAGGACAGCGGAAAGCCGTCTGACGGCATGGCTTGAACTGACGGCAGATCGATGACCAGTTCCATCCGCTCGCCGTTGCCGGCCAGCAATAACTCGCCATGCAAATCATTCAATCCATAACCTTTATCGCTCAACACCTCAGGCAAGGCGTCAAGAAGTTCATTATGCTGTACGAGTACGTAGTATGGCGAAACGTTGCCAACCCTCCTACTCCCTTTAATGCCACGGATTTCGTGCTTCCCACATCGGCCGGACTCTCGCTGAAACGTTGGCAACAAGCCGCGCAGCGTGCCGACCTTGCCCCTATACCGAGTCACGGGGCTTCCAAGCCAACGCCACGGCATTCGTTGCCCCGCGGGCGCATGAACGCCCATTGCGATTGAATCGCTCATCGATACCTCCTGGTTTGGGATTGATGGGCCCTTGCCCGTTTGTGATATGTCTATAAAGACCGGGCGACCAGCGTCACCAGTCGCCCGGCATTCTGTGTTTAACCCCGCTTCCAATCGAGGATGCGGCCGTCCGGATGCATCCCGCGGACGGCGCTCTCGGCCGCGAAAATCCCGCTGGCCTCGATGCGGACGGTGATGACCCCGCGAGAGACTTGAACCTTGAAAATGTATGTTGTCATAATTGCTCCTTTGCTTGATCATTAAGCCGTCAAGCACGGCACTACATCAACGCATAACATTTCCGATTTGGACAAAACTGTGTTTATTTGATCTCTGTTGCTCCTTTCTGGATCCCCCCGTCCCGCCAACACGTGGCTATTCGCCACGAAGACTCCTGAAGCCTCGCGCGAGCCGGTCGCCGATCGATGGCTCTCGACCGTTGTGTAAATGCGGGAAATCGATGGTATTCCCCGCAAAATTCTTGAGCGGGTTGGGCGGCCTTCGGTCCCCGTATTGACCCAGTTCCCGCCGACAACAACCGCAACTCTCGTTTTTCGACTTCTTTCCGCAGCGCCGACATTCGATGTATTCCATTGCAGGTCTCCTTTCGTGAATTGGATGAATTAGCGATTTGATGCACGCAGCTTGATCACTCGCGATCCCGACTGAGGATTCGGCCAGCCAGGTACACCCCATGGACGGCGCCGTCGGCCGCGAGGTACCCGCTGGCTTCGATAGGTGCGATGAGGATCCCGCGTTGAACGGGGATCTTGAAAACGTACACCATACGATCTTCCTCCCGGTCAAGCCGGATGATGATTTGCCCCAAATCTTGTGAAACATTGAGCGAATGCCATCAGGCACTCGTAATTGCTGTGATAATTCGTGGGGTGCGTGTAATTAAGCCGCCACTGATGCGCATTTCTGAATAATGCACTACGGAAGGTAACAGAAATGGCGTTAGGAGCTTGAAATCCGCAGTTCGGACCCTCACCCATCCTAAAATCTATTCGTTGCCAACTTTGGTCTTAAGGGCGGCCAGCTTCTCGCGAATGCAAGCCAAGTGTTCTAAGTGGGGGCGGATCAGTTGCCACCGCTTGTCCAGATAGTTGCGGCTCATACCAAGCACTTTCGACAAGTGGTCTCGGCGTTTGAACGGGGGCTGCTTGCGCATCTCATAGGTGGGAAGTCGTCCTTGCACCCCATATTCGCGCTCCCACGTTGACCAAAGCATTTGCGGCATGCACTTATAAAGCCCGGACTCGCAACCGACCAGCAGTCCGTCCACGGCATCCCATGTCTTAATCACTGCCTCGTCCGAATCTGACAGCCGCGCGCCAGCCTCGGAAACGGCAATACAGGCCCAAATCACCTCGGCTCGCTTGTGGGCTCTGGCTGAGCGAGCACGACGCCTCGGTCGCAATGGCTCGGCGGCTCGTACAGCGACAATCTGCGTTTCAGATGGATCCTCGGGAAGCACTCCGACACGTTTCCCGCGAACGGCGTTGCGCATGCATTCTTTACGCAACTCAGCAAAATGTTGCTTCAGCCTGACATGAACCCAGTCGCGAAAGTCTTTGGCGTCGGGGTATTTCCCGATCATCCGCCAGATGTGCCCGGGCGCGGCGTCGGCGAAATCAAAGCCGAGTATCCATCCCCTTTCCTTTTTCTGCCGATGACGCACGTCCTCGGCTTCCTCAGCTATTTCACCAATACATCTTGGGCGTTTCTTTCGTTGATCAACGCCGCTGGCCGTTGCATTGATTCCACGTCTACTCAACCAGTCGTATGGTGGAGGCGCTCCCTTGTATCTCCAATCTTGCCAGCGATGAAAGGAGTAGTGCGAAGAATCCAAGAGGGGCATAATGACATGGTCGGCCAACAGAGTCATTGCCCACTGGACCGACCGGGATGGGGGCCGCATTGCTCGCAACGTCCCGTTTCGGCGCGCTACGCGCTCTTGGCGCCTGAAATCTTTTATCCACTTGACGAGTGCAGCTATCGCTGCTGATTTCTCTCCCTCGCACCCACTCAATAGCAGTATCAGCAAACTCTTCGCATCTTTTGCGTCTTCAGCTAAGGTGAAAGGCTTACTCACATCTTTCGGCACCTGCGCCGCGAGCCAATGTGCAACTTCGTCGATGGACCCGTTCCATTGCAGCACTGCTTCGGCGGCCTGCGCCGCGGCCGGATCGGCTGTAGATCGCATCTCGAGCAATAGAGAATAGGCATAACCTGCGACGGCCTCGTTCTCGGCCAGAGCTTTGGCCTTAAGCCACCGCGCGACTGTAGCAAAATCGACCACGCATTTGACTTCCGCTTCGGCAGCTTGCCTTTCACATGGCGTACCTGACGTAAGCATTGCGCGGAAGAGACGCTTTGCCGCCGTCGAATCCTTTCCCTCGGACTTGACGGCTTGGACGACAAACCATTGAGCCACGTCGGCCAGAGGTGAGTCAGTCTTCATTGCGGTTCTGGTGTTGTTCGGCCGCATAGGCTCTGGCTTTGTTTGCCTGCTGTTCCCAGTGCTCGATACCATCGTTGTCTCCCATTGCCTTCGCCAAACCAACGAATGCGTCACATGCTTGAGCCACGATCGCGTGATCCGGTGGTGTAGCTCGTAGCGCATTATGGATCGCACGCATTAGCCATCGACCAGCAGCACCGACACGTCTCTGATGCCAATACAAACTGGACATCTCGTCATATGCCCGAAAACGAAGTTCGTGAAATCGCCGACTGTCATAGGGGGATCGCGAAAAGAGCCGAATTGTCCAGACCCCATTCTTGTCCCCAGTTTGCGGTATAGTTTCCGCGGCCAAAAGTGATCTGGTCCTGTCGCTCCTGAACCGGGAACTTCCCGATTCTGTCTTGTTCACTTACCCTTGGTTCATCCCGCAGAGGATACGGCTCTGCCGGCGGGTAACCGGATCGCTGCTGTGGATGGCCTTACGGCTGACGGGTTGATCTCCTTCATGAGATCAACCCTTTTTCGTTGCCCTCTACAGCCGGGGGCGTCCAAAGCGATAAACGCTTCACCTCACCTCCGGCGTAGCCGTCCTTGAATTCTCATTGTTCCTTCTCCATTGCCCGGCAAACTCCGCGGGCGTCATATACTTCAACCCCAAAAGAGTCCGGCCTACGAACTTCGCGTTCATCCGGTGTTCCACCTCGATCCCCAGGCACCGCCGCGTAAACTCGTCCTGGACCGTCGAAACACGCAGTTTTCGGCGCGTTTCCGTGCGATCCTCCAGAAAGTCATACGCCCAAACGTGATTCGGATGCTCGGCCCGGCACGGAACGCCAATCCCGATTCCACGCCGCTTGCGACGACGCTTCCGTCTCAGCAGCAAGCCGTGTTTGCGGCACAACCGCTCAACCCGCTTGCCCTTGACCAGCCGTCCTGCCTGCCGCAGTTTCGCCCACAACAGCCGCACCCCATAGCTGGGATATGCCGCCGCCAGATCCTTCAGGCGGGCAA
>JBBQSU010000057.1:0-21614 GCA_038234815.1 Tepidisphaerales bacterium | reverse complement strand
TGTCCATGGCTAAAAATACGTGGACAGCCACGCAGCCAACTGGTTTAGACGTCCCGCACGTGGGATTCCGTCACCAACTCCACCGCCCGGGCGTTTGATTCAACTTGCGCCACATCTTTGCAGCCCGGAATGACGCTGGTGACTGCCGGATGTTTCAGCACCCAGGCCAGCGCCCACTCGGCCATTGGCACGCCTTTGGGCACTTCCGTTTCGTGCAGCTTCATCACTTCCGCCAACTTCTTATCGCGGTCCTCGGCCTTTTGTCCGCTGCGATAATCGCTGCTCTTAAAGGTTGTGCCGGGCTTATATTTGCCGCTGAGATATCCGCTGGCCAGCGGGACGCGCGCCAGCACGCCAAGGCCTTGTTCGATGCAGACGGGGAAGGTCGTGGTCTCGGGCGTTTTGTCCAGGCGGTTGTAAATGATCTGAATCACCTCAATATTCATTTTCTCCGACGCCTGAATCTGCTTGACGTTGCCGTTAGAGCCTACTGAATTGCCGATATGGCGGATCTTGCCGGAGCGCTTGAGGTCCTGAACGGTCGCCAAAACCTCGTCGTCAAAAAAAGTATCGTCGCCGAAACTGTGATATTGCAGCAGATCGACGTAATCGGTTTGTAAAGCTTTTAACGAGGCATCCAGTTGCTGGCGAATGTCGGCCGGAGTGCGCGGTTCGGTCCGGTTCATGTGCGAATGAAATTTATGGCCGAATTTGGTCGCCACAATCCAGTCCTTGCGCGTGCCCTTGATCGCTTTGCCGATCAGTGATTCGGACAGGTGATCGCCGTAACACTCGGCGGTGTCGATCAGATTGATGCCCAGTTCCTTTCCGCGGGCAAACATCCGATCCACCTCATCCTGCTGAAAGTCCTTGCCCCACTCCCCGCCGAATTGCCATGTGCCGATGCCCACGACCGAAACTTTCAAACCCGTTTTGCCAAGCTTGCGATATTTCATCACCATAGTTTAACATGATTGCATCGGGGGATGAATACCGGAGCGATAGATCCATGCCGATCACACTGACGACTTCGCGGCGACAGTTCCTGGCGGGCGCGCTGGCTGCGGGCGTGGGACTTTCCTTTCGCCGCCTGGCCTGGGCCTTGCCGACCGGGGCCGATGCGCATCGACTGGCGCTGCTTTCGGATATGCACATCGATGCCGATCCGAGCAAGATCGACCGCGGAATCAATATCGCCGATCACCTCCGCCGGGCTGTTGAAATGGTGCTTGATCCGGCCGTCGCATTGCCATCGGCTGTCATCGTCAGCGGGGATTGTGCGCACACCAGCGGGCCGTTGGTCGAATATCGGAAATTCCTTGAACTGATTGACCCGCTGCTACGGGCCAAGCTGCCGGTGCATATAACGCTGGGCAATCACGACCAGCGGGATAATTTTCGGCAGACCTTGCCCGACCAGCCTTTTTCTGCCAGCGCGCGCATTCAGGCCCTGCCCAGCCACCAGGTGCTGGCCGTCGAAACCCCGCGGGCGCACTGGATCCTCCTCGACACGCTCGAAAAGACGCTGCAAACCCCCGGTTTTCTCGGCGAGAAGCAATTAGCATGGCTGGCCGGATATCTCGACGGGCTGGACAACAAGCCCGTGCTGATCGTGATGCACCATAACCCGCTGCGACAGCCCAAGCCCTCGTCAACAACCAAGCCTGTGGGCACGTTCATGGGTCTCAGGGACAGTGATAAACTTTTCGATGTCGTGCTGCCTCGGAAAAAAGTGAAGGCCCTATTGTTCGGTCATACGCACGAATGGCGAATCACCACCGAGCAGGACCTGCACTTGATCAACCTGCCGGCGGTGTCTTATGTCTTCAAGAAAAGCGAACCGAGCGGCTGGGTGGATTGTCATCTGGCTGAAAACGGCGCGGAACTGACACTGCGCACGGTCGCGGCGCATCCCAGGGACAAAGAATTGCTCAAGCTTAATTGGCGATAGCCCTTGTCGCGGGGGGAAAGGCGCTCCAATAATTCCTGTAACGGAGCGCATTATGGCCAAGAGTATTTTCGATCCCACAAATTCTGATGAAACACTGCGAACGGGTTTGGACGGGCAACTCGGACCGACGGCGGGTTCATTTTCCAAGATGCCCGAAAGCCTGACCGATGGAAAGACCGATCCCAATTCCGACCCAACTTCAACGGAGTCTGACACCAGCCCCACTCTCGGTGAACTGGAGAAGGAAATTAAAGCACGCGAGCAGGAGACCGACGAGCCATAATCCGCGGGACATTTCAGCCACGACGAAATAATTGGATGGCGGGGACAATTGCGGTTTACAGCCACAATCTGAGCCGCAGTTCTGAGTAGATTTGCTCTTCGTGGTTCAACCGGCAGTCAGTGGGTATACTCGCGCGCCTTATGTCTCAGCGAAGCGTCAAGTCGTACAAGATTCTCGTCGGCATGGAAATTCACATCCAGTTGTCGACTCAATCCAAGATGTTTACCGGCGCGGCCAATGGTTTTGGCGGCGAGCCAAACTCGCAGGTGGATCCGGTGATCCTGGGATTGCCCGGCGTGTTGCCCGTGCTGAATAAGAAGGCGGTGGAGTATTCCATCATGGCGGGACTGGCGCTGGGGTGCAAAATCGCCCGGCATACCAAGTGGGATCGCAAAAGTTATTACTACCCCGACCTGCCCAAAAATTATCAAATCAGCCAGTACGACCTGCCGCTATGTATTGACGGAGAGTTCGACCTGGAGTTGAAAGGCCGGACCCAAAAGGTGCGCATCCGCAGGGCGCATCTTGAGGAGGATGCGGGGAAACTTCTACACGAGGCACCGGGCGGGTATGCCATCGACGGGTCGATCGTCGATCTCAACCGCGCCGGCACCCCGCTGCTGGAGATCGTCACTGAACCCGATCTGCATAGCGGGGAAGAGGTGGCGGCGTTCGGGCAGGAACTGCAGAAATTGGTGCAGTTCCTAGGTGTTTCTGAAGGCCAGATGCAGATGGGCCACATGCGGTTTGAGCCGAACATCAACGTGCATATCACCGATGCCGACGGCAACGTCCACAAGACCGCCATCACCGAGATTAAGAACCTCAACAGTTTCAGCGTGCTGCAGCGGGCGACGGACTACGAAGTTCAGCGGCAAATCAACCAGTGGGTGGAGACGGGCTCTCTAGGCAAGAAAAGCACCTACGGCTGGGACGAACCGACGGAATCGACCTTTCATCAACGCGACAAGGAAGAGGCGAATGACTATCGATATTTCCCTGACCCGGACCTGGCCCCGGTGGAAGTGGATGACGCCTGGCTGGACCAATTGAAAGCCCAAGTGGGTGAGTTGCCCGCAGCAAGGCGAAAGCGCTACGTGCAGGCGATCGGACTGAACGAATCCGACGCCGGCTCGCTGGCCGGAGACCGTTCGACCGGCGATTTTTATGAAAAGGCTGTGACCACCGGTGCCGATCCCAAGCGCGTGGCCAATCTGCTGCTGAACGTGCTGGCGCAACTGGCCAATAAGTCCGCCCGACCGATCCATGCTATCGGCATCGACGCCACTCGCCTGGCCGAAGTGGCGAGCCTGATCGACGCAAGCAAAATCAGCGCTTCAAGCGCCCTGCCACTCTTCGAGAAAATCCGCGAAGTGGACGCTACCGGCGGGCCGGAGGCATCGGCAGCCACCGAAGCCCTAGCGCTGCAATTGGGGCTGATCCAGTCCAGCGACACCGGCCCGATCGACACTGCCATCGACGCGCTCATCGCCGCCAATCCCAAGAGCCTGCAAGACTATCGGGCCGGCAAAGCCAGCGCACTGGGATCATTGATGGGCATGGTGATGAAATCCGGCAAAGGACTGAACCCGAAACTGGTGCAGGAGCGATTGAAGGCAAAGGTCGGCTGAACGGGCATCCGTATAGCGTATGGAATACATGCGCGGTCACCGATGACTCGATTGGGAGTTGTGGCGGGCCGTCGCGGCGATGCTGGAACGTGGCGAAACGCCATCGGCACGGGCCTCGGGAAAACGGCGAACGGAGCAGGTGAATTTTCGCGTGACACCCGTAGAAAAGCTGCTTTTAGAACAGGCGGCTCGAAGTCGGACTTTTCGCGGGATTTCGGAATTGTTTCGCCAGGCCACGTTGGCCGAGATTCGCTGAATAGCGGTTTTTCGTTCCTGGAAAGTTATTTAAATGCCCTTCCGTTGGCAACCCCGCGAGCATCTGGCCGTGCTGCTTTACGTCCTGAAATGGGGGCTAGTAGCAATTCCGGTATCGGCGGTGATCGGATCGGCCTGCGCACTATTCTTGTGGACGCTGGATTGGGCCACGCAGGCGCAGTGGTCGCACCCCGGGTTGCTCTATTTACTGCCGGTGGCGGGCGTGGCGATTGCGCTGACGTATCGCGCGATCGGCGGCAACACCGAGGCGGGGAATAATCTCATCATGGACGAAATTCATTCGCCCGGCGCCGGCGTGCCGGCGCGCATGGCGCCACTGATTCTGCTGGCGACGGTGTTCACCCACCTTTTCGGCGGATCGGCCGGCCGCGAAGGCACCGCAGTGCAGATGGGCGGGAGCTTGGCGGCGACGATTGCCCGCGCGCTGCATCTCAACCGCATCGACGGCCGCAAGCTGCTCATGGTGGGCGTGGCGGCAGGATTCGGCGGGGTATTCGGCACTCCGCTGGCCGGGTGCCTGTTTGCGATGGAAGTAATTGCCATCGGCCGCGTCAGCTACGAAGCGATCGTTCCCTGTTTGATCGGGGGAATCGTCGGCGACCGCGCGTGCGCAATGTGGGGCATTTCACACACCCAATATCACATCGATCTGGCGCCGGTCGGGTTCGACGCTCTGACGGCTGGAAAAGTGGCGCTGGCGGCAATCGCATTTGGATTGGCAAGCGTCATTTTCGCAGAACTTACGCACGGTCTGCATACGCTATGGAAGCGAGCCGCGATGCGCTTGGAAAAACATCGCAGGTGGGGGCGACTGGCGATAGAAGATTTTATTCGTCCTATCACGGGTGCGATGATTTTGATCGGCCTGACTCTACTGCTGGGCACGCGCGATTACCTGGGATTGGGCGTGCTGCATTCCCCCGGGGGGCATGTATCGATCACCGACGCCTTTCACTCCGGCGGTGCCGATGCCTTCAGTTGGGGATGGAAAATATTGTTCACCGCCATCACGCTGTCGTCGGGTTTCAAAGGCGGCGAAGTCACCCCGCTGTTTTTCGTCGGCGCGGCACTGGGCCATACGCTGGCACAATTACTGCATGCCCCGATCGACTTATTCGCGGGCCTGGGGCTTGTCGCAGTGTTCGCCGGGGCGACCAACACCCCACTGGCTTGTACGCTGATGGGCATCGAACTCTTCGGCTCGGACCACACCCTTTATCTGGCTATGGCCTGCTTTCTGGCCTATCTGTTTAGCGGGCACTCGGGGATTTATCTTTCGCAGCGGGTGGGCACCCCCAAGGTGTTGCACCTGTCGCGGCACTCCGAACGCACGCTGGCACAGATTCGCTCCGGCGAAAGCCCCAAACATTCGCCGTAAGCTGTTGCCGATGCTGCTCTAGCCCAAAACCGAATCCAAACCAGCGGGTTGGTCCGTAGTCGTTACCCCCAGTCTAGGTTATCCTGTGGTGGTCATGGTGCATTTGCCGATGCTGCTGGAAGCTCCCACCGATGCGAAGATCTGGATCGCCATCGGAGTCGGCACGCTGATGTTGGTATACATAATGATGCGCAACGGCCGGGCGAAGAAGGACCCGCTGGATCGGCCTTCGGCATTCACCAGCTTGTCGCAACAGCGGTCGGTGGAGCGGCAGATGCAGAATTTGCTTGTGGAACTTAACGACATGGCCCGGCAGATGTCGGCGCAGATCGATACGCGGTCGGCCAAACTTGAACGACTGATCGCCGATGCCGATACGCGCATCGCCATAATGGAAGCGGGGCACGGTCAAAAACCGGATTCGCCAATGAAGCTTGTGATGCCGGCGGCGGTGGATCCGCGACACGCCGAGGTGTATGCCCTGGCCGACGCCGGCCGATCCAGTGCAGAAATCGCAAGACAGTTGCACCGGCCCAGCGGGGAAATTGAACTGATCCTGGCGCTCCGGGCCACTTAAGCCGGTGAATTTTTCGCGCAATGGATGCCCGCACTTTCAGGTTGTGGCGATTGATCTTCTCCGTTACAAACTGCCACCGTGTATACCGCAGTAAAGATACTCGCCACGCTCGGACTGGTGGCACTAAACGCCTATTTTGTGGCGGTCGAATTTGCTGCCGTCAGCGCGCGGACCAGCCGCCTCAAGACCCTCCCTGGCCAGGGCATGAGCGTGCGCGCCGGGCTGCGCATTAAAAGTCGCCTGGATCTTTATTTATCCAGTTGCCAGCTTGGAAACACACTCGCTGCACTGGCTTTGGGCGCGGTCACCGAACCGGCGGTTTCGCAACTGGTGCAGCCGATCGCCAGCTTGGTCGGCGTGCCCCCCCACCATCAGCACCTCGTGTCATTCATCATCTCGTTCATGATCGCAGTCGGATTGCACATTATCGTCGGCGAGCAGGCCCCGAAAAATCTGGCGATTCGCTCCCCGGAGCGCCTCCTGCTTCTGCTCGGCATTCCTCTGGTGATTTTCACCGCTATTTGCTTTCCGGCGATCTGGGTGCTGAATGCCGCGGCCAATTCGATCCTGCGAATAGCCGGCGTCGAGCTGGGGGCTGAAGGCGGGCTGGCCCACAACGAAGCCGAACTGCGGGCCTTGCTGACGCAGGCCGTTCAGCAGGGCGCAATACCTGAAGCCAACCAGAAATTGCTTGTCGGCGCGTTTGAGTTTAACGAGCTGCGCGCCCGGCAAATTATGACCCCGCGGACGGAAGTGGAGTTCTTGATGCTCGGCCGGCCCATGGGCGACCTGCTGAAAGTCGTGCGGAAAAATTCCTTCACGCGGTACCCGCTTTGCGAGGGCGACATCGATCACGTCGTGGGCCTGATCCATATGAAGGACCTGTTCAACGCACTTAAGCTGGTCCCCGGCAAGCTGCGGTTTATTGACGAGCGCACACCCGCCGGAGAAGTGATCGCCATCCCCGACGGCCTGCCTGGATCGGCAGTTCATGTCATTGGCTCAGGAGATTTAGACCTCCGTGAGGTGCGCAGAGATATCCTCTTCGTCCCGGAACTGCTCGAATTGCCTCGGTTGCTGCGGCAGTTTCAAACCAGCCAGACTCATATGGCGATGGTGGTGGACGAATACGGCGCGACGCAGGGTGTGGTAACGCTTGAGGACGTGATCGAACAGATCGTCGGCAAGATCGAAGACGAATTCGATACCGATGTAAAAACAGACTTTGTGGTGGAGGGGGACAACATCCGGGTGAGCGGGGATTATCCGCTTCACGAGCTGCGCCTCCGATTGAATCTGGCGGAGTTTGAAGCCAGCAACGTCGATACGCTGGGGGGATTGCTGACACACCTGCTTCGGCGAATCCCCAAGGTGGGAGATACTGTCATACTCTCGCCGTATCGCGCGCGGGTTGTGACCATTAATCGCAAGAGTGTGGGACAGGTGCTGCTTACGCCGGAACGGCGGCCCGAAACGGCCCAGGCCCCATTGCAAAGCGACAAGCCCGGTAATTAAGTTGAGAAAACGTAACCTGTTGGCTTTCTCTGGCTCTACGCCTGCGAAACCGGCAGCGCCATGGGCACGCGGCGCTCGTGACGGTGTGCCATGAACATCACGATCATTGATATCCCAATGATGCCAAGCACCGCAAAAAGCGAGTACGTCGGCCGGCTGTCCTGCGCGTCTCCCATGAGCAAGTTGGCGGCATTCGGCTCGATCGGCTCGACAGCCTTTTTGAGCTCGGCATCACGTTCGGCGATAGATCGTGACAGGACATCAAGCTTTTTCTTAAGGTCCGCGTCTTCGACCTGGCGGGCAGCCATTTCATCGGCGCCGCGCTGCTCGATACGCAGGGCCGCGTCGGCTTCAGCCACCTGATTGCGCTTCTGATCGAGCTTGGCCAGGGCATCAGCCTCGACCTTTTCGGCCTCGCCCAGCGCCGCAGCGCGGGATTCAAGGAGTTTTTGCTTTTGCAGACGCATCTGCTTGGCCTCGGCGTCGTCGCTGGCCGGCATATCTGCCAATGCTTTTTGGAGCGAAGCAATTTCGGTTTGTAAATCGGCGCGGGTCAGACGCGCGTCATACCAGGTCTTGTCCAGCGAGGCTTCTTCGGTTCGAAGTCTTTTAACTTGTGCCAGTGCCGGGCGGTTCTCGCCGTTGGCACGTAGCTCGGCAATTTTGGCCTTGACCACATCGGCCTGCCGCTGTGTGGCAGCGAACTCGTCTTTAAGCAAGCCCAGGTCCGTGGCCTTGCGCCGATTTTCATCAATGCGAGGCTGATTGGCGGTGTACAAAGCGCGAATCAGAGATTCGATTCGATAGCGATCTCCCTTGGCATCGGTCGATTCTTCGGAAAGTACCAGCATGGTCGGCCGATCCTTGGGCCGCCAGTCCAAGTCTTGCAGCATGGCCGCCAATTGCAGCGGATCGGCCAGAAAGCCCGGCTTGATCATGCCGCCAATGGCCGTGGCACGGGCCGAAAGTATCTGTTGGGCGTCATTGCGAACATTGGCGTTTTCTAAGAGCCGCCGCTGTTCGGCGCTCACGCGCGCTTGCTCGGCCGGATTGAGATTTTCAAAATTGCGGAAGACCAACGACGCTTCGATTTTCGTCGTCACGGGTACTAACGCATAAATGGCCCCTAGCACCGCCGCAATGCACAACATCATCGCCAGACCAACGGCTACCAATATCGACATGCGCCGAGGAATGAGCGGCGGGGGCTGGCTGGGCACGTCGGGATTGGCCGCTGCGGCGCGGCGCTGGGGCACGGCCCCGGCCTGAGCAGGCCGACCCTTGTCGGATTCCTTGCCGGGGCCCGATTCGGGAATATCCGGCAGGCCGTTGGCCAAAGCGAATGGATCGCGGGGCATCTTTGGCGGGCCGGCTTTTCGCTTCTTTTTCAACTTCGCCGCGCGGGAGATATCTCGATCGGTCACCTTCGACCCACTGAAGATCGGTCGCGGGGGTGTGCGCGTCGGAGGGGATGCTGCCGTCAGCCCGTCAAACGCGCCAGCGGTTTCTTCGCGGTCGGTACCGTCAGCGGTTTCGTCTGCGTCGTCCGCCTCGCCATCTTCCGACGAACGCGCCTTGGGATCATTGAGACCCGCATCGTGGTCCGGCAGCCGGTCTTCATCGGGCACTTCCATCAACGACGACGGATTGGTCTCCTTACGCCGAATCGCGATCGGGGGCTGCACTTTGGCGCTTTCGGGTCGGGCGTCATAGTCGTCGAAGCGCGTTTCGCGCGGATGAACTTCCGGTGGAGTGTCGGTCTCTTGTTCGTCCTCGACGACCGTATCCCCGGACATGACCTCGCGGGCCGGAACCACTACCGATGGTGTCGGCACGACATCCTGCTGGAAAGCGCCCGACGCCGGCATGGAAAATGCCCGTGAGGCATATCCCCCACCGGGCGGCGCCTTAATGGGCCGGGCATCAAAACCGATATTGACGCGCCCGAAGTTGGATGGCACGTCGGGCAATTCAAGCGGCATTCCACCAAGAAAACTGGAACTTTCAGGAATATCACCGAAAAGGTCATCAAAGACGCTCCGGGGTACCCCGCCGCCCGGAGGGAGCGCCACCGGCTGCGAACCGGCTGGATCGGGGGCGACATTGATTGATCCGGCGTTGCCGGAAAAACCCGACAGAAGGACCGGAGCATCTCCGCTGATGGACACGGTCCCCGAGGGCATGTCGAAGACGCCGGTTTCGGCGGGCGGAGGTTCAACCGACGTGTTATCGGATGCCACAGGCGCAGGGGTTTCGGGCGCATTGAACACGACGTCCCTGGTGGGCACGGGTTCGGTTTCCAGCACCTCAACCACGGGGAATTCTTCGATCGGGAGTTCGTCAGCCGGGGAGTCGGTCAGCTCAGGCGCGAATGTCTCAAGTTCGGCTTCCGGCGATTCGTTGACGGGTGACATTTCTGCAGGAGGTTCGATGGAAGGGCCGATCAGATCAGACGCCGCTGATTCAACTTCCACTTCCGGGGCTGGCGCGGATTCAATCACTTCCGTTTCCGAGAGTGCAGGCTCGAAGATTTCGTCAATCGGTGCCGCCTCTGTTGCTTCGGGGAGCGATTCAGCAGCGGGTGATGCCTCTGCTGCTTGCGCTGGTTCCACCGGCGCCGGCGCTTCCACCGGCGCTACAGGCTGGGAAACCTCAAATGCTTCCGGTTCCAGTTCGGTCAGGTCGAATGTTGACCCGAGCGGTCCTGCGGGCGATTCGGTCAGATCAAAATGAAGCGGAGGCTCGTCCGTCGGATTGTCGGCGTGGGTCGGCTCGATGTCGGATGAATTGATCTGCGGCGGATGAGTTTCGTTTGCGTCAACCGGCGCCTCGGGAAGCTCTGGGACTGCCGGTGGTTCTTCCGCTGACGTCTCTTGCGGCGGGGTGACAAAATCAATGGGCGCGCTGTCCTCCAGATCGGTCAGGGATTCGATCGAAGGAAAATCCTCGGCCTGCGGCTCCGGCAGCGACAGTAATGGCTCGGGGAATGCCTCAACAATGGCCGAATTCTCGATGGGCAAGTCGTCGATCAACGAAAGCGGTGCGATCTCGCCTTCCGGATTTATGTAAGAGTCGGGATCGAATGGGGCGACGACCGGTTGATCGGCTGCCTCGAAAGGGTTTTCGGCGACGGGTGGCTTCGCGGGACGCTTTTCAATCGCATCTTTCGGCTTGCGCCGGCTTGCGCGCTTAGGAGCCTGACGCTTCTTAGGTGCTGCCCCCTTTGCCGACCGCGTGGGCGCGTCTTGAGATTCATCGACGATTTCACCAACGAATGGCCCGGTGATCGGTGGGGATTTCGGGGCCGTGTCCGGCGCGCTCAACGGGCGGTCTTCGTCCACGATCCGAAAGTGTTCTGCCGGGGCTTCAGGCTCGATGTCGGCAACCTCAAACTGCTGCGCCTGATTGGCGATGGCCTGAAGCGGAGATTGCGGCGGCGTTGCATCCGGCGCCGGAGCGGGCTGGTCGGCAGTCACCTGAGCGGTGGCATCAATCTCGACCGGCTCCGCGCGGACGGGATCTGTCTCGGCGGCGTTAAGCTCCACTATTTCTTCCAGCGCCTCGGCCTCGGGCACAGGCTCGATGATCTCCTCCATGACCGACTCGGCCTCGTCCACCGGCACGCCCTGATTCTCGCCCGAGAGGCTTTGGACTTCGCGGCCGAAACCAGTGTCGCTGATCGCTTCGATCCCTTCCGGTGCGCCGGCGGTTGGCTCATTGGCGGGGAAATCCATTTCAACTGCTTCATCCAAAGCCTGGGCCGATTCCGGCTCGGGTTGGGTGGTTTCGATAATGTCGGCATCGATGACAGGGACCACCGACTCGGGCTTATCGGCCTCATCGCGAGCTTCGCTGAGATCGAGCTTGGAGAAGTCGACCTCAGCCAGATCACTGGCGGCCTGATCGCGCCACGCATCGAGCGATTTCACCGATGGCAGTGCGTCGGAAGCAATGTCTTTCGCGACATCCGATGGCAAAGTCGCCCGCCAGCCACGACGCGCTTTGGGCGATGCAATCTCTGGCTCGATCGCAACTGGCTCGGAAGGCGCGGTCGCTTCCGGTTCGCTCGCGGCCGGGCCGTGCTCGTGCGCCACTTCTGGCTCCGGCTGAGGCTCTTCGGCGGTCGGCACCGGCTCGACCTCAACAGGCAGTTGTTCCAACTCGTCAACCACCGCCTCGGACAGAACCGGCGTTGCTTCCGGTTCCACCGGCACGACCGGAATTTGCTGCGTGTCATTTGACCCGATCATGTCGGGATCGGTCGCCAGATCGATTTCCGGCTCGCGCACAGGCTCTAGTTCGACCGCAGGGGGCTTTTCGGCGGCTTTTTCAGCAAAGGGAAGAGGTTCAGAAGGCTCGGGTTCCTCTGATTCAACAATCCCTGCAGGAGGTTCTGATTCGGCGGGAATTCCAAGCGCCTCCCGGATTAGCCGATCTGTTTCGCTTTCAACCGGCAAGGCCAATGCCGCTTCTTCAATGAGCGGAGCCGTGCCCACCAGATGTTCCAGTTCATCGGCGCCGCTCGGCGACAGCGATGCCAGCATCTCCGGCGACAAATCACAGCGGGCGTATTGCAGGGATTCGGTACCGATGCGGATGGCGTCGCCAAATTTGATCGGCGCGTCGTGTACGGCGGTGCCGTTGAGGATGGTTCCCGTGCGCGAACCCAAGTCACGCACAAACCGGTGTCCGTTGCGTTCGTAAATAACCGCATGAGCAGTGGAAACCGCGTCATCCTCCAGCACGATATCACTGCCCGGCCGCCGACCGATGAGCAGCACACGCTTACGGACGATGAGCGGATCGGACGATCGGGACCGGCGCAACTGCCCCACCGGGGGTCTCTTCGGTTGCGTCTCTTGCCCGGGTACATCCATGAACCGGAACTTAAAGCTGCCGATGTCGATGATATCGCCGGTCGCCAGTACCGCCTCTTCGACCACGCTGCCGTTGACGATCACATGCGTCCGGCTCATCAGATCGTGGATGTATGTGCCGGAGGCTTCGTTGACAATGAGGCAGTGGGCCTTGCTGACCGACCGCGAGACCAAATGCAGCCGCGCATTGTCGTGCGAGCCGACCAGCATGACCGGTCGGGCAAGCGGAATTGCCGGCCGATCGCCATGCGGGCCTAGCGGAACCAGGGATGGAACTACAGTCGAGGGCACGTCGGGAAGACTCCGATCACAAGCGATTTTGGCTTCGCCAATTTGCGCAAGACACCTCCACGCAACAAGCGAGATAGCTTTTCTATCCTATCAGAAAATCGACCTTGCGACGATCAAAAAGCGCGGCTTTCTCGCAGATTTATATTATCGGACGCCGAATAGACCTGTTCACCGTCGCGGTGTGGGTGCCTACTGTTTTCGGGCGCAAATTATCTATGGGGGTATAGCGGCGATGTAAAGACCAACTGCCGTAGGCCGTCGTCCACCGGAATTAAATAAAGGCACTGCCATGTATCGCAACCCCTGTTCGGGCTGCTCGGCGCTTGCTTGGTGTCATTGGCGGTCTTGGAGCGAAGCTGTCCAGTTATCACGCCAAGCGTTACCCGCCTCGCCGCCGCGGCCGATTGAAGGGACGGCGTCTATGCCTGAGGTGACACGGTGCCGATCAATCGGCTGAAATAACCGATAGGCCCTAACGGAATTTGTTCTCGGTGCCGGCGCGCAGGCGGGCGATGTTGCCCCGATGCTTAAAAACCACCAGCCCGCCAATCAGCACCGAGAAAACCAGCAGCGGGAACTGACGACCGAATGGCTCCCAATCGCCAATCACGGCGAACGCCAGATAAATCACCGGGAACAGGACCGACGCCGTCAGTGATGCGGCACTGATATATCGTGTGGCGAAAAACACGCTTATGAAAACCGCAATGGCCGTCATTCCAGGTAGCGTGTAGTACGGCCACAGGCCCAACAGTATCCCCGCCGACGTGCTAACCCCTTTTCCTCCTCGAAAACCTATGAAAATAGGGAACAGGTGCCCCAAGAACGCCGCGAAGCCGATGCAGAGCCACAGGAAATAATCCTGCGCCAGCAGCGTGCTATGTCGCAGGATAAAGCCCGCCAGCAACATCGGCACGAGGCTTTTGAGCATATCCAGGCAAAAGACCAGGGCAAAGTATTTCCCGCCGAGAAGTCGGCCAACGTTGGTCGCGCCGATATTTCCGCTCCCGGCCTTGCGCGGATCAATCCCCTTAAACAGTCCAACGAGCAGCCCGAACGGAATCGAGCCCAGCAGGTAGCTGGAGGCGATCAGCAGATAAAGCTTCTGGTGAAGACTCATGGAAGCGAGTTTTAACCGCCCGGCCGTAAATCGCGCAGTCCGCAAACGAAGCGGCAATTATGAAACGGCTTCAGCGCGCTTCCGAAAGGCGTCGTTTACGACAACCCTCGCCCGCAGCAGGATCGGTCGGATTTTGACGGTCTGGCCGGTCAGTTGCGGAAGCAATTGCCGCACCGCAGCATCGGCCATCATCGGCACGTCTTGAAGACTGGCGACCATCGGCACGCTAAGCAAGTGCATCATCGGCACGTCGTCAAACACCGCCATGATTGGTGCCTGTTCAATCCGGCCAATGCCGTCCAATACGCCCTGACAAAGGAAATTATTCGTACAGATAATGGCGTCGGGCGCGGTATTGAGATTGAGGAACCGGATCAATGCCATTCGGCCGGTTTCATTTTGCGCCGGTCCTTCCACTTGATCGAGTATGGTAAACCGCCGGCTGACAATCTGGGCGCGCCGGCGATGCGTAATGACGTGCGACGGCCCAGAGACGACGGCGATATTTTTCACGCCCGCGCGCTCAAGCGTGTCGCACAGCTCACCGGCCAGTTGCTCGGGATCGCTGGAGACACTGGCGGCGATACCAGGGATGGGCCGGTCGATAATCACCACCGGCAGGTTCGTCGGCAAAAGCCCCAGAAGCGTCTTCTTCGATCGCGCAAGCGGAACGATCATCAGCCCGTCGATCCCTTTCTGGGACAGCAGGCGCAAGTACTGCTCCTCAAGCGCGGCATCCTCCCCGCTATTACAAAGGATCAGCGAGTACCCCTCACGATGCAGGCTCTGTTCAATCAGGCTGGCCAACTGTCCGAACCAGGGGTTGGCGATGTCGGACACCAGCAGCGCCACCGTGTGACTGCGCCTCGTGCGCAGGCTGCGGGCCAGCAGGTTCGGGCGATACCCCAGACGATCCGCGGCCTCACGCACGCGCTGGCGCGTGGCCGCGCTGATCCGCAACGACGGCGCGCCCCCCGCCAGCACTCGGCTTACGGTGCTGACACTGGTGCGCGTCTTACAGGCAATGTCATGCAAAGTCGGCGGCACGATGGACTACTCCCGCAAGTGAGTGTACTCGACAGGTGCGATGCGCGCAAGGATACCAACGACGGCTTCATTGCTCCATCCAAAGCGCCGTGGTGATGATGCGTGGGTAATACTTCGATCCCTTGGCCACGCCATCGACGAACTGATCGCTGCATGCCCAATAGGCGCTTTCCCCGGTGGTCATCCATTTGACGTGCGCGGAATCGCCTTTAGCCAGCGTCGTGGCGATCGATGGGTCTTGATCCAACAAGAACACCTTGCGGACAACGTGCTGGATGATGGCTATCTTGCTCATCCACGAATTGTTGCTTGTGGAGGACAAGCGCACCCCACCGTCGGGGAAGAAATTGCGCTGCTGGTCATCGGTCAACAACGCCCGTGTGTGCCCCAGCAGCGCCTGTTGCAGCAAGGGGGTTGATGGCGTGCTGGATAGACTTTGGTATTTCGACCAGTACCAGCTGTATATCAGACCCTCTGCCGCAGGCAAAATCCTCGAACCGTGGCCGGGATTGTCGTTCTCAAACACCGCCGGCAGCAGGCCGTCAGGCAGAACCTCTGCCAGCACGGCCGCGCTGCCCGCTTCCATCGCCGCCAGCGCCCGCTTTGTGCTTTCGCTGGCGAGTTTGCCCAGAACCATCGCCAGCCCTTGAAAGCTGACGATGCACTTGACGGCCATATAGACGTTGTTGCGCGTCTGGGCCAGCGAATGATCGAGAGAGTCGTAAGTGGTGATTTCCGCGCCCTCGGCGCAACGGCTGGAATCGAACTGCACAAACCCACGATCGCCGCAGCGATTGAGGAGGCTGGACAGGCAGGCATCGAGCACAGGCTGCTGCGACTTGGCCCAGTCCAGATCGTCGGTTTTAGCCACGTAACTCGCCGCCATCAAAATCCAGTTGCAGAGTTCCTCGCAGGTCATGTAACTGAAGCAAAGCGCATTGAGGTGCGACAACTCATAGCTGCTGTGCCCGGGGCGCGAGAAATTATTATGAACGCCCATGTCGTGGCAGAAGCTGATGCCTCCGGGCCGCGTTTTATCAGCACCCAGTCCGACACTGTCCACATAGCTGTAGTGCCGAACGAAATTATCCAGCAGGTTACGCACCAGCCAGGGGCTGTGGTCCAGTTCCCAGAAGACGTGATCGACGCTCAGGTCGAGGGTGTTGAGCATGCAATACTCACCCTCGTTGACAATCCAGAACGGCTCCCCGCCCACTTCCAGCAACTGCGTACTGCCGTAGTAACTGCGCGTGGAATGTGCAATGAGGAACTGTTGATCCGCCGACAGTCCGCTTGCGCTAAGCTGCTGGTCAAGCTGTTGGCATCGCGAAATGATGCTATCGAACCGATCGAGGGCATGTTGCAGTACGTCATCGAGCGAGCTGAAGTACCGCGTGTACAGGTAACGCCCTTCGATGCCGTTGGTCACCAGGCCGTCGAGATAGACTCCCAGCGCCAGGCGCAGGGTTTGCTTTTCACCAGCGGGGACCGAGAAGCGGATTCCGGGGCAATTCCCGAGCTGATGGGTCGCGTTGATATCGGTGAGGGCCTGCGTGATGTTCCATCGCATAAACGTGGAACTGGGGCTTGTGGTCTGCCCCAGTACGCCCTCGGCGCGACGAAAACCAAACTTCAAGGGTTCCTGGCTGGCGAACGCGCCGGCGGTCGGAAAGTCCACGGCAAAGAACCCGGTCTTTGTCGCCGACCCGTTGGTGTTATCAACGGTAAGCTCGGCGACAACCGCAGGGAGCAAGGCGTCGCGCATCTCTGTAGGTGTGGCATGGGCCGGGTCGGGGATCGATCCGAATGGAGTGTAAATCACAAAATCAAAGTCGGACGTGATCCACCGGTCGGTTGCCCAGCCGTAGCATCGGCGAAGCTGGTCCGCAGGATACGATTGAACGACCGCCAGCTTGGCCGAAGTACCGTTGGGCTGCCCCACCTGGAAAGCCTGGGCCGCGTCGGTCTTTGCCCCTTCAAAAAATGGGAGGCATCGGATCGACCCTTCGTTGCCGGGCGCCTCGTCTTTCACACCAACGAATAGCTGCTGGTTGCCCGGCCGCCCCATTTGCAGACCGAACCCTCCGCGGGCGGCGAAATTGCCGCAGGTAAAACTGAAATGCGCACCCATCGGCGAGTGTTGGGCGTGAAAATTGATGTTGCCATGAAAAGCCGGTTGTTGTTGCATCCTAAGATAATTGCAAATTCTCGTCGTTCGATCAACCCGGCAATCATGGCGACGCACTGGCAGTCTCACGCGATGTGCAGACCGGCGAGAAGTTTTTGTCTGCGCCGGGCAGATGGATACCATTAGCGGCAAATGCATGCGGAGAATGCTGAGCTTAAGCCGTTTAACGCCGGCGCGGTGGCGCGACGACCGGCGGTGCTGGCGGTAGTGCTGCTCATGGCGGGGATTGTCACCCACGAGCTGTTTCCGCCACTATCCCTCCGATCGATCTATGTACTTTTGGCACTGGCCATCGCGGCTGTGGCAAGTTTCCGCGTGCCCCGACTTTCGTCGATCCTGCTGGGTGCCGGTCTAGTCCTGGCCGGCGTGAATCTGGCGCAGTTGGAACATTATCACGTCGCCGCCGATGACATTGCCGTGTTTGTCACCGATACCCCGCGACTGGCTCGGCTTGAGGTGGAGTTGAACGAGCCGACGCGAATTCTGTCCGGCCTCGGGCAGTATCCCGCCCTGCCGCCAAGGCAGGTAACGTGCGCGCAAGTGAAACGGGTGATGTCCACGCGTGGCTGGATTGATGCCAGCGGAGGCATCCTGGTACAAGTCGGTCAGCCTCACCCGCGGCTGGCGCAAGGCCAGCGCGTGCGCTTGATGGGATATCTTCAGCGGCCCAGCCCGGCAATGAATCCGGGGCAGTTTGACTGGGCGCAATATTATCGTCGCCAAGGCGTGCTGGCTTCGATAACGGTGCCGTGGGCCGAAAATCTGACCATCCTCGAAGAGCATTCCGCCGGCCCCCTGGCTTATGCCCGAACCAAGGCCCGTCACCTGCTGGCGATGGGATTCAGCCTCGAAGCTTCGGTCGATCACGCCCTTCTTCAGGCGCTGCTGCTCGGCGATCACGACCCGGAGATACGCGACATCCAGGAACTGTTTCGGCGAACCGGCACAAGCCATCACATTTCCATCTCCGGCATGCACGTGGCGGTATTGGGCGCGTTTGTCTTCGGCATCTGTCGGCTGCTATGCCTTGCCCCGCGAACGTCCGCCCGGACAATGATCGTCTTCGTTCTCTGCTATGGCGCACTGACGATGCCCTCCGCCCCGGTGATCCGCGCGGTATTGCTCAGCGTGGGTTTCGGAATCGGCCTGTTAAACCGCAGGACCGTCGACTCGCTTCAACTGCTGGCCCTGTGCGCGCTAGTGATGCTTTGCTGGCGGCCCAATGATCTATTCAACGCCGGCTTTCAACTCAGCTTCGGCACGGTCCTCGGGCTGATCGTCCTCACCGGGCCGGTCTTTGGCTGGTTTGACAATCCAGAGGATCGAATCATCGCCGAACAACACAACTGGCGCGGCCGGCGCTGGCGCTTGTGGCTTGGCACCCGGCCGATCCTTCTAACCGCGACGATCGCGTGGCTCATTTCGCTGCCACTCATCGCGTTTCATTTCGAGCAACTGAACCCCTGGGCAATTCCCGCTGGCATCCTGTTGGCGATTCCCGTCATGGGTGGGCTGATCGCAGGAATCTGCAAGGTGATGCTGTCAACCCTTTACCCGGGGTTCTCGGTGTGGTGGGCAGCGGGCGCATCGGTGCCGATCATCGCCATGCGGCGCGTGCTGGGCTGGCTAGCGCTTCTGCCAGGCAGCGACGTGCCATTGCCGGCACCGTCAATCACTATTGTAGTTGTATTCTATATATTAGTGATCGTGCCGTTTTTGCGCTGGCCAGTGCTTGCGCGTCGCAGGCACTTGCGCTGGCTGGCCCCGCTGGCCGGATGCGCGCTCATCCTGCTTTATCCGCTCCGGGCGCGGTGGGCGATCGCGCCGGCGGGCTTTGCCGAAACCCGCATCACGTTGCTATCGGTGGGCGCCGGACAATGCTGCATCATCGCGCCGGCCGGGGCGCCGGTGTCGGTCGTCGATGCCGGTTCGGTTGCGCTCGGGAATGATCTGGTCCGCAAGACCATCAGCCCCTTCCTCCGGCATGAAGGCCGGCGGGAAATAGGCCGACTGCTGCTTACCCACGGCGATTTCGACCACGCCTCCTCGGCCTTGGAGACTGCGGAGTCTTTTGGCGTTCCCGAAATCTTGACCAGCCCGCACTTTCGCAGACTTGCCGGCGACCTGCCTTCAGCCGAGACGTTGATCGACGCGCTGGATAGGCAGGGAAACTCTCCACGCCAGATCGCCCGCGGGGACCGGATCGACCTTGGCGGCGGCGCGCAGCTCGCGGTCCTCTGGCCGCGGACCGACACCGAAGCCGATTCCAATAACACGTGCCTGGTTTTGAAAATCACCGCCGCCGGGCGCAGCGTGCTTTTGCCAGCCGACATCCAGGACCCGGCCATGACGCAGTTGCTGAAAGACCCGGCGGAACTCAAGTGCGACGTCCTGGTCGCGCCGCATCACGGCAGCGCCGAATCGCAGACGGCGGCATTTCTCTCTGCGACCGAGGCGAAATACATTCTGGCTTCCGACGACCGCACGCCGACACAGAGGCAGGTGCGCTTTGACACACTTGCGGCGGGCAGAGTGCTTTATCGCACGCACTGGGCAGGGGCGATCACGGTGGTCATCCGGTCCGATGGCAAGCTGTGGATCGAAACCCACCTGCCCCGCCGGTAAGTCAAAGCCGTGCTGGGCTTTACTCCCCCACCGTCGCAGGACAACGCCACCAACGGGGTGCGGATCGGGATGATGCCGATCACGCTGCGCTGGCGTAACCAGAAAGCCGGGGCAATCGCAATTAGTATAATTACAATTCGGCCCTGCGGGTGTGCCATTGGGTCGCGGATTCGTACATCCGCGCGGCCCGAAGCAACGTTTCCTCGCCAAAGGCCGGTCCGAGCAATTGCAATCCAATGGGCAACGGCTTATCGGCGGCGGTGAATCCACAAGGCATGCTTAGTCCGGCGATGCCGGCGATGTTGCAGGTGACAGTGAACACGTCGCAAAGATACATCTGCAAAGGGTCCCCGGTCTTCTCGCCGGCCCGGAACGCCGGGGTGGGGCTGGTAGGACTGACGATCACGTCGCATTTCTTGAACGCCTCGTCAAAATCCTGCTTGATGAGCGCGCGAATCTTGAGAGCGCGCACGTAGTACGCATCATAATATCCGCTCGACAGCGCGTAGGTGCCGATCATAATCCGCCGCTGAACTTCCTCGCCGAATCCTTCGGCGCGGCTCTTACTGAAAAGCTCGATGATGTCCTTCACCGGCTCGGCCGTCCGGTGACCGAAGTGAACGCCGTCGTAACGGGCGAGGTTGCTGGATGCCTCGCAAGGCGCGATCACATAATAGGCCGCGATGCCGTATTCAGTGTGCGGCAGGCTCACCTCCACCACTTCGGCGCCGAGCGAGCGATAGGTTTCGACGGCTTGGTCCACCGCCTGCTTCACGGCCGGGTCCAGCCCGGCAGCCAGCTGAAACTCGCGGGCGATGCCGATCTTCAGTCCTTTGATCGGTTCTTCTATTTTCGCAAGATAATCGGGAACGGGCCGGTTCACGCTCGTGGAATCCTTCACGTCATGCCCGCTGATGACGTTGAGCATCAGGGCGGTATCGGAAACGGTGCGCGTGAACGGGCCGATCTGGTCGAGGCTGGAGGCGAACGCGACCAGGCCGTAGCGACTGACCAGGCCGTACGTGGGCTTGAGGCCTACAACCCCGCAGAGGGCAGCGGGCTGACGGATCGACCCGCCGGTGTCGGATCCGATCGACGCGCAGCACATCCCCGCGGCCAGGGCTGCGGCACTCCCGCCCGAGCTTCCTCCGGGCACGCGCGCCAGGTCCCAGGGGTTGCGCGTAGTACGGAAGGCGCTGTTTTCGGTGGACGAACCCATAGCGAACTCGTCGAGGTTGGTCTTCCCCAAAATAACCGCGCCGGCGGATTCGAGTTTTTGAATGACGGTCGCGTCATAAGGCGCGCGGAAATTTTCGAGCATCTTCGACGAACAAGTGGTCGTGCCAAAGGTGGTGCAGAGGTTGTCCTTGATCGCGATGGGCAGACCTGCCAGCGGACCGGTGATCTTGCCCGCGTCGGCTGCCTGGGCCTGCTGAAGAGCGCGATCGGCATAGGTGCTGTTGAAGGCCTGCAATTTCGGATCGAATTGTTCGATCCGGGCCAGCGCCTGCTTGGTCAGTTCGACGGAGGAGATGGTCCGGCTTTGCAGGGCCTTCCGGGCAGAAAGCAATGTGTCGTAAGCGAGCATAGCGGCCTGTGCGGGGCAAAAAGGAAAAAAGATTCCGCCCGAGCCGGTGCCCCGGACCGATTCGGTGGAAGCGGAGATTTCAAGCCCGAAGATCGGGCGATGGACGGACATTACCGCAGGGGCCGTGGGGCTGCAAAGAAACCATCACGTGCACTCGCGACGAGGGCGACGGGAGCAGTATACTCACTAGTAAACAAATCGTCAAAACGACGGCCGTATAGAGGGTAGCGTTTTGACGATAGATGGTATGGGGAAGGTCATGGAGCG
>JBBQSU010000056.1:0-21819 GCA_038234815.1 Tepidisphaerales bacterium | reverse complement strand
AAAATCAACCCTGCCGAAGTGTTGCGCAAGAACGTCACAGTCGGGGCGAACGTTTTTGAGATCGCTGCCGAGATGAAGGTTCAACGGGTGATCTACACCAGCACGTGCCAGGTGTATGGGACATTTGGAGAAGGTTCTATTGCCCCGGCGCACGTGCCATTTGATGAAACCCATCCGCATCGGCCTCAGAATGAGTATTCGATCGGCAAGTCAACCAATGAGCAGTTCGCGTCGTTAACCAGCGCCAGGACGGGGATTCCCTTCTCGATCTTTCGGTTTCCGATGGTTACTTCTTTTGGGGAAAAATTTTGGGGGTTTATGAACCCCGGAGTTCGCCCCGGCGGTTGGCTGGGTGACGGGATGGGGACGTTCGTCCATGTCACCGATGCGGCCCGGGCGTATCGCCTGGCGATCGAGGCAAATAAGCCCGGTTGTGAGGCGTATCACTTTTTTGCCGATGACATCAGGCACACCACCCCCTTGGCAGAATTGCTGGAAAAATGTCGCCCGGGCTATCCCTCGCTTCCTGCAGACTGGCCGGCCTTTAAATCGCCGGGATTGACCGACAAGGCCCGGTCACACCTCGGCTGGGTGCCGGAAAGGTCGTTCTGGGCCGAATATCAAAAGCGACAGGCTGCGGGGCTTTCGGGCAACAACGCCCCGGTTTCGGCGTAATAAATAGCATGAACAAAGGAGCGGATATGACCCGAAGACGCGCGCGCGGGGGTTTCACACTGGTGGAACTGCTTGTGGTCATTGGCATTATCTCGGTTTTGATTGGACTGCTGCTGCCGGCTTTGCAGAAGTCGAGGAATCAAGCCAACAGCGTCCGCTGCAAGGCGCAGATGAACCAGATGTGGACGATGATGATCTCCTATATGAACGACAACAAGGGTTGGTTGTTTCCGGTGGGGCCGGACAAGGCGTCGGGCATTCCCAGCACGCTGGGAACAAATGTCGCGCCTTGGGACCGCTGGCCGATGGTGGCGTTTAAGTATCCGCACCCCGCCATTCCCCCCGTCGGCACTCCATGGGAGGTCGATCTGCCTTATGCCGATTCGGCCCCGTGGACTCCGCCATATATGGTCTGCCCAACGGATTTTGAGCCTATTGCCGCCCATTCCTACGTGCTCAATCAGCATCTGGGTGACAAACGCATCCGCTTCTGGACAAAAAGCACCTCCAAGCCCAGTTCTGACATCATCGTCATGGGTGAAAAGCAGACCCTGCAAGGCGATTATTACATGGAAACGGCCGAGTTTTATAAAGTCGTGGAAAAATACCGCCACGGGACAAAACTGGGGTCTAATTACCTCTTCAAGGACGGACACGTCGATATCGTCCCGCCCGAGCAGGCGTTTGGCGCGCTCGATCCGTGGGATTGAGCGATATGGGTTTTTTGACAGTCGGGCCAGTGGGCCAATAAGATGATGCAGTCCGATTAATGAACCGGTTGCTTGTCATCTCTTAAGGAAGCCCATGCTCACACAAACCAGCGAATATGCATTGCGCGCGATGGTCTATTTGGCCCGGCAGGCCGAAGGACGGTTTGCCGGCGTAAAAGAAATCGCCGCTGCTACCGGCGTTCCGGCCAATTACCTGGCGAAAATCCTCCAGCAATTGGCCCGAACCGGCGTTTTAGACAGCCAGAAGGGTTTTGGGGGCGGATTCAGACCCGCGCGAAAGTTGGCCGAGATCAATCTGCTGGAAGTGGTGGACCCGCTTGAGAATATCACCAAGTTCCGGCAATGCGTACTGGGTCAGCGGCTCTGCAACGACGCGGTCGCCTGCCCCTTACACGAATCATGGAAGCGCATCAGCGGCGAATACCTCGGAGCACTGACGAATACAACGCTTCAGGACGTGGCGGATTTCCGTCGCAAGACCGATGAGATTGAAGGCTCGGGCGTTGAGTCGCCGGACAAGACCTTTAACGACATGTTCCGTAACATGCGTGGCGAGAAAGAATAGCCCCGCAATTCTGACAAGGGGATCAACCGGCTATGGCTGAAACGGAAGAAGAACAAGAAGGTTTGCCCATCTGGTTGAGCCTGCTGGTGATCGTGCTGGCGATCGGGGCTGGTGGGGGGCTGCTCTATTGGCTGTTGACGGCCCCGCGGGCCGATTCTGAAGTCGTCATTGCGCCACCGGCCGAAACCAGGCCTCAACCATTTGGGATGAGGCCAAACCGCCGTCCGGGCATGGCCATTTCGGTCGCGGCCAATGACATTACCGCCGTCGGCAAAGACAACTGGGCGGTCAATTCCGGCAAGGGGCAGCTTCGGGTTTTCGTTCGAGACAACAACTCGCTCTATCGTTTTGCATATCTCACCCCCGACTATGCCACGCCCGAGCAGTTTCGGCTGAACATGCTGGCCCGCCAGGTCGTGCGCGACGAGGCGGTGGCCCAAAAAATCGGTGCGACCCCCGAGCAGATCGAAAAGCTTAAGCCGCACGTCATGCCCATCGGCATGATGCTCTCGCAGGCGGATCGGGAGCAGATCATAGGCCTGTGGACGCAGTGGCAGAGCGCGGCTGATGCGGCTAAGACCGATGCCAAGGACAAATTGCTGGCGGCACTGAAAGATGTCGCCGACCGAGCACTGCCGGCCACCCAGGCCGCCATTGCCGAACGGACCGCTGCCGTCAAAGCCATCCTCTCGGCTGAGCAGATCGATAAAGGCAATTGACCCGTTCAATTGGCCGTTTCAAGAATCCCTTTCGCCCCCGACCCTGCTAAACTACCCCCCATGGTTCGGCTCGATCCTGAAATTTTGCTATCGGCCTACGCGCAGGGCGCGTTCCCCATGGCCGACTTTGACGGCCAAATCCAATGGTATACGGCCAATCCGCGCGGGATTTTACCGCTCGAACGCTTCCATGTTTCCCACACGCTTCGTCAACTCATTCGCCAGCGTCGGTTTGAAATCCGTATAAACACCTGCTTCGGGCAGGTGATGCAAGCCTGCTCCGAAAACCGCGAGGATTCGAGCTGGATCAACGCCCGCTTGATCGACGCCTACGAAAAACTTCACCAGCTTGGCTATGCGCATAGCGTCGAAGCCTGGCTGAATAATGAGCTGGCTGGCGGACTGTATGGCGTGAGCTTAGGGGCGGCATTTTTCGGTGAAAGCATGTTCCACCGTCAGAAAGATGCCAGCAAGGTGGCGCTGGTGGCATTGGTCGAGCGCTTAATTGCCCGCGGGTATCGACTGCTCGACACTCAGGCCACGACCGCGCACCTCGAGCGTTTCGGCGCGATCGAAATCCCCGCAGACCAATACATCGCCCGGCTGAGTGACGCGATCAAAGCCCATCGGGATTTTGTTGATCCCCATCCTCAAGTCCCGCAACTTTGCCCCGCTCCTGTCCAGCAAGTCCCAAGGCGTGAGCGATGAATCCTGCCGGAATCCATCTCGTGCATAAGCCCGCAGGCCCGAGCAGTTTCTCGATGGTCGAACAATTTCGCGCGCCCTTGCCGGCCGACGGCCGAAAACGCCCGCTGCGCATTTGCCACGGCGGGGCGCTCGATCCCTTCGCGTCAGGCTTGCTGCTCATTCTTGTCGAACCGGCCACGCGATTGTTCGATTATCTGCATGACATTCGCAAGACCTATCATGCGACAATCGCTTGGGGGACTGAAACCGATAATGGCGATCCGGGCGGGATTGTGACGTTCAACGGCGATGCCTCGAATCTGTGCGTCGACACATTGGAGCAGGCATTGAATGAGATGGTCGGCTGGCAGGAGCAGGTCCCCCCCGCGACGAGCAACCAGCGCGTCGCCGGCGAGCGGGCTTATCTTAAGGCGCATCGCGGAGAGAAATTCGATCTGCCCGCCAAACGTGTCTATCTGCACGAGGCCCGCTGGACCAGCCACCATCTGCCCATCCAAAGCGAACTGACGCTCGTCTCCGCCGGCGGATATTACGTGCGTGCGCTGGCCCGAGACCTTGGCCGCAAATTGGGCTGCGGGGCGCATCTGAGCGAGCTATCCCGCCTTAGCATCGGTCCGTGGGTGGATCCCGGCGAGGGGAAAACCAGTTGGATCGAAATGCATGCGGCCTTGCCGTGGCTGCCGATCCGGCATCTGTCGGATCAGGAAGTGGGGGAATTGCGAAAAGGCGGTCAGATAGCGCCTGCCGAACTTAAAAAGGCCGACTGGCAACGGCCTGCCGGCTTCGAAAGCACGGATCGGCTTGCCCGAGGCGTGCATCAGGACAAGCTGCGGTTTTTGCTCAAACAACACCCCTGCGGGTGGGAAAATCTGGCCAGCCTTGCATAAATACTGATGCTTCGCTCGATCAAGCGTCGGCCTCGATCGTTACCGTCAGGCCCTTGCTTTCAAACTGGTCCTTATAAAGTTCCGCCCGTTCCTTGTGCGTGACCAGCAGCAGCGCCACGCCCTTCTTGTCGGCTTCCATCGTCCGATCCTGGGCTTCGTCCGAGTTGAGCGGAGTCAGTTCGATGATCGTCGCAATGACGAAATTGACCGCGTTTTTGTCGTCGTTATGGAGCAGCACCTTCCAAGGCGGCAGCATCTGAGGCGGCCTCGGCTTGGGCGCAGTCTTGGGCTTAGGCTTCAACGTCGCGGCATTCCCACCGGCTTTTTTATCTTTTTCAGGCATAATTCAATGGTTTAATGGAAAACTCATTCTACGGGCTGAAGGGGTGCAAATGGAAACAAAAAATTCAGAGGATCCAGACGCTGGCGCAGCCGGGCTAAGCCGGCCGGAATCGTGTTATAGGCGTTTTCATCTGCGTAATGGGCGAAATCTACGGTTGAAAGTATTTTTTCGAAACGTCTCGGAAATCAAAAACTGAATCGCTGGGACGCGATCGGCACGGTGACATCAGGCACCCCCGACCAATGGGCCTGTCGGGTGCCCGTATGATCGACGAGCGTGACAGGAGCATCGATGGCAGGGGTGCCGGGGGCCAGCAGTTGGATCGCCGCTGCGAACTTCAGGCGCATGGCTACGAAATCCACGCGCCCCGCAGTATCGACAAGGACTGTGTCCAGCCGTGCGGTGCCGTCGGCTTGGTCGGTCTGCCAACTCAACTTGCGATCATTAATGAAACAATCCGTAAGGTCGATCTGCACGGCATGATCGCCGGCCGACAGGCGATACCGTCCGGGCAAAATTTGCGTGACGGTGGCACCGGCGGCCTCCAATGCGAAGCGCAAGCGCAGGTCCGAAAGGTCAAATTGTCCATCAGCCGGGACGTGAAAATAGGGATGCCAAACACCGCAGCCGTGCAGCGGATACCCCGAAACGAGCAGGCGATTGTCCACCTGCGATGTTGCCAGGCGCAGGCCGGGCGTCGCGCGGCCGTCGAGCAGAAACTCCACTTTGAAAACGGCCGCGGGAAGGCCGTCGGCTAGCAGCCAGTAGGCGATGATCGGGCGGCGCTGCGTCCAAGTGTGTTCGCGTGTGATCGAGCCGATACAGCTCGTGCGATCGAGAAAAGTATGGGCAACTTTCGCAACGCCCTCGGCATCGGCCCCAACCGGGGTAGAAACGAATCGCGGGAGCGGAAGTGCCGGGCGGTCGGCCAGGGCCGCTTCAATCTTGTGGCGTTTGTCGGCAGCAACACGATCGGAGTACGCGCGGCCGTGCGGGCCGGCCCATTGCCCGGTCGGCGCGTGCCAGCGCTGGGCAATCATGTCCCATGCGACGTCAAGCAACTGCCGGGCCATGGCCGTCAACGCCGGATCACGCGACAGGCGCAGCACGCGCTCGCATTCCTCGATCGCGACGATCGTATACGTCGGGCTGTTGTATTCGCTGAACGTTCCGACCTTCTTTGCCAGCAGCATGACCTCTTGGAGCTTTCGGCGGCCGTAATCCAGCAGCACGGGTCGATCCAGCAATTCACCGGCGACGGCGGACACGCCTGCGCCCATGATGGCGATGTTTGTATAGCCGATCGGTGACTGCCGCCTGAAGATACACATCGCCGCCCGATCCAGCGCCTGCTTCATGCCCGCCGTCAGATCGGACGCAAGCTGCGAACTATGGAGAACAAGGGCTTCGGCGATGCGTGCGCCGATGAAATCCGCCCAGTTCCAGTCGGCCGGGTCCATCCGGCCGGGCGGCTCTTCGGCAAACCAGCCCCATATACCAAAGTGCTGGTCCATCGGGTCGATCACCTGAAGCTTCAGCACGGCGTCGATGACCAGCGCCGCACGGGCGTTGCGCTCGGGCGTGCCGGCCGACAGGCATAGCAGTGCATAATCCATCGCCAGACGTGTCTCATGGGCCGGCGTGCCATCGGCCAGACGCGTATGATAGCCCGCCGTCACCGCCGGCTTCTTCGGCATCTGCGTTTGCGGGTTAAAAAGGCGGTCCAGTTCGGCGAGCTTTTGTGAAACGGCTGCGGCTGATTCTTTCATAATTCTCTCAATAAAATCGCGGAGGAATCGACCGGGCACCATCGGTCGCCCGGAATTCAACTCGCTCCCGCTGAGCATAGCCGCGCTGTCCCCGCTGTCTATACAAACGCCAAATACCCTTTGGGCGGGGCTTGGCGGCTTTTTGTGGAGCGCCTCCCCTTGGCGCGACGTTGTTTCAGGGGCTTAGGCCCCGTTCGGCGCTGTTTCAGGCCCAATTCGGGCCCCCATTTTCCGGCCACCGAAGCAGGGTGGCTGGGTCGGTTGATCGCGTTTCCGGCTCCCCCTACGATAGATTCACCATGACTTCACCGGCTATCAAAGCGTTATCGAGCGTTCCAGATGCCACCGGGCATTTTGGCCCCTATGGCGGGACTTTCGTGCCTGAAACGCTCGTGTCGGCGTTGGAGCAACTTGACGCCGAATATCAAAAAGCCCGAAATGACCCGGCGTTCAACCGCGAGTTTGAGTTTTACCTGAAAGAATTCGTCGGCCGGCCGAGCTTGTTCTACTACGCCCGCCGGTTGACCGAAAAACTAGGCGGGGCAAGAATCTATCTCAAGCGCGAAGACCTCAATCACACCGGCGCGCACAAGATCAACAACACGATTGGCCAGGCGCTGTTAACCCGGCGGATGGGCAAGAAGCGCGTGATCGCAGAAACCGGTGCCGGTCAGCACGGCGTGGCGACGGCGACGGTGGCGGCGCTGTTCGACCTCAAGGCCGACATCTACATGGGCGCCGAAGACGTTCGCAGGCAGAGTTTGAATGTTTTTAGAATGAAACTGATGGGCGCGCGGGTGATCGAAGTACAGTCGGGATCCAAGACGCTGAAGGACGCGCTCAACGAAGCCATGCGCGACTGGATGGGTTCGGTGCAGCATACCCATTACATCATCGGGTCGGTTGCCGGGCCGCATCCGTTTCCGGTGATGGTACGGGATTTTCAATCGTGCATCGGCCGCGAAAGTCGGGAGCAATGCCTGGAGATCGAAGGCCGGCTGCCGGACGTGGTGGTTGCGTGCGTCGGCGGAGGGTCCAACGCCGCCGGGATGTTCTGGCCGTTTATTGACGACACACGCGTGCGCTTGATTGGCGTGGAGGCCGGCGGGCTTGGCCCGGAGCTGGGCCGTCACGCGGCCACATTGTCGCTGGGCAAGCCGGGCGTGTTGCACGGCGCGCTGTCGTATGTCTTGCAGGACGACGACGGACAGACGGCCAACGTGCATAGCTGCTCGGCGGGGCTGGATTACCCGGGTGTTGGACCGGAGCATTCCTATTGGAAAGACACCGGGCGAGTGGAGTATGTCAGCATCACCGACGCTGAAGCGCTGGCGGGCTTTAAGCTACTGGCCGAATTGGAAGGCATCCTGCCGGCCCTGGAGACGGCGCACGCGCTGGCGCACGTCGCGCGATTGGCCCCGACGCTGCCCCGCGAGCAGGTGATCGTGGTGAACCTGTCGGGCCGCGGGGACAAGGATTGCCAGGAAGTCGCCCGGTTGCTGGCCGATGGCCCGGCCGGGCATTAGCTCATCGCGTTCTGCCGTGCCGGGGCCATGAATTCGGCAAAGGGGTTTTCGACCGGCGTTCGCTGGCGGGTGATTTCACTGATCCGGCGGTAGTGATACCCGCAGATGGCCATACGAAAAGCGTCGGGGATCAGCTTCGGGCGATGGGTGAGCGTCCAGGCCAGAAGGCCCCAGTAATGGAAGCGTTCCTTGCCAAAGATACCCAGACGAACGAAGGAATGCAGCATCGCGGCCAGATGACGCGGGTCGATTTTTTGCGCCCGACGCTGCGGGGCGAATTCCTTCAAGAATGTCTTGGCGCGTTTGTAAAATGCGGCAGGCGAATAGATTTCCTCGATCAGGTCGTCGTAGCCGGCGCGCAATTTTTTGATGCCCATACGCGGGACGATGTTGGTCGAGCCGTCGGTGTTGTCACCTGACGACGGGCCGATATACCGGCCTTCCTTGCGCATGCGTTCGGCCAGCCTGGTGCCCGGGGGGGCGTGCAATAATCCCACCATCGCGGTGAGAATCCCGCTGCGCTGGATGAAGTCGATCTGCCGTTGAAAGATGTCCTGTTTGTCGTTGTCGAATCCGACGATGAATCCGGCCTGAACTTCAAGCCCGGCGCGCTGCAATCGCTTGACGTCTTCGAGAAGGTCGCGCTTGAGATTTTGTGTCTTCCCGCATTCGGCCAGGTCGGCGGCATCGGGCGTTTCGATCCCGACAAAAACCGCATCGAAGCCCCCTTTCACCAAGGCGCTGGTCATGGCCTCGTCGTCAGCCAGGTTCATCGACGCCTGGGTGTTAAATCGCATCGGGTGGTGTTCGGTCTGCCATTTGGCCAGCGCCGGAAGCAGGTCTTTCTTGGCCGCGGGCTTGTTGCCGATGAGGTTGTCATCAACAAAGAAGACCCGGTCCGCGCACCCGCTGGCCTGAAGGGCGTTTAGCTCGCCGATGATTTGCGCACCGGTCTTAACGCGCGGCGCGCGTCCGAAGAGTGCGGTGACGTTGCAGAATTCGCAGTCGAAGGGACAGCCGCGCGAATACTGGATCGCGCCGGAGTGATAGGCCTTAAGATCAACCAGATTCCAGAGGGGAGTGGGCGACTTAGTGAGATCGGCAAAGGCGCGCGTGCGATAGGTGCGTTTGGCGCAACCGTTGGCCAAGTCGGCCAGGAAGGGGGGGAGGGTCAGTTCGCCTTCGTTGAGGACGAAATGATCGACCTGATCGAAGGTGGCGTATTCGGCGGTGAAAAGCGGCCCGCCGGCCACGACGATTTTCCCGGCTTTTTTCGCCCGGGCGATGATCTCTTTGGCCGCGTCGCGCTGCACCGACATTCCACTGACAAACACGTAATCAGCCCAGGCGAGTGCTTCCTTGGTGAGCGGGCCGATATTCAGATCGACCAGGCGTTTTTCCCAATCGGCCGGCAGCAAGGCCGCTACGGTGAGCAACCCAAGGGGCGGCGAAACGGCTCGTTTTCGCACCATTTTCAGGGCAAAATCGTGGCTCCAGAAGGTGTTCGGAAACTCGGGATAGACAAGAAGAACTTTCAACGGCCTCCATCACAAAAACGGTTCGGCGTCAGGGTACCAGACGGATGCGGAATAAACACCATAAACCATGCGAATATACAAAAAAGGCACTTGCTAGGTGCGATTAACCACGAGAGGGCCAAATGGGACCGAACAATGTCCGAAAAAAAGAATTGACGTTTCGCGGGTTGGGCGATTATAGTGGGTGGCTTGAAGGAGTTTTTCCCCGCCGGGGAAAGGTTCCTTCGCCACCAAGGTCCGGTCCGAAGCTAACCCTTGCTTCCGTTCCGGCCCGGAGCCAGAGAAGACCGATGACCCAATCGCGTGCTATTCGACTTACGGTGGTCGTACGATAGGCTGGAACCGCCCACCCGGCGACCGGCCCACATCCGCTTGTTTTTGGCTCCCTGAGCCTCCCGTTTTCTCCGTATTTTTCCCTGAGTTTTGCCCGTCGCAGCCGGATCGCTATCCGTTGCCGGATGGGCTTTTAATAAAGAGCAATTTATGACCCTGTTAAACCCCGATACCAAGTTGACCTCGACCTCCGCTACCGACAAGCCCAAATATAAGGGTCGAATTGGGGCGCAGATTCTCCACGAAATGCTGATCGGCACGCACAAGGTCGATACCATTTTCGGATACCCCGGCGGGGCGATCCTGCCGGTGTTTGACCAACTTTACAAAACCCCGGCCAAGTTCATCCTCAACCGCCACGAGCAGGCCTCGGGCCATTGCGCCGATGGTTATGCCCGGGCGACCGGCAAGCCGGGCGTGTGCATCGTCACCAGCGGGCCGGGGGCTACCAACACCGTTACCCCGCTGGCCACGGCCAACATGGATAGCGTGCCGATCGTGGTTTTTTCCGGGCAGGTGGCGACCAAAGTGATCGGCAACGATGCGTTCCAGGAGGCCGATGTCACCGGCATCACCCGCGCTTGCACAAAATGGAACTATCTCGTCAAAGATGTTCGTGAACTTCCGCGGATTATTAACGAGGCATTTCTGATCGCCTCGACCGGCCGGCCGGGATCGGTGCTGGTGGATATCCCGAAGGACGTTCAGGTTGCGGTGTGCCCCGACGAGGTGGACGATTCGCCGCGTGAGCACGTGCTGAAGCGCAAGAAAAGCTCCCTGTCCGGGGGAAGCCAAAAGCAGGTGATGGACGCTGCCGAGCTAATCAACCGCAGCGAGCGGCCACTGTTGTACGTCGGCGGCGGGGCGATCATCAGTGATGCCTGGCAAATCCTTCGTAAGCTGGCCGAGAAGGGCAACATTCCCTGCACGACCACGCTGCTGGGCTTGGGGGCGTTTGATGAAAACAGCCCGCTGAGCGTGCATATGCTGGGGATGCACGGCTCGGCTTACGCCAACTTCGCCGTGCAGCATTGCGACTGCCTGATCTCGGTGGGCGCGCGTTTCGACGACCGGGTGACCGGCAATCTCGCCACCTTCGCGCCCAATGCCAAGATCATCCACATCGATATCGACCCTTCGAGCATCTCCAAGAATGTGGACGTGGACGTGCCGGTTGTCGGCGACGCCCGGGCCAGCCTGGAATCGATGTATCCCTTCATCGAGCGCCGCGACCGTGGCGAATGGTTCGTCCAGATCGACGCCTGGAAGAAGCGGTATCCCTTCCGGTTCCTCGACGATTCAAAGAACGCCAAACCGCAGTACGTGCTGCAGGAGATCAACAATCAAACGCGCGGCGAAGCTACTTTCACCACCGGCGTGGGTCAGCACCAGATGTGGGCGGCGCAGTTTTTGCGTTGGACCTATCCCCGGCAGATGATCACCAGCGGGGGGCTGGGAACGATGGGCTACGGTCTGCCCGCGGCCATTGGCGCGCAGCTCGGCGTTCCCGGTCGAACCGTCATTGATATCGACGGCGATGCTTCATTCCAGATGACGCTGTACGAACTGGCCACCATGGCCGAATATGACATCCCCGTGAAAATCGTTTTGCTGAACAATGAATTCCAAGGGATGGTCAAGCAGTGGCAAGACCTGTTTTACGACCGCAGGTATAGCCAGACGATTATGAAGAACCCGAACTTCAAGGCCTTGGCCGAAGCCTACGGCATCCGTGGGATCCGCTGTGAGCACAAGGCTGACGTGCCCAAGGCGGTGAAAGAAATGCTGGCGCACAAAGGCCCGGTGCTCGCGGATTTCTTCGTCGAGCCGAACGAGCATGTCTACCCGATGGTGCCGTCGGGCAAAGGTCTGCATGAGATGGAAATGGGCACGCTGGCCTGATGCGTGGCGCAATCGCCTCGAGCGATCTGGCTCAGGCGATTTGGCTCAATAGTGGAACTTGATTCCGACCCCGCCCCACAGCTGGGTGTCGGCGCGCAGGCCGTGCGTCAGGCCGTCGGTGTAGTTCAGGTAGCCTTCGAGGGAAAACTCGCCGTAGCGCTTGGGGAGGTTGAACAGCGTGTTGAGTGAATAGCTGGTGGCCGCGCCGACTTCCCAATGTTGAAAGCCAGTGTCGCGCTCGCCGGGGAAAACGAAATGCTGCTGGGCGATGACGTAGGCGATGTCGGCAAAGAGCGAAACGGTCAGGCCGGTGTCGTCGATCGGATGCACATGGCGAAGTCCGGCCTCCATATACCAGCCGTTGTTCAGATCGTAGTCGTAGGCCGCATAGACATAGGGACCGAAGATCGCATGTTCGGTATGCAGAAAGTACGAATCGTCAATCTCGATCTTGCCGTAAATTTCGGATGAATTGAGATTTTCACGTTCGGGCAGAATGTAGGTGACGTGCCCGCCGGTCATAATCAGCGGTCGGATCGTCCATTCCAGACCGAAAAATGGCCGTATTTCTTGAAAACGGCTGATCGGATCCGAGTCATAGATGTTGATGAAAGCCCCGACAAACGGGTGCGGGGCCTTGCCCAGATCGAAGGACAACTGGCCGTCGAATTGCAGGTTGGGCGCGTCCTCGTGCCCGCCCACTTCGCTGTTATCAATCCCGCGGTAGATGTAGTCGCTCATGTAGCGCACGGCGACATCGACATGCACCCCGCCCTGATTGACGCCTTCATTCGGTTTCGGCGGTTCGGGGAGGGCATAGATGCTTTCGTCATCGGGCAGCATCGACAGGGAGAGCGGCCCGGCCAGCACCGGGCCGGCCAGCCATCCGATTGCAAACAACCATGCGCCAAATCGTGTCACCAAACGTCTCCTGATCGAGGATTAAAACTCTAATCTCGCGCCGGTGCAATGTCACGGCGAAGCGGTGCCCGCTTTCTCATGCAACCCGATCACAGTGCTTCCATTTCTCATTGGTGACAAATGCTCTAAAATCCCCGCCATGACCTCCGACGCCCCGAAACCTCAAGCCCATGTGCTCGTCGTTGATGACGAGCAGGATCATGCCGAAGTGATGAGCGAGGCATTGCTGCGTGTCGGGCATACGACAGACGTTGCATTCAATCTCGATCAGGCCAAGGCCAAACTCGCTAAGAAGAAGTTCGATGTTGTCGTCACCGACATCATGATGGACGGCAATCGCGACGGCCTGCTATTGCTCCAGACAACCCGCCAGATCGATCCGCCCCCGCCGGTGATTCTCGTCACGGCGCTCAACGACGTTCCCACCAGCAAGCAGGCCATGCAGGATGGCGCTTACGACTACATCATCAAGCCGCTCGACCTGGACGATTTCAGAGTGCAGGTGAACCGCGCCGCCGAGAAGGCCGCGCTCCAGAAGCAGAACCAGGCCATGACGCAGGAGCTGGTGGGCGGGGCCGTGTTTGAGGGGATTGTGCATTCCAGTGCCGGTATGAAACGCGTGATTCAAACCGCCCGGCAAGTGGCCGGGAGCGATATTCCCGTTCTCATCATGGGTGAAAGCGGAACCGGCAAGGAACTGATCGCCAATGCCATTCACGGGGCCAGCCGGCGCCGCAAGCAGCGCATGATGCCGCTCAATTGCGCCGGGCTTAGCGAAAGCATCCTTGAGGACGAACTTTTCGGCCACGTGAAGGGCGCCTTCACCGGCGCCCAAGGCGACCGAGAGGGCCGCTTCGAAGCCGCCGACGGCGGAACGCTCTTTCTCGACGAGATTGGCGACATGCCCGCGGCCATGCAGGCCAAGCTGCTGCGCGTGCTTGAAAACGGCGAGGTGGTGCGACTCGGCTCGAATGATCCCATTCAGGTGGACGTGCGGCTCATCAGCGCCACCAATCGCCAGATTGACGAGATGGTCAGCGAGCGGCAGTTTCGAGAGGATCTCTATTTCCGCATCAAGGGCGTCACGCTCACCCTCCCTCCGCTACGCGAGCGCCGTGAAGACATCCCGCTGCTCATTCACTACTTCATGCAACGCGCATCCGAGCGCTATCACAAGGACCTTGAGGGCATGTCCTCCGGCGCGCAGCACGTGCTAATGAGCTATTCATGGCCCGGAAATGTCCGGCAACTGCGCAACGTCATCGAGAACATGGTCGTCCTCACCACGGGCAATCTCGTGACCGAAGACACGCTCCCGACCGAAATCCGCCCGGTCAGTCTCAGCAAGGTCGGCGGAATGGAAAACCTCGTCGGACTCAGCCTCGAACAGATCGAAAAAGAAGCCATTCGCAACACGCTGAAATTAACCACCGGCAACCGCGAGCAGGCGGCGAAAATGCTCGGCATCGGCGAGCGCACGCTCTATCGCAAGATCAAGGAATACGGTTTAGTCGAGTGACGAGGAATTTGGACCACGAAAACACGAAGAGTACGTCGAATCACGAAGACACGAAGAGAAGAGAATGCGTTGCTAACCGCAGATTGCGCAGATAAGAGATAGCCTCGAATTCAATCTGTATCATCTGCGGTTTACGGTCTTCTTCGAGCCTTCGTGTCTTCGTGGTTCATTCTCAATCTGTAAGGATTCAAATGACCCGGACCAATTTCCGCATCGGCCAAGGCTACGACCTGCACCGGCTTCAACCCGGCGGGGTGCTGATGATCGGCGGGGTGAAAGTGTCGGACGAGATGAGCGCCATCGCCCACAGCGACGGCGATGTGCTCATCCATGCCCTGGTCGACGCGATCCTCGGCGGCATCGGCGAAGGCGACATCGGCGAGCATTTCCCCAACACCGACCCGCGCTGGAAAAACGCCGCCAGCGAGATCTTCCTCCAGCGGGCCATCCAGGAGATGCGCACCGAAGGGTATCGCATCGAGAATGCCGATTGCCTGATCCTCGCCGAGCGCCCGCGGCTGAGCACCTACAAGGTCCCAATCCGCGAAAACCTCGAACGGCTGCTAGGTACGCAAGTGAATGTGAAAGCCGGCACCAATGAGGGTGTCGACGCCATCGGCCGCGGCGAGGCGCTGGCGGCGCATGTCGTCGTGCTGCTGGCGAAGGTGAGCTAGGCGGGGGTTAACCACGAAGACACGAAGGGGGCACCCGTGGCATTCAGGATATTGTGGCGGCGGGGTCAGTGCCGGATGGACACGCGGCGGTCTGCGACAGCATTCTAGATATCCCCATTGCGGTTCCTCCTCCGGGCACTAAAGTTCCCCGTTTCTTTCCCGTGTCCGCGGTCAAAAATGTGAATGGCCCCTTTATGTCGCGCGGTCTATCGGAACGCCCGACGCGGGGCCGGTCTATGGCAATGTGGGGTTATGTCGCCGGTCTCTTCGGCTTAACGACGAAGACAATTCCAACCAACTTGAATAGCCAGCCGACACTCATGACAACGATGCCGTAGATGATCGAAAGGACTTCGACGTTTTCGAGCATCATCCGGTGGAAAGCAAAAAGCCCGCGGGGGATCGTCACGACACGCCAAGCTCTTGGAACCGGCGTCTCATATTCCAGCGAGTTCTGCGAAAGCTGCGATGGTTCGTCAGGCGGCATAACCTATCATCCCTTGGACGAATGTCGGAAGATATGTCTTCCCCGACAATCGCCTCGGTTGAACAGAAATAATTGTAGTAAGAAGACTTTGATCGTTCCATCGATTTATATGGACAGACATAAGGGGGTCATTGTTTATTACGTCCATAGCGCCGTGTCTCCGTCGCCGTGGGGCATTCGGTCCCCAGGGTTCTGCTGAATACGCTGACTAGCGGAGAGTTCGGCGGAGTGGGCACCACCCGCCGTGTTCCCGCCACGCGATATCGTGCGTCGGTGCGCAGTACCCATCCTACCTAAATAGCGCTTGTGAGGGCTCCGGGCGGGGGCGACTCTGGAGGGGTCGGGGGAAACTTGGTGCGCTTTTTGGCGCCAAAAAGCGCACCAAGATTTGACCTCCTTGCAGAAATATTTTATTTTTTATAAGTGATGCATCAGCAAGCACTTGAGTGTCTTTTTGAGCACTCCGAGTTGCGCGAAAAAGCGCCAATTCGCGCACCAACGTGCAATTGTGGCCCTTAGGTAGAGGGCTATAGTTATGACCAATAGAGAACTGGCTGTCTCGACTGATCTATTACCCGTTTGCCCGGCCGCGTGGGCTTGCGCCGCGAGGTTATGGCTCGGTGGTGGATTCGCACCCGGTCAATCGTCCGGCCAAGTCCGACCCACACCCGGGACAAGACCCAGTGCGCCAAAGGCGACCGCGATTTTTCCGGCAACGCGCAAGTCGTCCGGCCAAGCCGGAGGTGCATTACTGGGTTGGGGTCGATCCAATAAGCGGGACCCGGATTTTAAGTTTCTGAAGGCTCTCAGAACGCTCAGGGACCCCATTGGGACCTCTTTGGGACCCCCTTTGGACCCCCTTTTGCCGCGAAAATCGGTCCGAATCTTGCGAATTTGGCCGATTTTCAAGGAAGTGCGCTTCGAGACACTTTCTTGTCATCAGACGCCGTGTCCGGCGAAACGGCAGGTTTCGGGGAGTCGCGCAGTCGAGGGGGGTGACCACGACGACACGCGAGGGCATCGGTATTGCGTGCGGGCCAAGGGGAAATCTGGAGGAAGTTCTATGGGCAACGTGCGGGATTATAAGAAGGTGGGACGACGGCCAAGCCGCAACTTACTGGGCGCGGGGCGCGGCGTCTGGGGCTTAGCGGAGTTCGCTGGCGGCGGCGGCATCGGTTAGCCATAGCATCTGGCCTTGTGGAGGGTCGATCAATTGAATCGGCAGATCGAGAACATTTTTCGGGCCATTGAGGACGGTGGCCAGGATTTTGGCCTTGGCGGCGCCGGCGATCAGCACCAGCACGTTGCGCGAGCGGTTGATGAACGGCGCGGTAAGGGTGACGCGCCAGCTTCGGCCGGTGGTGGATTTTTCGATGAACTGAGCGGCGCACCAGGCATTGGATGCGCTCAAGGCTTTGGATCGTGGAAACAGGGAGGCAGTATGACCGTCATTACCCATGCCAAGCAGGGCAAGGTCGAGGCCGGAGTCTGCAAAGCGTGCCTGGAGCAAGCGGTCGTAGTCCTTGGCAGCGCGGGCGGGGTCGATCTCGCCTTTGATCCGATGGACGTTGGCCGAGGAAATCGGCAATTGGCCCAGGAGGGCCCGCTCGGCCAGGCGGTAGTTGCTTTCGTTGTCGCTGGGAGGAACGCACCGCTCGTCCATGAAGTAAATTTCGACCTTGGTCCAGTCGAGGCGTGCCCGGCAGGCATCGGAGGCGAGGTGCTCGAACAGGGCCTTGGGCGTGCTTCCGCCGGACAATCCCAGGGCAAAAACCGCGCGGTCCTCAATGGCCTGCGTGCCGATCAGAATCACGACCTCGGCGGCCTCTTTGGCCAACTGGGCCGGATTGGCGAGAACTTTGAGGTCAGCTTTCATAGAGACAAGCGTGAATCAAACCCGCAGGTTTGGCAAGCGCGCCGGCCAGTGGACTCCACCGGCGGTGGCCTAGTCAATAGTGTTCCCAGCCGGCTGGGCCTTGCCAACAGGGTTGCCCGTGCCCTTGATGGCCAGCATGCGCTCGAGCGCAATCATCGCCCATTTTCGGGTGTTGGCATCGACCTTGATTTCGTTGACGACCTGACCGGCGAGGAGGTTTTCCAGCACCCAGCACAGGTGCGGCAGATCGATGCGGAACATGGTGGTGCAGAGGCACTGGCAATCGCTGAGGACGACGATTTTTTGCTCGGGATGCAGATGGGCCAGGCGATTGATAAGGTGAACTTCGGTGCCGACGGCCCATTTGGTGCCGGGCGAGGCTTTGTTGATCTGATCGACAATATAGGCGGTGCTGCCGGCCAGGTCTGCCTGCTGGACGACTTCGTACCGGCACTCGGGATGGACGATCACCTTGATGCCGGGATGCTTGGCGCGGGCCTGGTCGATGTGTTCGGGTCGGAAAAGCTGGTGGACGCTGCAATGGCCTTTCCACAGGACAAAATCCGCCTGGCGAAGCTGCTCTTCGGAATTGCCGCCGAGGTCCTGGGTTGGATCCCAGACGACCATGCGGTCGAGGGGATAGCCCATGGCGGCAGCGGTGTTGCGGCCAAGGTGTTGATCGGGGAAGAAGAGGACCTTGGTTTTTTGCGCCGGGGGACGAGAAGAAGTTTGGCCGGGCGGCTGCTCGGCGGGAGTGGCGGGGTTGGCCATGGCCCATTCGAGCACATTTCGGCAGTTGCTGCTGGTGCAGACGGCCCCGCCATGCTCGCCAACAAAGGCCTTGATCGCGGCCGACGAATTCATGTAGGTGATGGGCACGATGCGCTGGTCGGGGCAGGTGGCAATGAGTTGTGCCCAGCAATCGAGTGTTTGATCGAGGTTGGCCATGTCGGCCATGGAACAGCCGGCGCCCAGGTCGGGCAGGATCACGCGGACGGATTCGTCGGTCAGGATGTCCGCCGATTCGGCCATGAAGTGGACGCCGCAGAAGACGACGAATTCGACGCCCTTTTGTTCGGCGGCCCGGCGGGAGAGTTCGAAGCTGTCTCCCACGAAGTCCGATAAGTCGATAATGGCGTCCTGCTGATAGTGATGACCGAGAATGGCCAGACGCGAGCCTAACAATTCCTTAACAGAACCGATGCGCACGCGCAATTCGTTTTCTGAAAGGGCTTTATAGATTTCCGGGAGCGACTTTTGCCAATGATTCATCGTGTTATAAGCCTGATAAGAAGCACAATCACTGTTGTGATTGTAGCCTTCTGTCCGATCATTGGAATGCTCGGAATTGCGATGGAACGACCCGCATGGGGTTCTTTCGATTCTGACCTGGCTCTGCGCGGATGTGAGCCGGCCGGATGTTATTTCCGGGCAGGCTGTTTGCGTTCTTTTGGATTTGTACATAATACGGCCGTGCCAACTTTGGATGGCCTCCGCCAACGCGCTCCGGCGGATCGATCAGGGAACCTCTTTACTACTCCCCTTGTGGGAAGGAGATCGTATGTGGAATCGTTGCAAGGCAAGTCGTTGGGCGCTTATGGCTGCCCTGACTTGCACGGGCTTTGCCCAGGCCGCCGACATGGCGCTGTCAACTGCCCCGAAGTATCTGGACGAAGAAGTGACGAAAAAGCCGCTGACCCAGTTGCTGGATCAGGCCGGGCTTGGCAAGTCGATGGATTCGGCAGGCATCACGGTTTCGGGCCTCATCGAAGGTTCTTATACCTACAGCATGAGCAATCCCCCGAATGACACCATCACCGGCTATGCGTTCAATGCCGACAATCAGGAACTGCTCCTGAACCAGGTGAACCTGACGATCGAGCGCAAGGTCGACGTGTCGAAGATGAAATTCGATATCGGCGGCCGAATCGAGCAAACCTGGGGCGAAGATTCGCGCTTCACTCACTCCAACGGCCTGACCATCTATTCACCGAGCAAGACCGGCCTGGTGAAAGGTTCCAGCCCTGAAGTGCAGTACGACATCAACCAGGCCTATATCGATCTGGCTTTTCCGGTCGGCAATGGCATGTTAGTGCGTCTGGGCAAGTGGTATACGCCGATCGGTTATGAAGTGGTACTGCCGACAGGCAACGCGCTTTTCTCCCACAGCTTTCTGTTCGACCAGGTACCCTATACCCATACCGGGGCCATTGTCGCGTACAAGCTGAACGACCATATGGACGTTCAGTTCGGTGTCAGCCGCGGATGGGATCAGTTCGAGGACAACAATGGCGAACTGGACTACATGGGCCAGTTGCATTACCGCCACGACAAGTACGATGGGTACTTTAACTTCATCACCGGCAGCGAAGATCCGGCCACGAGTGGCTGGCGCACGGTGCTCGATTACTGGGCCACCTATGCCGTGGCCGACCAGTTGACCATCGGAATCAACGCCGACTACGGCTGGGAAGCACAGGCCGATCCGGGCACGGGCAAAACCGCGCAGTGGTACGGCATCGCCGGATATGGCAGCTACAAGATCAACGAGATGTTCACTGTCAACGGGCGTTGTGAATGGTTCGACGACCAGGACGGCGGCGCACCGTCCAGCCTGGCCGGCGTCCCCAACACCTACTACGAAGCGACGATCGGCCTGGCCATCAAGCCCATGCCGACCACCAAGATTCTCTCGAATCTGCTCATCCGACCGGAACTCCGGCTGGACTATGCTGACAAGGCCGTGTTTGACGGCGGCACCGATCACTACCAGGTGACGGCGGCCGTCGATGTCATCTTCAGCTTCTAAGCTGAAGCGGCATCAGACCTTATGAAAAAGTACGCAGCCGTCGCAGGGCAACCCCTGCGACGGCTTTTCGCGTTTTTTCTGCCCGCCCCGAGCGATCACGCGCTCGATTCCACGGGCATCGGACGGAGGTTGAAATATGCACCGAACCTTGTCCTGGCTCTCACCGTTCCGCTGCCGCCTTCTACTGGTGCTGGTCCTGGTCCTGAATTTCCTGCTGCACCTTTACTTGTTGCACAAGCCCGGCTGGCTGGACCTGGCCGGCGACGAGGCCCAATACTGGGACTGGTCGCGCCAGCTTGACCTGAGCTACTACAGCAAAGGCCCCGCGATCGCGTACATCATTCGGGCCAGTTGCTCGATCTTCGGCCAGACCATGCCCGCGATCCGCTACCCGGCAATCGTATTTGCCACGATCACGGGCGGATGTTTCTATTGGCTGTCGCGCAAGTTGTTTCAGTCGGATCGACTGGCGCTGGGCACGGTGCTGCTGAGCGGGCTGGTGCCGATGTTCGCAGCCGGGTCGTCGCTGATGACCATCGACTCGCCATTCTTCCTGCTCTGGGCACTGGCGACCTGCCTTGCCGCAAAGGCGATTTTTGATGACGCCTCTGCGCTCTGGCCGATCATCGGCCTGCTGGTGGGCATCGGCTTTCTCACCAAGTACGCCATGCTGCTTTGGCTGCCGGCGATGCTGTTGTTCTTGCTGGTTGATCCAGCGAGCCGGAAACACCTGCGCCTCAGCCGATTCTGGCTTGCAACACTGATCGCGCTGCTTTGCACACTGCCGGTGGTGATCTGGAATGCCCAGCACGACTGGGTGACGCTGCGACACGTCGGCACGCAAACCGGCGCTTCGGGTGAAAGTCACTTCCAGCCAACTACCATCCTGCTGTTCCTGGTTGGGCAGGCCGGGATTATCAACCCCGCGGTCTTCGCGTGTGTTATCGCGGGGACGATCTTTGCCTTGCGGGTTGGATTTACAAAATCCTCTGAGCCAGCAACTGTTGCAAAGTCAGTTGATTCTGCGGGAAGCTTTCGGCGAGTTGAACCCGTTCGCCAACTGAGATTTCTGGTCGTCATCGGCCTGTTTTTCTTCCTCGTCACTTCGCTGTCGGCGCTTCGGTCCAAGCCACAACCCAACTGGCCGGCCCCGGCCTATTTCACTCTGCTTATTCTGGCGAGCTATTTCCTGTCGCGCGAACTTTCTGTATCCAAAATCTGGCGAACAACGCTCGCGATCGCGATCGGTCTGGGAATTGTGATGCTTCCGACGGTCTATGATACCACGCTGCTCTATCCACTCGTTCGGTGGATCAATGCCCAGTCATGGTCGTTCAAAATCAAGCCCGCGCGCGTCGATTTCGCCTACAAACTTCGCGGAAACGACCAGATCGGCGAATATGTCGGTTCGTATCTGAAACCCGGCGACATGGTTTTCTGCGAGGACTATCAGATGACGTCGCTGATGGCGTTTTATGTGCCGGGTCAGCCCCGGACGTTCTATACCGGATCATGGACAGGCCGGCGCCGGTGGGCGCAATATGACCTCTGGCCCGATCGGCAACTTGATCGGCCCGCGTTGTTCGGCAAAGATGCCCTCGTCGTTGGTGACGCCGACGCGGTTTTGCGGAGCCGCTTTGAACATTGGCAGGAGCTTCCGGAACTGCCGATCGAGCGAGACGGACTGCTATTAAGGACGGTGCGTCTGGCCCGTGGAGTAAGCTTTAAGGGCATGTCGCGTCCGGCGATGGCCCCGGCATTTTGATCGGGGCAAGGCCCCGGTTCGCCGCCATCAATTCAAGGAGTGTGGAACCGAAATGTCGCAGCCACCGTATTT
>JBBQSU010000055.1:0-21827 GCA_038234815.1 Tepidisphaerales bacterium | reverse complement strand
GCTTTATATGTGGAGGGATCCCTGTTTGGGCCATGACATGGTTTGTTCTTCGCAAGAGAAAGTTTCCGCCATTCGACGCGTAATCAGGAAATGTTGTTGAAATGATTTTACCGTTGTCCAGACCCCAATCGTGTCCCAATTCAGAGGATTAGTTTCATTGGCTAATTTGGTGATTTCTGGGCCGGGACAGTCCCGGTCTCGCGGGTCGATATACCGCTCCAGACGCCACGGATATTCAGCACACGCATCGGAATCCGGCGATGTCCGACTCCACCGGCATCGCAAGCATAACCGCTGCCGATGCCCGCGGCTCGTCAAGCAAGTGCGGCGATGAAGGTGGGAAGGAAAATGCATCCGCGAAATGCCAATTGCGTAAAGAGAATTTGCATACCCAACTTTGCTGCTGTAAGAATTCAGTTTAACAACTCGAAAAAGGGTTGATCTCATGAAGGAGATCAACCCGTCAGCCGTAAGGCGATCCACAGCAGCGCTCCGGTTGCCCGCCGGCAGAGCCGTATCCTCTGCGGGATGAACCAAGGGTAAGTGAACAAGACAGAATCGGGAAGTTCCCGGTTCAGGAGCGACAGGACCAGATCACTTTTGGCCGCGGAAACTATACTGCAAACTGGGGACAGGAATGGGGTCTGGACACCTGCTCCTGCAAGCTGCAATTTCCCAAATCGATTCACATCCAACGCCAACGCTATTTCCTGGGCCGGTTTCGCGCTGCGGTCCGCAGAATGGTCCGCAATTGGCCAACACGAGTGGTGGGGGATTGGTAACGGAGAGTGACGGTTGTTCTCGGGCAGCAGCAACGTAGGTGCTTGAAGGGGCTGGATTTCGGGCAGAAAACATTGAACAGCACGAATTTGCTTGCATAGTCTCCCCCTCTCCGTTTTCCGAACTCTAACCCTCGCCACGTGCAAGGGTTATCTTTTTTGAACCCTCTCTCTGACCTTGCCACTGACCTTGTTTGGCCTTGTCTACTCCACCAGATCGCTTCGCATTTGCATCCGCTGATTGAACTTTTGTTCGCAACATTCATCGCGTTGTTCTGCCACTCTCCTGCTGGGCAAACTGACGCTTCGCAGTCCCGCGTAGCCATTTCCCAAAAGCCGCAAAACGGCCACAACGTTTTTTCAATCGCTCGTGGATGACCGTTCGAGCGGATCGGTTCCGTTCGATGGCTCAACGTCATCTACGACGAGGTTCCATTGCTTACGAAACCAATCCCGCCGCAAACTGCCGCCCGACCCGTCTACTTCGCCGGTTCGCAACGGCAAGGCGATCGCAAAAGAAATGGGGCCAACTCCATTCATAGGCACGTTGCCACGTCCATGCTAAAATGAACGGGTATGAAGCCAAAAGTGCAACATTCGGCAGGTAAGTCACGGTGACCCCTTATCCTGCTCAGGAGGCCAACTGGAACGTGACGGCGCTGGTGGACCCGTCGGGCACGGTGCTGGAGCGGTACCAGTATGATCCGTATGGCCGGGTGACGTTCCTGACGCCGACGTGGGGAAGCCGCAACTATGGGGGGAACTATGGCTTTGGCAACTTCGTGCAGGACGCCGCTGCGGACATCGCCACCCGCACGGCCAACTTCCGCCACCGCACGTACAACTGGGAGATGATGCGGTGGTTGCAGCAGGACGATGCGTATCGGGATGGAGCGAATTTGTACGCTATGGAGAACAACGATCCTGTCAGCGGTCTTGATCCAACCGGCCGGGTCGATTGGGGAAATCTTTTTGGAGGAGTCTGGCAAGGCAAGATCACGATTGCGTGCAATTGCCGTCCTGGATCGGGAAATGGTAGCCCTACGATCGCAATCTATCCTGAAGACAATAAGGGCAAGCAAAGCGCTTGGTTTGTCCCCAAGTCTGTTGGCGGTTATTATGCTGACGCATTCGCGATCCAAGGTGTCGATGAAAAAATCACATATTACAAGATCAAGCATAACGCAAATGATATTTGGATTTCGTGTGATTCTCCGGGATCTTGGCGCTTGATCGACCCGGGGGACAACGTGGTTGACATCACTTGGGACATCGGAATGGCTCCTAACCCACCACCCAATCCGCCGGGGCATTGGGCATTTCCGCCCGTTCCCTGGAAAGATATTCCGAAAGGGCTCTAGTGCGGCGTATGACTAGGATCGACTATCGAGATCATCGGCGACATGTCATTGCACCCATTGCTACGGTCTTAGGGGCACATCCCTTTCGTGTGTGCCTCTGCGTACCGCTGGCTATGTGGACATTCTTAGTCACTGGTTGGTTTCGTTGCGAAGAAGTGTTTCTCTCGATGCACTCGGTAAAGGCTCAGCTAATTGGCGCAGCGACTTTTGTGTTGCCGGTGTGTTGGATTCCGTTCATCGGTCTAAAAATCGAGCGTGCTCTTAAATATGCACTTTGGATGGTTTTGATTCCGTTAATTGTATCAGAAGCATATATTTCGGCTCAGGAAACACTTATCGTGTACCAATTCGGACGCTATCCCTCAACATCACTGGTGATATCGCGATGGCCGCCGTTGAGTTCTCGTAAAATCGTATATCTCGAACACCAAAAGGAGTGGATTACGACGAACTACTAGATCAGATAGTGGGCAACGTCTCGCTTTTTCAGCAAGGACTGGCAGGTGGTGCAGGAAACGGGCGGGGGAAGCACGGCCAAGAACAGCCAGTTTGTGTGGTCGCCGGTGTATGTGGACGCATTGGTGATGCGGGATCGTGACGCGAACTTGACGATGACCGACGGGTTTGAAGAGCGCCTCTATGTGGTGCAGGAGGCCAACTGGAACGTGACGGCGCTGGTGGACCCGTCGGGCACGGTGCTGGAGCGGTATCAATATGATCCGTATGGCCGAGTGACGTTCCTGACGCCGACGTGGGGGAGCCGGAACTATGGCGGAAACTATGGCTTCGGCAACTTCGTGCAGGACGCGGCGGCGGACATCTCCACCCGCACGGCCAACTTCCGGAACCGCACCTACAACTGGGAGATGATGCGGTGGATGCAGCAGGACCCGGCGGGGTATGTGGATGGGGGGAATCTGTACCAGTTCAACGGCTCGGGGCCAACCAACTATGTTGATCCCTTGGGGCTATGAAAAAAGAAAGGTACTACTAACGACTCTCGCCAACGGTGGGTAAGTGAGAATGGTGACAGTGTTTTGGGCCTTGCGCTAAAGGTTGATCTCGATACTGACCCGGATTCGATAAACAAGTGGCTTCAAGGAGGCTCTCTTGGGTTGTATGGTACCCATTTATCGGTTCAGGTTGGGCAACTTACGAGACGCGAGACTAGTTATGTGCTGTGCCCGGGGCAGGAGGTCTCAACGCCGAACGTCTGGATCGCCGCAAACTTGATGCAAGATGCGGGGGATTTGACCAACATCGGAGGCGGGATCGGGATTCTTGCCGGAACTGACTTGTTCACACATGGGAAGAATATTGTGAAGCCCACGACCTTCGCTGACCTCGTCAAGGCAGTCTCGGCAAATTCCGGCAATATTTGGGGCATAGCGATATTTGGGCACGGCTATATACTGACGGATTCCTGGGAGGCCATACGCGAGAAGCGGATAAAGAAAGAAAGGCGTGGGGCTTCCAGACGGCAGTCATTAACGGATTGGAAGGCCAAGGATTCAGGGTCTCGAAAGCCTTTGCCATGCAATGCTATAGCGCATTTACCGGCACTGACGATGATGGGACGAAACATGACTTTCGTGCGGACTGGAACAAGGTAGCAATTCACTTCTACGGCTATGACGGGATGAATATTCTCGGCTTTGGCGGACGATGAAAGGAGTGCTTCCGATGCGCCCCCCTACAGAACTGTTATCTCTTGGATTGACTGCATGCGTGCTGTGTTCCCTCGTAGGGTGTTCTTCAGTCGAGACGTTTCCTGTAGAGAACAGAACCCCATTCTCGTATAACCGACGTACCGAGGCAAAACTGGCTCGAGATGTGCGCCTTCTCCAGCGGGAAGGAAGCGATGACTTCATAGCACAATATGAATATGACCCATATGACGCTGCTATACCGCACTTCTTGTTACCGGCGGGTTCACAAATTAGCCTGCTACATACACGCTTGGTTAGAAGAAAGGTTCCACTGAAGGACTGGATCTTCTTCTACTTGTGGACTGAATTCTCATTTGAGCACGCCGGGAAGGTGCGCGTTGCCAAGTTCAATCATTCGTTCGGAGCCATTGGGCAGAATCGGATTGGCGATCCACTCGTCACGGCTAGATATTTCAGCGGAATGAGCGAGCGCGTAGCTTTCGCGATCAGACCGGCACCTTGGGAATCGCTTGATACGCCAGCGAACCGAGTTCTGAGCTTGAAGGAGCTTGTCAGCCCCGGTTGTGGGGAGAGATGATTTATTACAGTTACACTCGAACGAGTTCTATGATGGGCGACACAAAGGGGTCACGTTGATTTCTGTCGCTCCGCCTTCGTAACTGTGTTCCGTCCCGCCAGTATTTGTTTGCGCAGGGGGAGATGATACGGGGACGCAGATAGTTTGTGGAGTCCCCATGCTTTGTATCGCCGATCTCGTTCATTACAATAATGCTGTTACAGTTCGAGAGGTTGTGCCATGAATGGCTTGTTTCGCAAAACTGGCGGCGTCCCCGTATCATGTCCTGAACACAACAAGGAGGCCCCATGGCTAACGCGGGCACGGTGCTGGAGCGTTATCAGTATGACCCGTATGGCCGGGTGACGTTCCTGACGCCGACGTGGGGAAGCCGGAACTATGGCGGGAACTATGGCTTTGGCAACTTCGTGCAGGACGCGGCAGCGGACATCTCCACCCGCACGGCCAACTTCCGCAACCGCACCTACAACTGGGAGATGATGCGGTGGTTGCAGCAGGACCCGGCGGGGTATGTGGATGGGGGTAGTTTGTATCAGTTTATCGTTTAAAGGGTCTTGGCCCCTTTAATCGTTTCAGGCATATGCAATGCAATGCTTTAGCGCCTTCAAAGGCGTCGACGACTTTGGTAAACCCCACGATTTCCGCGGTGATTGGAACAAAGTCGCTCTGCACTTTTACGGGTACGACGGAATGAACATACTGGGCTTCGGTGGTCGATAACGGCTTACATTCTTCCGGACGGCCCCCATATGTTACGAAATCTACTACTGTTGTGCTTGGCCATAATCACAGTGGGCTGCAACTCTGCCGACACCTTTTATGTTGAAGCATGTCCACCATTCAGTCGCCGTTTCAATCAAGAGGCGCCCCTGCAGCGCGATGTTCTGCTGGTTTCGCAAGGCGGACGGCAGGGAGTCTACGTTTCCCCGAATGGCTCCGAATTGTTGAGTGCCCAATATCTGAGTGAGCCACTCGGTTCGTCTGAAACCGGTTTTGTACTTACAGCGGGGCAAACCGTCAGACTTCTGCATACGCGATTAACAGTGCACAAAATTCCACTGAAGGATTGGACGATCCTCTATTTGCAGACGGACTTTCTGTTTGAGGACAAGGGTGTAGAACGTTTGGCTCGCTTCAACCATGCGAGCACGCGTATGCATTTGGCAATGGGGAATTATTTCACTGGAATGGGCGATAGCGTTGAGGCACTAATTCGCCCAGCGCCTTGGGAGCCACAGGAAACTCCCGCAGAGCGGCAAGTGGATTGGAAGCGCCTCCTAAGGGAAGGTACGCCGGCAAGGGACTGATGAGCCGAACTGAATTGGAGATGAATGACGGACTGGATCGTTTGCCCAATTTCAAAACGGCACGCTGACCGACGCCAACAGCGACGGCATTCCCGACGCGATCGCTTCGCCCCCCCGGCAGCGGGGATTCAACTATGATGCGCTCGGCAACATGTTGTCCATCACCGGAACCGCCGGCGCCCAGACGCGCTCCTTCAATGCGCAGAACGAACTGGTGAGCGTGAGGGGCGGCGGCGCCACAAGCACACCCACTTACGATCTCAACGGGAACACCACGCGCGATACCCTTAACAAGACGTAGACCTACGACGCTTGGAACCGGCAGGTGGGCGGGTCGACGCCGTATGAATACGACGCGTTGGGTCGGGCGATCAAGAAGTGGGCGACGGCTTTTTATTACAGCAAAGACTGGCAGATTCTTCAGGAAGCCGGCGGCGGGAGCACGGCCAAGAACAGCCAGTTCACCTGGTCGCCGGTGTATGTCGGTGCGCGGGTGGTGCGGGATCGGGATGCCGATGCCAACACCAGCACCAACGGCTATGAAGAGGGATTCTACGCGATGCAGGATGCGAATTGGAACGTCACGGGGATTGTAGACACGTCAGGGGCGGTGTAGAAGCGATATTTGTACGATCCGTAGGGCCAAGTGTGTCATCAGTGATTGGGAAGCGGACTTGAAAGTAGAAATGGATTTATGGGATCGCTGGAAGTGGGATCTCCCTAACCTGTCGTTTCCAGTTCGCACCCTACTAACCAGTGTTGTTCGCGGTGGTTCTTGGCGAACTTTTGACTGGCACATCTATTACACAAAGAAGTGGAAGTTTACGGAGAAGTGGAATGGCGAACACTAGACTCGTTGGCGTCTTGTTCTTGGCCCTTAGCTCATTTGGGTGTGATGACGCGCGCATAACGCCAGTCACTTCTCGTGTTGGCGTCTATCAGGACGCCACCACCGGACGCCAACTGGTCATCGATCGAGTGACAACAACCAGTGTGCTAGCCAAAGAGGGAATACGAGGTGGGGTTGTGCTGATCGACAAGCTGACTGCTTACGTGACTTTTGATGGTGGTATTGTCGGCAACACGGAAGGCAAGCAGTACTTCCTGATACTTCTCGATCCCACCACAGGTCTCGATCGTGAAGTCCGATATTTTCAGGATTATCTTGGCCTTCAGCAATACGCGACAAACAAGAACATTCGCGTTCCGACGACTCTTCCTTCTTTGTCTCGATGACGCAACGACTTACGAAGCCAGTTTGCAAGAGAACCAGTTTGTTTGGAGCCCGGTCTACGTCGATGCGCTGGTTTGTCGGGATCGTGACGTGAACCTGCGATGAGCGACGGGTTCGAAGAACGCATCTATGTGGCGCAGGACGCCAACTGGAACGTGACGGCGCTGATGGACACTTCGGGAAGCGTGCTGGAGCGGTATCAGTATGATCCGCCTGACGCCCCCACTGGCGAGCGAACCGATGCGGGTGGTGTACTGGGCACGCTGGGCGGATTCGGCAGGGAACGTCGGCCCGTTCAGCGCAACGGCAGTGGGCTGGATCGAAGGCGGATCGCACCACTTGATGCCGATGGTGATGCGTCGGGGAGAGCGGCCGGAGATTGTGGACGTGTCGAGGCAGTTGATCGACGAGGCTCGCCAGACGACGGTGATCGTGGCGATGATGGGGACGCAGCGGGGTATGCTGCCCGATCATACGACGATCGAAGCCTTGCCCGCGTCGACAACGCCGACGACGCGTTGCCTTGAAGGCCCCGCGTCGGAAGCCGCATGAAGGGGCGGTGCGTGGGCCGGCACCGGGGCGACCCGCCGGAGGGTCATGCGTCGGGTGACGACCAGGAAATCCTTCGGCGGCGTGACGATCACGCACCCGCCAACCCTATCCCCATCGCAATGAGTAACATCCCTATCCGCCCCGAAGATATCGTGCCTGTCCCGCCACACTGCTTTTGTTCTCTTGGAATGGGTGCGAAATGAACGGACGTGCCTGAGCCATTCTTAAATCGGCTTGACGTTTTCCGCAGTGTCATTCTTTGGGCTGTTGACTGCTCTGGTTACGGGATACGCTTCAAGCTCATCATCGGGCAGGGGGCGGAGTAAGCGTTTGATCGCATCGATGTTGGTGTCTTTGTCCAGCCACTTCTCATAATACTCTTGGCGCAAAATTACGGGCATCCGGTTGTGGATCGGGGCCATTAGGGAGTTTGGCTTTGTTGTCACATGGCAAACAGTGTCGACGGGTTCGGCGCCTTCTTCGGGAATCCAGCGTTCCCAGATGCCAGCAAATGCGAAAGGTCGATCATCTTTGAAGCGAATGAACATCGGCTGTTTCTCCTCGCCGATCTTCTTCCATTCATAAAATCCATCCGCAACCTGCAGGCATCTTCTGCGTTGAAATGCTTGGCGGAACATCCCCGACGTCGCGACGGTCTCGGCTCGGGCGTTGATCGGCTGCGTCGTCGGTTTGCCTTTGGTGAAAAAGGGAATCAATCCCCATCGAATCGAATTGGCTACGCGGGCACCGTCTTTGTCCAAGCGGATTACGGGAACGGATTGACTTGGCGCGACATTGAAGCGAGGAACAATTGCCTTTTCATCGAATTCCTCGAATCGCACGATCGCGCCATACATCATCGCGCTGAATCTTCTGACCGTATATCGACCGCACATGTTGCCGAAATTCTAGCGCTGTTAAACACTAAAAAATAGCAAAGAACGACATTCCATCATCGCCTTAACACTATTTTGCGACTGCCTTTTGCTGCGTGGTGACATTTCCGCAGGATTTCCCCGTGCCGCCGATGGGAAGGGGGATCAGCCTCCCAATCTCGAAAAAGTAGTCATAGCTGCTGAAGCCGTCTCACCGAATGCTTTCAGCGGCGCTTGTGTTGATCAATTTTCGAGGATCATTCGGCCGTATGAATCGGCAGCTCTGGCCTCGGTAGGGAGGTCGGCCACCATGTCGCTACCCGCGATCCAGAATTCACGGGACTGGGTCTTTGCCCCGGAACGATCGGAGAACATCACGCCCAGCTCGATCGGCAATTCCATCCCGGCCTCGGGCTAGGTGTAGGGGTGAAATGCTCACCATGCGATTCATCCAAAACGTTGCGATCGCAAGTCTCATCTCTCGCGATGGAAACCGTGCTGTCTATTGTTACACTCTGTCGAGCTTTTACCAAAGGGAAATTCTATGATGCGTTTTCTGCTGTTGATGTGTCTGATCTGCTCGCTCAACCTGGTTGCCCGCGCGGACAATACGGACGACGTGAAGCAGGCTTATGTCACATATTTGCAGGCCCGACTTGATCGCAATCTCCCCGCAGCCCAGGCTGCCAGCACGGGCGACGGGCTCGGCCAGCGGGCGCTGGTGGCCGATGTCGAACGGCAGACGCTCACGGGTCGATTGATGGACGCCACCGAGACCCTTCAGCACCCGGCCACTCAGCCAACCAGTCGTCCCGTCCAGCGGGCCGAGCAGATCTTCAAGATGATGCTCCAGAACGCCAAAATCGACATCACCGCTGACACCGCCAAGATCCGGCCGAAAGGCGCACCAGTCGGAATGGGCTACGGGTTCAAACTCGTCAATGGCCAGTGGAAAGCCAACCTCAACGACTGGGAGCGCGCCGTCTCCCCTGCCATGGTGGCCGAGATTGAAAAGTCTCTGCCCGTGCTGCGCAAACTGGTGCAGAAGATCGATGCCGGTGAATTCAAGACGGCCGACGAACTGCGCCGGGCGCTCAACTCCGCTGAAGAAGCCCTGCACGGCGCGCGTCCCACCACGCATCCCGGCAACGCGCACCCCAGCACCATGCCTTCGCATTGAGCGACATCCATTCACGTTTGTTTTACGCATAGAATGGCAGGAGAGATTCATGCGATTCTTTCCAAGGGTCTGCCCGTTCGCGATGCAGCGGGTAAGATCACCTGCTGGACCGGCGTGAATCTGGATATCACCGCACGTAAGCGGGCGGAACAGGCACTACGAAACAAGCGAGGCCACGCTTGCGCGGGCAAAGTGGGTGGCCAGCATGGGGAGTTGGGAATGGAACATCGCCACGGACGAGTTGTCCTGGTCGGAGTAGCACTATCATATATTCGGCCTGCCAAGCGGCCAACTCAAGCCAAGTTATGAGTCGTTCCTGGCGCTCGTGAACCCGGAGAATCGCGACCGCATCAAGACGGCGGTAGAGGGTACATTGGCCGGGCATCTGACCGAACCCATGAGCAGTATTGAAGCCCTCAGGCCGGCGCTCATTCGGCTCGGCGAAGGCAACCCTCTTCATAAGCTCTCTATGCTCCCCTTTGCGCGGCGACGCCCTGGAAGCGATGCTACAGGTTCGCGCCGCCTTCCTGAGCTAGGACGCCGGGCCGGAACATTCTGCCGACCACGACCATGCGACCCGTCCGCCAGCGTCGGCTGCGCTTATGTGATTGAGCCCGCCGGGTGATGCGCAGGGGACAGTGTTCCACACTTCGAGCACACGCGTATTGCGGAATTTCTTGCTATTATATATGATCTTCTAGTACACGTCGTCCTGACGGTCGCCGTTGGGGGCGACTTCTGCCAATGGAGCGAATTAAATGTCGGCCAAGAAGAATCCAACCCTGCGCGACGAAGGGATTGGCAAATGCCCGACGGGCATCGCCGGTCTGGATGAAATCACCTGCGGCGGATTGCCGCGCGGTCGTTCGGCCCTTGTCTGCGGAGGAACCGGCTGCGGAAAGACCCTGCTTGCGGTCGAATTCATCGTGCGGGGCATCACGCAGTTCAACGAAAATGGGGTGTTCGTATCGTTTGAAGAGACCAGCGAAGAACTGGCCACGAACGTGCGATCACTCGGCTTTGACCTCGAACAACTCATCGAGCAGAAAAAGCTGGCGATGGATTTCGTGCGTGTCGAGCGCAGCGAGATTGAGGAAACCGGCGAATACGACCTTGAAGGGCTGTTCGTCCGGCTCAATTATGCCATCGACTCGGTGAAGGCCAAGCGCGTGGTCCTCGATACGATTGAATCGCTGTTTTCCGGGCTTAACAACACTGCGATCCTTCGGGCAGAGCTTCGCCGGTTGTTTGGATGGCTCAAGGAAAAAGGCGTCACCGCAATCATCACTGGCGAAAAAGGCGACGGAGCACTGACCCGGCAAGGGATTGAAGAATACGTCAGTGATTGCGTGGTCATGATGGACCATCGCATTCATGACCAGCTTTCCACACGCCGCTTACGCGTCGTCAAATATCGAGGCACCAGTCACGGGACCAACGAATATCCGTTCATCATCGACAGTGCCGGAATCACGGTGCTTCCGGTTTCCAGCGTAGGCCTCGATCACGCGGCTTTGAGCACGCGGATCTCCAGCGGCGTCGAACGGCTCGACGCCATGCTGGGCGGCAAAGGGTACTATCGGGGCAGCAGCATTCTCGTGTCGGGCACGGCAGGCACGGGCAAATCAAGTCTGGCCGCAACCCTCGTGAATTCGGCCTGCAAGCGAGGAGAGCGTTGCCTTTACTTCGGTTTTGAAGAATCCCCGGCGCAGATCATCCGGAACATGCGGTCCATCGGAATGGACCTGGAGCCGCATGTTAAAAAGGGCCTGCTGCGAATTCACTCCTCGCGTCCGACGTTGTACGGACTGGAAACACACCTGACGGTCATCCATAAGGCCGTTGAACAGTTCGATCCCGCCGTCGTCGTGATAGACCCGGTGACCGGCCTTACCGGCGTGGGACTCTTGCAGGATGTCCAATCCATGCTGATGCGGCTGATGGATTATCTGAAGCGGCGGCAAATCACCGCCTTCATGACCAGTCTGACCGCTGGCGGCAATTCTCTGGAGCAAACGGAAGTCGATGTCTCCTCACTGATCGACACCTGGCTTTTCGTGCGAGACATCGAGCTAGCCGGTGAACGCAATAGAGCGCTCTACATCATGAAGTCGCGCGGGATGCAGCATTCCAATCAGGTTCGCGAGTTTGTCCTGTCGGCAAACGGGATTCAGTTGTTGGATGTTTACCTAGGCCCCAGCGGCGTGCTCACCGGGTCTGCTCGACTGGCGCAAGAGTCGGAAGAAAAAGCCAAGGCCCAGAGCCGTTTGCGTGAAATCCATCGACAGAAGATGGACAGCCAGGCGAAACAGACGGCGATTGAAGCCGAAATCGCATCGCTAACGGCCCGGGCCCAGGTTCAACACAAGTTAATCGACGATCTGGAAAATGAAGAGAAAGCGTTCTCCCTTGCGGAACGGGATGAACGTCAGGCCATGGCGCAAAGTCGTCGTGCGGACCCGCTGAATGGCGAGGGTGCCAAAAGGCAGCAGAAGGACCGGCACACATGAGCATTGCAACTAAGAAATCTCGGCGTTTGGAGCGTGTTGAAAAGCAGGCATCCCCGGGGGCTGCTGAATGGGATCTTCGACTCTATGTCGCCGGAAGCACGCCCAGGTCCGTCGCGGCGTTCAATAATTTGAAACGCCTTTGCGAAGAGCACCTTGAAGGAAAGTACCGTATCGAGGTCGTCGATCTGCTTGTGGACCCTCAGTTGGCTAAGGGCGATCAGATACTGGCCATCCCGACGCTTGTACGGAAGTTGCCAACGCCCATCAGAAAAATTATCGGCGATTTATCGAATACCGAGCGTGTGCTGGTGGGCTTGAACTTGACTCCGGCGCAGAACGCAACCAATTCGGAAAAGTAGAGTCAGCCCTGAAACGTGCCGGAAGCATATTGGTAGGAGCGGAAATGGCTCGTGGCAGTAAAAAGCCTGAGGACAGCGAAAGTAGCGGCATGACCGCCGCCGGCTTCGAAGAGGCGATCGCGGCGCATCCGACGGAGCGATTCGTCCTGCGGCTGTACATCACGGGAATGACCGCGCGGTCCCAACGTGCCGTTGAAAGTCTCAAAGCGCTCTGCGATCAGCATTTGAGCGGTCGATACGATCTGGAGATCATCGATATTTACCAGCAACCGATGTTGGCCAAGGATGAGCAGATTATCGCGGCTCCGACGCTCGTTAAGAAGTTGCCGTTGCCGCTGCGGCGGGTGATCGGTGACCTGAGTGATCCCGGCAGGATACTCGCCGTGATTGGGTTTGTTCTGCCGGCTGGAGGTCCTCATGCTAATCAAAGACCCTAGCCAGACAACTTCGGACCTCCCGCAGCCGCCTAGGGGCCAAGCGACGACACACCGCGTCTTGGCCCACCCAAGCGTGGCGGAGTTTGAGGCGATGCGCGTGCAGTTGGAAGAAGCGCAGGAGACGCTGGCCGCCATTCGCAGCGGCTCGGTCGACGCGCTGGTCATTGATGCCGAGCACGGGCCTCAAATCTTCAGCCTTCAAGGCTCGGAAACCCCGTATCGATTGCTGATCGAGCGCATGCGGGATGGCGCCGTCATTCTGTCTGGCGCGGGGACGATTCAATATTGCAACAGCGGCTTCGCTCAGCTGCTCGGATTGCCGTTGGGTCAAGTGATGGGTCACTACATGAGGGAATGGCTCTGCCCAGAGGACGTGGCCGCACTGATTCAATTGATGACGACCCGTACCGGGGAAGCTGAGTTGACGCTATGCGTCGAAAGCGCCCTGCGGGTTCCGGTGATGGCGTCGGCGACAGCATTGCAGGATTCTTCTGATATTTGCCTCGTGGTGTCGGACCTCAGCGAGCAGCGCCGATACGAAAAAACACTTCTGGAGCTTAATGCCGACCTGGAACGGCGTGTGGCTGCGCGGACCGAGGAGCTGGGCGAGCGTGAACATTTCCTCCAACGCGTCCTTGATGTCACGCCCGGCGTGGTACACGTTTTCGATGTGGAAACAAACCGCACCGTCTTCATGAATCGGCCGATCGTATCGTCCCTCGGCTACAGCGCCGAAGAGATCGCTGCCATGGGCGACAACGCCGTGCCGATGCTCATGCACCCCGACGACTTGGCGCGGTTCCCCGCACACCTCGATCGCGCGCGCGGACTCGACGATGACCAGCTCGCCGACTTCGAGCACCGGATGCGTGACCGCACCGGCGCGTGGCACTGGTTTCAGAGCCGCGATGCGGTTTTCTCGCGAGACCAGACCGGGGCGGTGCGCCAGCTTATCGGCACGGCGATCGAGATCACCGAACGCAAACAGGCCGAGGAATCGTTGCGCGTGAGCGAAGAGCGGCAGCGTTTTGCCCTGCAGGCGGCGGGCGCCGGATCGTGGGATTGGGACATCCGCACGGGCGACATCGCTTGGTCGCCCGAAAACTACGTGTTCTACGATTTCGATCCCGCGCAGGGAACGCCGCGTTATGCGGATTGGGAATCGCGCGTGCATCCCGACGACCTCGCCCGCACGAATAAAATGGTTCGAGACGTGGTGGAGGGAATAGTCCCGGAGTTTCGTACGGACTTCCGCGTGGTGCATCGCGATGGCCGCATTATCTGGCTGCTCGGGCTTGGGCGCGTGAAGCGCGATGCGAACGGGACAGCGATCCGCCTTTCGGGGATTAACCTCGACATCACGGCCCGCAAGCGGGCCGACGCCGAGCTCAATGCCGCCACGCTTGCCGCCCAGCAGGCCAAGACCATTGCCGAATCCGCCAGTCAGGCAAAAGATGATTTCCTGGCGATGCTCAGCCATGAATTACGCACGCCGCTAAATCCGGTGCTCATGACCGCAGTGATGATGGAACGAAGCCCGCAGCTGCCGTCGGATCTGCGCGAAGACGTTAAGATGATTCGACGCAACGTCGAACTGGAGGCGCGGCTCATCGACGACATGTTGGATCTGACGCGGATCTCACGGGGGAAGCTGTCCCTGGCGCGCCGGATCGTGGATGGACGGGATGTTCTTCGTCACGCGATTCAAACGTGTGACGCTGACGCGGCCGATAAACATCTTTCTTTGAATGTGAACGTGCCTTCCGAGCCCATCCGGATTAGCGCCGACCCCGCTCGTTTGCAGCAGGTCCTTTGGAATCTCCTCAAAAACGCAATCAAGTTCACACCCGAGCGGGGACGAATCACTGTCAATGCGGCGGCCACGCCAACAGGCGGTTTCCGCGTTGAAATCATGGATACGGGCAAGGGTATCGAAAAGGACGCGTTGCCTCACATTTTCGAGGCGTTTGAACAAGGGGGCACCACCGTCACCAAACGGTACGGCGGGTTAGGTCTGGGTTTGGCGATCTGCAAAGGATTGATGCAGTTGCATGAGGGGACTATCACCGCCAGCAGCGATGGTTTGGGACAGGGTGCGACGTTCGTGATTGAGTTGCCGCCCGCGGCCCGCCAGTCACCGCGAGTTAGCGATCCGTCAAAGCCGAAAAGCAATCCAGGTGGTTCAACGGCCGTCGCTCGCTCCCACATTTTGCTCGTCGAAGACCATCGCGATACGGCAGTGGTGATGGCTCGATTGCTTGGAACTCTCGGCTACAAAGTGGTGACGGCCGATTGCGTGAAATTCGCTCTGGAGAAGTTTATTGCCGCCGAAGCGGATGAACCGTTCGATCTGGTGTTAAGCGATTTGGGATTGCCGGATGGTTCGGGCGAGCAGCTACTTAGGCAATTGCTGGCCCACCGGCCGGTCAAGGCCATTGCGCTCAGCGGGTATGGCATGGAGACTGATATTCAGAAAACCACGCAAGCAGGTTTCCTGGCCCACCTCACCAAGCCCGCCAACCCTTCCCAGATTGAAGAGACAGTCGCCCGCATCCTTCAATCTTGAACGCAGTGATCGTGGCGGCGGCGAGCGCTTATCTTTGCTGTTGTGGACAAGCGCCGGGAAGCCACGGCTTACCCGCGCAAACTCAAATGGCCCGCGGCCAACCACCCCCGTGGGCACTCCATTGGGAAGGGGAGCGCATTCGCCACCGCTGATGATCCTTCTCTGCGGGCCAGGTGCATATTCTGTCTTGTAAGTCCTCCCTTCGGCCGCCCGCATGTGGCGAGGGGCGTGGGAGGCGCTTCTCCGTCCGCCTTTGCTTACCTGCCCTGTCTCCATTCATTAGAGGTCGATTTCTAGCATCTTACCCAGCTTGCCAGATTGGTGCGCTTTTTGGCGCCAAAAAGCGCACCATCATTTTGGGCAATTTAAAAATATTCAAAATTTTCAACTGCTTGTTTTGCAAGCAGTTAGCGTTTTTGCTCTCCCGAAATTTAGCTGAATTCGCGACCATTTGCGCACCAAAGGGCCACAGGGTAGAGGGCTATATTTATGAACGCGAGTCAGTTCATTGTCTTGATCGCCCGCTTGGCCGCGTGCGTCTGTACGGCGGGTTTATTGCTCGGCGTGGGGCTCGCCCGTGGGCAATCGTGCGCCGGGGCCGGGCCTAAGGCTCTCCTGTTCGCCACCGGCGCTTGGGCGGCAAGTTTATTGCTCAGAATGGAATTCGGCCTCGGGCGATCGCCCGGCGAAGCCGGACTTACATCCTTGGGTTCGGATCGAAAGCGTTGGACCCGGAAATTAGTGTTCAGAACGCCCCCGCGACTCGTAAGGGACCGCAAAGGGACCTCTTTGGGACCCCCTTTGGACCCCTTTTCTCTAACCACATCGGTGCGAAATCTGCAAATATGCCTGTTATTCGACGAAATTGGCCCGCATCGCCCCTTTTGCGTTCAAAGAGTATCCGGGATCATGGCGGTGGTACTTGAAGGTCTATTTGATGGCCAGTTTGGCGCGGGCGTCGTCGAGCTTCTTTTTCTTGCCCGTCCATTCGGTGTTCTGGGCGAGCGATTCTTTGAGCTTCTTTTGCAGGTCGGCGATGCTGGCGCTGGCGGCGGCGAGAGCTTTCTTGCCGTCGGTTACGGCCAGGCTCTTACGCATGGCGTCGGTCTGCATTCGCGTGAGAACGCTGCCGTGGGTCATGGCCTCGGCGGCGGCAGCGGTGATCTGTTCGGGGGCCGCGCGTTCACTGGCTCGAAGTTCGTCCAGTTTCTGCTTGGCGGCGTCGCGCTTGACGAGGGTGGCGGAGTACGTGGGATCGGCGAGCAGCCCGGCCATGACTTGGGTCTCGGCGGCATTGAGCATCTGCTGGGCGTTGTGCAGTGCTTCGGCAGCGGACTTCATTTCCGGGGTTTCGCTGAAGACGGACTTGAGGCGGGAATCGACTTCGGCGAAAGCGTCCTGGGCCGTACGGATGGCTTCGAGATTGGGATTGGCGATTCCGCCGCGCCCCGCGGCCCCGCGATTCTTGTCCAAGTCAACGCCCGACGGGACGTCGGCTTTTTCCCGACTTTCCCCGCGATACACGGTCCCCTGCGGGCCGACGAGGATGCCTTCGGCAAACAGAGTCGAACACAACAGGCTTGGAATCAGCAGGCCGAAAATTTTGGTGACACTTTTCATCGGTTTACTCCTAAGGTTGACGCACGGGCAGTTCCGTCTGCTCGCGGGCACGACGGATCACGGATTCATCGCCGCCAATGTCGTTTGCACACTTTGCCGGGCCAGTTCAACGGCTTTCTTTGCGGTCGTCCAGCGCACGTCGGTGGAAAGAACTTGCTCCCATTCTTTTGCGATCACCCACACGCGCGTGGTGGCATCGGCGAGGGACGCGCGGGCCGACTGGTAAGGGTCGTCGGCGCGCAGGGCATCGGCCTTCATGCGGGTGATGATCGATCCATAATGCAAGGCGTCGGTCGCCTGGGGGATGGCAATTTCCCATGTTCCAAGGGCAGGCGGGCGAAGCTGATCGAGTTGTTTGCGGGCGCCAACGTATTGGTCGTAAGCCTGGCGATATTGGGGATCGAACATCAGCCTGGCGACGACATCGGCCTCTGCGGATTTGACCTGCCGATGGGCGTCGCTGAGTGCTGTCACTGCCGCGCGCATCTCCGGGGTCTGGCTGACATCAGCGCGAAGTCGCTGGTCGATCTGATGGAAGTCATCTTCGGCCTGCTGGATGGTGTCCACGGTCGGGACGTCCATTTTGGGCCGGCCGGCGTCGCCGGGGCTGTTGCGGTCCTGATCGACCCCCGATGGCGGGGGAGGTGCCTTGCGCGGATATCGGCCGGTGGAAGTCTGGCCGTAGTCACGATCGCTGTTCCGGTTGCGAACTTGCCGGTCCTGGGCCGGGGCGCGCGCAGTTGTGCAAAGCGCCAAGGCGCAAGCCAGAATCAGCAGAGGTTGGTGAATCTTCGGCATAACCAATGGCGTGACAGAAATGCGCGTCGCCTTCTATCTGGATATAGAGCAGTTTACCCCGTGTTGTTGAAGGAACCAACGTTTTTTACGGCCAGAGGGGAAAAAATGCGAATTTACCTAAAGAAGGGCGATCTTGAGGGATTTGCGGCGCACCGAAGCGGCGGGTTCGCGCGGTGTCGTCCCGTTCGGCACGCCGCGACCGCCGGTATGCCCACCAACGGCACGGGTCGCTTATTTCGCGGTGAATTTGGCCCGGGCGGCGTCGAGCGTTTTCTTCTTGGCGGCCCAGTCGGGATTGCCGGCCAGAGAGGTTTCGAGTTGCTTTTGCATATCGGCCATCTTGGAGGAAGCGTCGGCCAGCGCGGTATTGGCTGCCGGCAGGGCGGGGTCGTTTCGTTCGGCTTCGGACTGCATCTTCGTGAGGATCGATCCTGCGTCCAGCACTTCAGAGGCGGCGCGGGTGAGCTGCTCCGGCGCGGTCTGGTCGGCGGCGCGGAGGGCATCGAGCTTTTCCTGGGCGCGGTCACGCTTGGCTTTGGCCGTAGCGTATGTGGGATTGAGCAGGAGCTTTTCAACGACGGCCTGTCGAGCCGAAGTGAGTTTCTGCTGGGCCGATTGCAGGGCTGCGGTCGCGGCCTTCATGGGGACGGTTTCGTGGAATTCTGTCTTCAGGCGGGTGTCGACGGCTTGGAATGCTTCCTGCGCCTCGTTTATCGCCGCTATGTCTCCGCCGTCCAGCTTTGTCTGGCCAGCGTTATTGGTCCCGTTCTGGTCGTCCGGCAGGGGGGTGAGCGGGGTAGCCCCGCGTTTTTCGGGGTATTTGCCGGTGACGACCTTTGACTTTCCCGTGGTTTTAGTGGCGGCCAAAGATGCCGATGCGACCAGGCTCAAAACAAGCATTGCAGTGGCGAGCAGGCGGGTGGTGGTCTTCGTCATGGTTCTCCAGCAAAGCAGGGGTTCGATCTTATTTTGTGGCCGCTGGGCCGAAAATCGCGGTTCTTATCGGAACGACTCGGATTATAGCTACGGATCAGCGCGAACTGCAACTAGCGAATGGTTGGAATGAACATGAGGTGTTGTTTTGAACAGGTAGGCGATAAGTGGTTGTTTTATCAGGGAGTTATGATGGAAATTAGGGGTTCGTTCCTAGTCAAAAGAACCGGATGGGGTATCCGGGGCGGGTGGGGAGTAGCGCAGAAGAGGCTATGGTGTAAGTATGTGTAGTAAATGACTTTAAAGACATTGTGAGAAACATTTTTGCCGTTGGTACGCGTCTCGCTCTAGGGGTTATCCGTCGCGTCGTGAGGCTCTCGCCAGTGGAGGCGGAGAACGATTCTGCGACACGGTGCCTTTAACTGTGAGGTTGTCATGTTTAAGTGTCAAGAAGATCAACTGTCGATCTTGGGGCTGTGCGTCGAGGAGCCAATGCTCATCGGCCGCGTTGCCGGTCTGAACTATCACGCGGTCAATTCCGGTCGCCGGGCGATTGACATGCTTCGGATGCTCTCGTTCGACCTGGTTTTGGTCGGCATGCGAGTTCCCGACGTGTCGGCCTGGGACCTGGTTCGTCGGATGCGTACGGCCTGGCCGTGGCAGAAGTGGTCGCTGGTTGCCGCGCGGCTCACGGAGCAGCAGGAAATCACGGCCCGGATGTTCGGCGCGATCAAGATTTATGAAGAGACGCCGAGTTCCGATGAACTCTTCGAGCTGACGGCTCGCCTGCGTGACCGCGCTCAGACTGCGGTTCTGCACTCGCAGTTCACCCAGCCGACGCTGCCGAGCCGGGCCTTGGTCAGTCAATAACAGTTAGAAGAAATCGCGTAATCCTTGCCGGTCTGCCGGCGAAGATATTGTAAAAGTCTAAAATGCAACTGAGAGAAGATGCCATGAACAAGAACACTAACAACAAATCTAGCCGACGACTCACCATCGCACCGGTGCTGGCCACCGTGCTGGCCTGCGGTGGAAGCCTGGGGCTGGTCAGTGAACTTCAGGCTAACGATCAGCGGCGTTACGACGAAATGGCACCGGCTCGCCCGGTCATCGATGCCTCACGGATGACCGAGGCGGCCCAGACCGACGGACAGGTGGACGAGGCCTTTGTGGTCGCGTCCGTCCTGACCGAAACGTCGATCCTGACACAAGCGTGGGTGAACTACGCGGCCGTGTCCGACGTGACTCTGGGCCAAGTGTTCAACAACAACGAGCTGTTCGTCAGCCACCTGGTGAGCAGCCAACGACCTGTTCAGTACGTCAGTGCCGCCGACCCCATCAGCTATTGGGAGCTGAACCGGCGACAACCTGCCAACCGGCTTGTGGCCGGTGGGCTGGAAAAGGGTGCCAACCTCTTCGTCTGAGGTTGACCACCGAAGTATGTCCGGGCGGTTTATTGGGAATCGGCCGGATTCGAAAGACGAAAGCGTAAATTGGGAATCATTTTTGCAGTTTCAACTTGGATCGGAGAAATCACATGTTCGCAAACCTTAATAACGTCAAGTCCAACAAGCCCGGCATCCTTACCGCTGTGGCCCGTAAGCTGAAGCTGGCTGCCGCCGTCGCGGCCGTCAGCCTGGGCATCGCCTCCATCAGCCAGGCGGCTGTGAGCGATGTCACCAGCATCACCACCAACCGTTACAACACTGGCATCACCACCACGCACTTTGGTGTGACCGGCCAATGGGCGACGGCCACCCCGGCGAATGTTTACACCACCAGCTATCTGGGCAATGTCGAAGGCGTGACCAGCGTGACCACTTCGGCGGGCACGTTCGTCCCGAGCGGCGTGGCCAACGCGGTCGTGCGGCGCTACAAAGGCCCGAACACCGATATCCTGTGGTATCGCTCGGCCCCCAACGCCAACAACGGTCCGACCAGCCCGACCCAGACGCTGGACAGCATCGAAGCCACGAACTTCGAGCAGGCTTTCAGCGCCAACAACATCCTGGTGGGCACCGACAATTTGTTCACCAACACAAACAACCCCGCTGGGAACAACACCAATGTTGAACGGCTCGACGTGATCTTTGGTAGCGGCTTTGCCTCGGCCTCGACCAAGGCTTTCGCGCTCTTCGATCGCGGGTTCACCGGTGTGCATGACAAGGTGAAAGTGGCCGCCATCACCGGCATCGACCTGGTCACCGGCAAGCCGACCAGCTATGGCTCGATGCTGACACTCAGCCAAGGCTCATGGGGCAATACCAATCTGACCGGCACGCAGGACTATGTGGTCGTCCGCCGGAACAACGATGTGCCGAACGACGCTTATCACCCCTCGGTGTGGCTGTCGCAGGGCCTGGGTGGTGTGCTGATTCCGACCAGTGATCTGGCGACGGCCGGCACGACTGTCTACGGCTACTCGATCTTCGCTGCGGACGTGGCTTCGCCCAACCCGGATTGGACCACCTACCCGACCAGCACCCAGGAATCCAGCGGCGGGCTGGACGCGATCGGAACTGTCGCGCTGGTTTACACAATTATCCCCGAGCCGTCGTCGCTCGGACTTCTCGGAGCCTCGGCCGGACTGCTCGTCAGCCGCCGCCGTGCCCGGAAGAACTAAACGACCCCCAATTCCACCCTCGTTCGGCTTAACCGCCGGACGCGGGGTTTCACGAGAGAACGGACTTTTCGAAACGATAGAGAGACGAAGGTGCTGAAGAACAAAATCAACAACGCTAAGTCGATCATCAGAACCGCAGTCGCCACACCGCTGCTATCGGCGGGTCTGTCCAGGGCGGCGATCATCACCACAACCCTGGACAAACTGCTCCCGGGTGGCGATCAGCCCTCGGGCGTGACGCTTGGCGACAGGATGTAGTAGTAACCGGAACTGAATTTCCTCACCCGCGCTTGGCTTAACAGTCGAGCAACGGGTTTCGTAGAACCTTTTCGGAGTGTTTGAAAGTGCAATAGACCCCCAATTCCACCCTCGTTCGGCGTAACTGTCGGACGCGGGGTTTTAAGTGACTCTCCCCCAAGAACCGCAACTGTCCCGGGTGCCCCAAT
>JBBQSU010000054.1:0-21864 GCA_038234815.1 Tepidisphaerales bacterium | reverse complement strand
TGGGATTTAATTGGGTTGACGAGCATTGGCACGCGCGTTGTTTATGGGAAAGTCACGCGCGACCGTCTGTCCACCCCTTGCCGGGGTGGCTTAAGATCGCTTTGTCATTCGTCGTGGCCGTGGGTACTATCGTGCCCGCTGTTCATAGCGTTTTGTGTCACCTATTCTTGCATCATCAACAACCGTTGGAGGCTGCCTTATGCAAATGATTGACGCGGTCATCAAGCCGCACAAACTTGACGCCGTAAAAACCGCATTGGCCAAGCTGGGTCTGCTTGGTGTGACCGCGGTAGAATGCAAAGGTTTTGGCCGCCAGATGGGGCATACCGAGCGTTATCGCGGAGCCAAGATGGACGTGGGTTTTGTACCCAAAGTCCTTTTGAAGGTTTGCGTGAAGTCGGACGAGTGCGAGAAGGCCGTCGCGGCCATCGTTGAGGCCGCCAAGTCGGGTGAAGTCGGTGACGGCAAGATATTTGTCTATCCGGTTTCGCAGGTGGTGCGCATCCGAACCGGCGAGACGAACGAGCAAGCGCTGTAAGGCTTGCGGCGTTCTTCACGGCAGGGGCCATCCGCGCAAAAGGTCTTTGTCGATTTTTTTGGCAAGGGCTAAGCACGATCCATGGGCCGCGGTGGTCCGCGCTGAAGCCTCGATCGTCCCGTTCCCAGCCCAGTGTCGATCCCCTTGACCCGGCTCGCCTTCTGCCGCGGCTTCCTCCCGCGCAGCGCCGGAATTATTTCGTTGACAGTTGTGGACGCGTAACGCCACAATGCGCGCTCAATAAGGAGGCACGATCATGGTGCGTGTGAAACCCATCCTAGTGGGCGTTTTAGGGCTGGTCCTGCTCAATTTCGCTGGCGGGTGCGCGCTGGTGGATATGAAGATCGACCTGGCCGGATACCAGCCGATTTCCAAGAACCAAGGCGCGTCCGGCGCCATTCTGGTGGCCAAGCCCAGCATCGGCTTAACCGAAAAGAGCAAGGACGGACACCTCATCATCGGCGCGGTCAAGAATGGCTTCGGCACGCGCACCGCCAATACCACCACCGACGATTCGGTCCCCGACTGGATCGCCAATGCCACGCGCGATGAATTGAACGCCGCCGGCTTTTCTGCCAGTGTGGTCGATACATTGCCGCCAGCCGTGCCTGCGGGGATCGAAATCTACATTAACCGGGTGAATGTGGAAGACGATACCGGCGCGGTCACTGTGGCCCAGGTCGGCGAGGTCAACCTGCGAATCACGCTGGTGAAAAATGGCGTCGCCGTGAAGACTTTGGATGTAAAGGGCGTGGGCAATTGCCGCAGGATTATCGAGGCCAACCCCGGTGCCACTAAGCGCGAAGCGCTTAAGTATGCCGTGCAGGCCGCCTACGAAAAAGCCATGCCGGAGATCGTCGCAACTTTTGCAAAATGAAGGAGCCGCTCCATGAAAGCACTTCTGATTATCACGATGCTGGCGGCAGGATTAGTTCCGCTGATCGGATGCAGCACGCAGGAAGGCAAGCCCGAGCGTCAGGCTGACATGAAAGTGACCGACCTGCGCGCCGCGACCCCGCCACCGAAATAGTCTGGCCCGGTGCGCTGCCTGTCCGTTCATGCCCTGTCCATGCGCGCCGTCGGCGGTTCCCCGCGCCTGCTTCTTGCGATAGACTCCTGCGCATGAAGAAACGGATACTTACCGGCGACACGCCCACCGGAAAACTGCACCTCGGCCATTACGTCGGCAGCATCGAAAATCGCCTGGCCATGCAGGACGAGTACGACTGCTATTTCCTCATCGCCAACAAGCACGCCTTCACCTCGCCGGCCCGGGCTGAAAAGCCCGAAGAAATCCGGCAAAGCATCATCGACATCGCTACCGATTACCTGGCCTGCGGGATTGACCCGGCCAAAAGCACGATCGTGCTGCAAAGCGAAGTCCCCGCGATCGACGAACTGACGTTTTTCTTTTCCATGCTGATTCCGTTCAACCGGCTGATGCGCAATCCCACGCTGAAGGAAGAACTGCTCGTCAAAGGTCTCGGCGATAGCTACCCCTTCGGCTTCCTGCTTTATGCGGTGGGTCAGTGTGCCGACATCCTTGCCTTTCGGCCGGAACTGGTGCCCGTGGGGGAGGATCAGATTCCCCATCTGGAAATGTGCCGCGAGGTGGCCCGCAGGTTCGATCAGATGTACTGCGCCGTCGATCCGCATACCGAGGACAAGGATTATGTACAGGCCGGCGGGGTGTTTCCGGTGATTTTGCCCAAGCTGGGCCGCGTGCGCCGACTGGTTGGTCTTGGCCCTCCGGGGACAGAAGGCACACTGCTCAAAATGAGCAAGTCGCTCAATAATGCCATCTTCCTTTCCGATCCCGCCGACGTCGTGCAAAAGAAAGTGATGGGGATGTATACCGATCCCAAGCGGCTGCGCGTCAGTGATCCCGGCGAGACCAATCCTGAGAAAAATCCGCTATGGGCACTTCAGGAAACCTTCAATAACGATTCGGCCTGGCTGGACGAACACCGCGCGATGTATGCGGGGGGCAAGGTTGGCGACGTCGTCATCAAGAAAAAGCTGATTGAGGTGCTCAACGCGCTTTTGGAGCCGATCCGCGACCGCCGCAAGGCCTTCGAGGCCCGTCCCGATGACGTGATCGACGTGCTGAAAGCCGGTACCAAGCGGGCTAATATCCTTGCCGAAGAAACCCTTGCTCTGGCCAAGAAGGCGATGAAGCAGGATTTTTTCCCCCGGGTATTGCACGTAGGTTGAGATGCTCTCGCGGCGGTCGGCTAGCAGTTTCGGCGGCCCGATCCGGCAAGGCGCAGGCCGCAGTAGCGCTTGCGGAGATTTTGTCGTCTCTGTATGGTCCGGTGGTAGTAAAGTTCGGAGTGAAATGGAGTTGCGCATGGCGTGTTTCAGCGTGGTGATTGTGACGGCGACGCCCCCCGGCCTGGGTTCTGAACCCGGTGGGGCTTACCTTAAGGTTGACGGTCGCGAGGCATTATTGCGCAGCGTCGAACTGTTTCTAAACCGCGAGCCGATCAAGCAGATTCAGTTGATTGTCTCGACCGACGCCGCCGAGGAAGCCAAGCGAAAATACGGCGCGCATCTGGGTTTTTCCGGGGTGAAACTGGTGACGGCAGGTGAAAAATGGTCGCAGCAGCTGGCCGCCGGCGCAGCCAACATCATCGACGAAGCCACGCACGTCATCGTCCACGATGCGGCCCGGCCGGTCGTTCCATATTTTGACCTGGATCAGATTTTGACCGAAGCCGAAGCCCACCCCGCGGTCGCGCTGGCGGTGGCGCTGCGCGGCTCGCTCATCGAACTCGACGAGGGGAACATGCCCGTGGCCGCGCACCTGCCGGGTCACTTCGTGCAGATGCAGACGCCTTATGCCTTATCGCGGGCAAGGTTCATCGAAACCGCGCGTGCAAACAAAGAACCGCACGCCTCGGAGTGGACCATGTTGAAAGGCTCTCCGCTGAATGTCAGGCTTGGCTCAGCGGCTGATGAGCGCCTGGTCAAGGCGATGCTGGGCATCCTTCCCCAACCGAAGGTGCGCGCCGCGGACAATCCGTTCACTGAAGCGCAATGGTAATTTTCCCTTTTTCTTAACCCGACTGAGAGGACACAAATGGCAGCGATGGATATAGAAACGCTTTTGGCGACGATGGATTTTTCGCGCGCCCGTGTGAAAGGGCTGCTCGATACGATCGCCAAGAGCGGGCAGAATGTGCAGACGGTTCTGGCCTGGCGTCCGGGCCCGGGCCGGTCGCATCTGGCCTGGCAGGCGATGCACCTGGCCGCGACGCATGACCGTTATGTGCATCAGCGGCTCCAGAATCTGCCGGTGGCGGATGAAGCTCTGGTCCGGGATTTTGCCGGCGGCAGCACGCCTTCAGATACCAATGTGCCCGACTTGCAGGCGATCCAGAAAACCCTCGATCAGCATTACGATCGTGCGCGAACGTATTTTGCCGGCCTAAGCTCCGCCGACCTGGCCCGCGTGACGGATTTCCCCAACAACGTCAAACGCTCGGTCGCCGAGTCGATCATCATGCTCGCCTGGCACGAAGCCCACCATCAGGGCCAGATGCACCTGATCTGGAACCTCTATAAGGCCGCGCACGGGATGTCGTAAGGGCCGATCAGCCTGTGGTTCGGTGCATTCGTCCAGCCCAGCCAAAAGGCAGTTGCTGCGCATAAGGGCGCGATTGCCATGCCGGGCCTTCTGCCGCATAATGCCGGACTCTTGATGTTGCTTGACAAAAGGATTGTTTGATGGGACCGACGAATCTGGCATTGGTGAAGCTGTTTCAGGCCGATCAGGCACTTCGTGAGGTGCAAAGCCGGTTGGAGGCGACCACACGAAACCTGCGCGTGCAGGAACGGCGACTGATTGACGTGAATGAGCGGCTCGCCTTGGCTCATTCTAAGTTGAAGGAAATGCAATCTGCTGCCGGGGGCCGGGAACTGGATATCAAGTCGCGCGACGCGCACATCGAAAAACTCCGCGAGCAGCAATCCACCACGCACAACGCCAAGGAATACCAGACGTTTCTCGTCGAAATCGCTACGCAAAAGAAGGACAAGGCCACGGCCGAGGAAGACTTGCTCAAGGGAATGGAGTCGGTGGAAAAGATGCAGGCGGAGGTGAAGGCCCTGCACGACGAATCCGTTGCCGAGACGCAGAAGCGTGACCGGCTGAAGGCCGAAATCGGGGATAAGAGCGTCGTGCTTCAGGCGGAGATTCAAGCGATGAAGGCCCCGCGGAACGAAGCGGCCGCGGCCGTGCCGGCGCGGGCCAGGGAGATGTTTGACAAGCTCGCGGATCGCTATGAAGGCGAGGCCATGTCCCGGCTGGAGCGGCCCGACCGCCGCAAAGAGGAGTACCTTTGCGCCGCCTGCAACATGACGCTGGTTGCCGACGTTTACAACAAGCTGCATTCGCGCGACGAGATGGTCTATTGCACCAGTTGCCGGCGGATTCTTTATATCCCCGACGACCTGCCGGTGGAGGCCGCAGTTAATAAGAAAAAGCCGCAGAAGAAGCGCGAAGGCGTCGGCCCGCAAATCGGGGCGTATATCAACCGGCAAAGCTCCGCGGAGGACGTGCTGAGGAGCCTGCGGCCCGAAGAGCCGGAATCGCTGGAAGCGGCTGAATCGGGGCAGTCGAATGAATCGGGCGAAGCATCGAGCAACGCCAGCGAAGGGCAGACCGGTCAGGAGGCTGTCGCGCCGGAAAACGGTTCGCCGGCGAGTGGGCCAGAGAAGACGCAGGATTGAGTCGCTTTGCGTTCGGATGGACCGATCGTCCTTCCGATCCAGTGGTTTTTCGCGCGGGGGGGGGGTCAGCGCGATTCGATTACCATTTCGTGCTGGATCGATCCGCCAAATTCATAGAATCTCGTGCGGAGTGTGATGCCATCGATCTGCCGGACGATATCGGGCAGACCTGTGCGGCCCGACCGGTCGAGAAACAGCTGTTTGAGTCCCAGCGATCGGCCGGCCAGATCGCAGAAATAGACCCGGGGGTCTTCGGCGGTGCTCCAGGTCATACTCCCGCGCGTGTAACGCAGTCGCACCCCGCTGTCCATCACCGCGTCCTTAAAGCTCTGAATCGAATCAAATGTTTGCCGCTGTTTGCTGAAGGCCAGGAGCATGTCGGCCAGCACCTGCTGAGATTCGATGGTCATGGCTTCGGAGGTGGGCTGGAGCTGCTTTGCCCAATCCGTGAAGCGGGCTTGAAAGCCGGTGTAATTGTTGGAAAAGCATTGCTCGAAAACGGTCTGCCGGTTCTGGCCGTCGTGCAGTTTGCTGAGCATGTCGCGCAGGCGGTTGCGGTATTCGGGCTTGGAATAGGCAAGGAAATGCACCATCGCCCAAGCCTGATTGTATTGGGTCCCGCCGGCCTCGGCGCTTCCGGCCAGCCTCGCGGCCCAGGCGTCGTCGGACTGGCCTAAGAAGGATTGGAAGTCGATCAAACTGCCCGCCGATAGATCGGTTTGAAGCTGCCGGACGCGCTGCGGGGGGGCTTGGCCGATGAGAAACTGCCCGCCGGTCCAGATGCCTTCTTCAAAGAGTTGGGCCAGGCCTTCGTTCAGCCAGATGGGCAATTCGTGGCTAATCTGTGCATAGGCAAACTGGTGAAAGGCCTCGTGCTGAAGGGTGCGTCGCAGGGCATCGCGGCCCTGGTCTTCCAAAAAGGCCGCCAGCAGGTTGCGCTGCCCGGCCATGAAAATCCCACCGGTGTTGGGGAAACGGTTTTCGGTGAGTTTGTCGTAGTCGGCCTTGTGTTCAAACAGATAAACTTCAAATCGCTCGGGTGCCGCGGCGGGGGCCTTGAATTCGGCCAGCCGTCGCTGGAATTCGGCATACATCGCGTCCATCCGCCGGGCCATGTCCTGCGCGAGGGCAGGGTCGAAATCGGTGTGGATGGTGTAATGTTTGGAAGTCAGCAGGCGGAGATTTTCTGCCGGGCAGGCCGAAGTCAGCAGGCAAGCCAGTAACGCGATCCCGCCAAACCATAGCCCGATTGAGGAGCGCAAGCGCGGATCAAGCCCGCGCGTTCTTCGGGCCAGCAAGTCCGTGACGGGGTGCATGTTATTGCCGGGCATTTGCATCGTCGGTCTCTCGATCTTTTGCCAGCCAGTCTCTATCATCGTTCCTCTTTTGCCAATTACATTATGCAGGAATCACTGAATCAGTACGAGCAGGAACGCCGGGCCAAGCTGGAGAAGCTGAAAGAGCTGGGGGTTGATCCATTTGGCGGGGCGGAGGAGTCCCTGTCCCCGCTGGGCGAAGTGAAGGCCAAATACACGCCCGAGATGGGCCACGACGCCGGGCCGGTGGTGAAGGTGGCCGGGCGGGTGGTGTTTCGGCGGGACTTCGGAAAATTGTCGTTTATCCACCTCCGCGACGACACGGAAAAGCTTCAGATCGCTATAGATAAGAAGCGTGTTGACGAATTGAGCTGGAAAGTTGGGGAGCTGCTCGATCTTGGGGATCAGATCGTGTGTGAAGGCAAGCTGGGCACGACCAAGACCGGCGAAGTGACGGTGTGGTGCTCGCGCGTCGCCATGTCGGCCAAGAGTCTGCTTTCGCCGCCGGGCAAGTGGGACGGGCTGAGCGACGTGGAACTGCGCTATCGCCAGCGTTATGTCGATCTTTGGGCCAATCCCGAAGTGATGCAGACGATAAAGTTGCGCATTGCCATCATCGATGAGATGCGCGCGTATTTGAAACAGGCCGGCTATCTGGAAGTGGAAACGCCGATGATGCAGCCGCTGGCCGGCGGGGCGGCGGCGCGGCCATTTAAGACCCATCACAACGCGCTGGACATGCCGCTTTTCCTGCGCATCGCGCCGGAACTGTATTTGAAGCGACTGCTGGTGGGGGGCTTTCGTAAAGTTTTCGAGATCAACCGGAACTTCCGCAATGAGGGGATTTCCCCGAGGCATAATCCCGAGTTTACGATGCTGGAGGCCTACGCGGCCTACGGGTCGTGGCAAACCATGGCCGACCTGGTGGAGGACATGGTCTGCACCATCGCCGAAAAGGTGCTTGGCACCTTGAGGATCGAACATAAGGATCCGGCGGGGCAGGTCACACGGACGATCGACCTGACCCGGCCGTGGCAAAGGGTGTCGATGGTCGATCTGGTGTTTGATCGCACGGGCTGGAAATTTGATATGACGCCGTTCGTCCCGGTCGATCCGCTCGATGCAACCCCGCAGCAGCAGGACGGCAGCAGGGCGCTGCAGGCCCTGGCCAAGGCCCATGACTTTCACAAGCTTAGCCCGGCGGAGCAGTTAACGACGGCTTACGAGAAGTTGATCGAGCCGACTCTGATAGACCCGACGTTTGTCACGCAGGTGCCTTCGGTCATCATTCCGCTGGCCCGGAAGAACAAGGAAAATCCGTTTTTTGCTGACGTGTATGAACTGGCGATCAACGGTCAGGAAATTTCACCGGGCTATAGCGAATTGAACGATCCCGACGTGCAGGCGGAGAATTTTCGGCATCAGGTGGGTGACAAGGACGAGCAGCAGCAGATCGACGAGGATTTTCTTTCGGCGCTGAAATACGGCATGCCCCCGGCGGGCGGGATGGGTCTGGGGATTGATCGGCTGGTGATGATGCTCCTGGGCGCTGCCAGCATCCGCGATGTCATTTTGTTTCCGTTGATGCGGATTTAGGCGGCTACACAGGCGGACGACGGGCCGAGATGAAATCAGATGTATAAACTCCACCTCATATTCAAATATCTGCGCAAGCGACGCATCGCATGGGTCAGCTTGCTTGCGGTTACGCTCTGCACGGCAATGGTGATCGTGGTGCTCTCGGTCATGGGCGGGTGGTTGCGGATGTTTCGCGCGTCGTTTCACGGCCTGACGGGCGACGTGATCGTCGAATCGCGATCGCTCACCGGCTTCCCATTCTATCAGCAGATGCTCGGCGACATCGAAAAACTTCCGGAGGTCGAGGCCGCGGCGCCGGTGATTCGCACGTTCGGGCTGATTAACATCCGCAATGTCATCCGTGACGGCGTTCAGGTCATCGGCTTTCCCATCGATCAAATCGTCAAGGTGAATGATTTCGGCGCTTCATTAAACCGCAAGAAGAACCATCCGTCGTTCTCGTTATATGACGACGTGCCTTATGAACTGATCCCGCCGGCCAACAAGGACGCCCGTAAGCGCCCGGGAATGATCGTGGGTGCGGGCGTGGTGGGCATTCGCAAGGACGGGGAAGGCAAACTCGAGGTTCCGCCGGGTTTATATGAAGCATGGGCTTCGCTGACGTTGCTGGGCATCTCCGGTGAAGGCTCGGGGCTGGACGTCGGTGACAAAGAGGTCACGCCTTATTGGATCGTCGATTACAGCCGCACGCAGGTGTGGCAATACGACAGCAAGACGGTTTATGTGCCCTTCGCGCAGGTGCAAAAAGACCTCCACATGGACGCGTTTGGCGAGGAACCGGCGCGCACGCACGACATCCAGATCAAGGTCAAGCCGGGGATCGATCCGGCAGCGGCCAAGATCAAGATCAAAGCCATCGTCGATCGAATCGTGACCGAGCACGACATCAGTTTCAAATACCCGATCGCGGTCGAAACCTGGGAAGAATCGCAGGCGATGTGGCTGGGCGCAATCGAAAACGAAAAGTCACTAATGACATTTCTCTTCGGCCTCATCAGCATCGTGGCGATTTTTATGATCTTCTGCATTTTCTACATGATCGTGCAGGAGAAGACCAAGGACATCGGGATCGTCAAGAGCGTTGGCGCGACCAACGCCGGCGTGGCGGGGATCTTTCTAGGCTATGGTTTTGCCATCGGCCTGGTGGGTGGGGGGATGGGGCTTGGCGTTGGATACCTCATCGTGCGTTATATTAATGAACTGCACACCTGGATGGGCAGGGCGCTGGGGATCGTTATTTGGAAACCCGAAGTGTATGCGTTTGATACGATCCCCAATACGATCAACCGGACCGAGGTGCTGGTGATCGTGGCGGTGGCGGTAGTGTCGAGTGTGGTGGGGGCATTGGTGCCGGCCACTCGGGCGGCGAGGATGAATCCGATCGAAGCCCTGCGATGGGAATAAGCAGGCGCATTACCAGGCATGAAGCAAAAAATGTCGCAATTGACTGCCCCAATATCCGGCAAGACCGTGACGCTCCTCAGCGTGGCGGGTCTGTACAAATCTTTCCGCATGGGTGACAGCGTAATCTCCGTGCTGAAAGGCCTCGACCTGACGGTTAAGTCCGGCGAGTTCATCGCGATCGAGGGGCGCTCGGGCACGGGAAAAAGCACGCTGCTGCACATCATGGGCGCGTTGGACGTGGCGGATTCGGGCCGGATCGAATACGCCGATCGCAACATCGCCGACCTGAGTGGCAATGCGCGCAGCCGATTACGCAACACCGAGTTCGGTTTTGTATTTCAGTTCTACCACCTGCTTCCCGAATTGAACGTGCTGGAGAACGTGCTGATTAGCGCGATGGTGGAGCATTCGGTGCGCGGGTTCCTGTCTCGCCGAAGCGACCTGCGCGAGCGCGCGATTGCTCTGCTGAAGCAATTTGGCCTGGAGAACCGCCTGAAGCATCGGCCCAGCCATTTAAGTGGCGGGGAACGCCAGCGGGTAGCCATCGCACGGGCGCTGATGAATCGGCCCAAGGTGCTGTTTGCCGACGAGCCGACGGGCAACCTCGACGTCGAAACCGGCCGGCAGATCATGGGCGTTCTTGAAAAGTTGCATCAGCAGCAAAGCCAGACGATCATCATGGTGACGCACGACCGAACGCTTGCCCGGCAGGCCGATCGGGTGCTTGTTCTAAAACACGGAAAGCTGGAAAACGCGGAGTTTTGATGTCTTTGAAAGTCTGGATTGACGGAACGCTATGCGACAAAGCCGACGCCAAGGTGAGCGTCTACGATCACGGGTTGCTATACGGCGACGGCGTGTTCGAGGGCATCCGCGTGTACAACGGGCGGATATTCGAATGCGACGCGCATCTGCGCCGGCTCTACGATTCGGCCCGAGCCATCCGCTTACAAGTCCCCATCGATCGGGCGCAGATGAAGTCGGCGATGGAGCAGACGGTTGCGGTTAATGCGTTTCATGACTGCTATATCCGCGTTATCGTCACTCGCGGGATAGGACTGCTGGGTATCGATCCGGCCCGGTGCGGCCGCCCGTCGGTCATCATCATCACCGATCTGATCAGCGTCTATCCTGCCGAGATGTATGCCCAGGGCATCGCGGTGATTACGGCGTCGGTGATTCGCAATCACCCCAACGCCACCAGTCCGCGAATCAAAAGCCTGAATTATCTCAACAATATCCTGGCCAAGATTGAAGCCAACGATGCCGGCGTTTCCGAAGCGGTGATGCTGAATCACGAAGGCAACGTGTCGGAATGTTCGGCGGATAACCTTTTTATCGTCCGCGACGGACTGGTGCAGACGCCGACCACCTGCGACGGCATTTTGGAGGGCGTGACGCGCAAGGTCATGCTCGACCTGTGCCGGGAAATGGACATCCCGGTGGTGGAGAAGACGCTTCAGCGGCACGATTTATATGTCGCCGACGAATTTTTCCTAACCGGCACCGGGGCGGAAGTGATGCCCGTGACCCGGCTCGACCATCGCACGATTGGCGACGGTCAGGTGGGGCCGATCACGCGCCGGTTGATCGAAGCCTTTCATCGACACGTGCGACAGGCCTAACATTGCACGGTGACGACGCGCAGAGCGATTTCGGAGCATTCCCATGAATAAAGAACGCCTTGCCTGGACCGTCAGTCTGGTGCTGATCGCGCTGCTGGCCTTTCAAATTCCCGGTTCACTCGCCCAGCGGGACGACGACTATGCCTTCGTTCGGCGCTTGATCGACATCCATCGCCAGGTGGCGACGAACTATGTGGAGAATGTGGACGAAGCGCGCCTGCATGATGGGGCCATTAAAGGGATGCTGGAGGAACTGGACCCGTTCAGTATGTACATTCCGCCGTCCCGGCAGGAGGATTTTGACCGGCTGCTCGAAGGCAGTTTTAAGGGCGTGGGCGTGGTGCTCAATCAGAACCCCGACGGCCGGATTGAAGTGGTAACTCCTATCGACGATAGCCCCGCGGCCAAGGCGGGAGTCATGGCCGGGGATGTGCTCGTGAAGGTCAATGGCGAATCGCTCGACAATATGCGCCTGCCGGAAGTTGTAAAGAAAGTGGCCGGCCCGCTCGGCAGCGAAGTGAAATTGTCGTTCAAGCGCGTGACCGGCGAAGACCTGGAACTAACCATCAAACGGCAGGAAATCATCCTCCGGACGGTGAAAGGGTATTCGCGCAAGCCCGACAATTCGTGGGATTACTGGGCTTCGGAGGATCCGAAGATTGCCTACGTGCGCATCACGCAGTTTACCAGTGATACTTATGCCAATTTGAAGCCGGTGCTGGAAAACTTGCTGGCCGATGGCATGCGCGGCCTGATTCTTGATCTGAGGTTCAACCCCGGCGGGCAGCTTAAACAGGCGGTCGATATCGTCGATATGTTCGTTGAAAAAGGAACGATCGTATCGGTCAAGGGTCGCAATCGTCCGGAGCGCATTGAAAGTGCCACTGGATCGGCCACTATGACCAAGTTCCCGATGGTCGTTCTGGTGAACGAGGCATCAGCCAGCGCATCGGAAATCGTCGCCGGCAGTTTGAAGGACAACGGCCGGGCGGTAGTGATCGGCGAGCGGAGCTATGGCAAGGGGTCGGTGCAGGAGTTGATCCCACTGGACTCCAAAGGTGGCGAACTAAAATTGACGGTGGCCTATTACTATCTGCCGAGCGGGCGATGCGTACATCGGCAGAAGGACGCAACGGAATGGGGCGTCGAACCACAAATCGTTGTACCGATGGAACCGGCGGCGGAGCAAAAGATGTACGTGGCCCGGCAGGAGCAGGAGAACTTCCGCAGGCCGGTGATAAAAGGGGCCACGCGGCCGACAACCGACAGCTCGCCGGTGTCGCTGGAAACGCTGGATCCGCAACTGCACACCGCTCTAAATACCCTGATTGGCGGGATCGTGTTTCAAGGCGGAGCCGTGGTTGCTCCGGCAACAAAGCCCACCAAGACTGCCGACACTGACGGGCAACCCAGTCCATCCAAACCCGCGCCGGACACCCGAGATACGCCGAGCACCGAGCCGACCGATCAGCCCGCGACTGCGCCGGGAGTTCTACCGAACACCACCACGCCCGTACCTGCCACCGGACCGGCCGAGACGCCAACTAAGACTCCGCCGACCGACACCGGTCCAGACGCGAAGCCCAACAGCCCCGGTGAGGCGCCAAACACAACCGCGCCTGCCGTTGATCCCGCAAAAACACCGAACGCCACACCGGCGACGGCTCCTGCGCGCCAGCCGTAGCGTCCGACCAGCGCTCCGCAGCCGGACCAACCGGGCTCAACCAGCCACTATGCCATAGGCCCTCCTAAAGAACCGCCAGAAGGGCAAAAAGCAGCCGGCAACCAACGAACGTCCTGCGCTATGACTTGGCGTATGCGCTCTCACTCCGTGTGCGCGCATTGACGGCAGCAGCTATGGGCCAGGAGATCGACATGACTTGGCCTTTGCGCCCCGTCCTCCTTGTGCGCCGAGCCGCTCACGAATGAAGCGGACCCAGCCCCATGCACGCCGACGCGCCCATTTACGACCACTGTGTCGCGGGGTACGTCAACCGTCGAGCCGAACGGGTTCGCCGCTGCACCAGCGACCAGAGTTTGCTGGTCGTGGGGTCGAATGTCTCCTCGTGGCTACGCATCCAAGTCAAAGCGTCGTCAAAACGAACCATTTCGGGGGCCTTGGGCACTTCGGCCAGCGCCAAGAGGACCATGCCTGTGGTCATGCCGTCCGCGGGAAGGCGGCGAACCGCGGAATTCGGCCATGCCCCGTCGGTCTTTTGCAGATGGGCCAGATAAGCGAGCGTGCGATCCACCGCCAGGCCGTGGCCGTCGTTCACCACCAAGGCCCGCAGCGCAAGTGCAGTGGTGATCGGATCGGCCCACCCTCCATCGGCCTGCTGGGCCTCAAGAATGCTGCAAAGCAGCGTCCGCGCCAGCGGAACATTCGACTGGCCGATCTCGTCCAGCCGCAGCAGGGCCAATGCAGCGGCGGCTACTGGGTTCTGACACTGCGCTTCCAAAATCAGGGAATACTCTGGCCGAAGCGCCAGCAAATCGCCAACCAGTCGTTGAGAAGATCTACTTTGCCACAATCTTTCGAGTTGTCTTACGGTAATCATAACCACTCCTTTGGTACATTATGTTAGGTATAAGTATTCCCTAACATCAACCATACTTCAAGATAAAAATCAAAAATATTTTTGAGTAGGGCCGTAGCACCCCCGGCACGCTCTCGTACAATCGTCGCGCAACCTCTTGGCGGAGATTTCTTTACGTGTCACCGGCATCAACCTGAGGGGCAGCCAAATTAGCCCATGAGACGTGTGATTTCAAAACTGCTGGAGTTGGGGAACAGTGTTTATCTCGGCATCACCTTCATGGTGCTGATCGGTCTTTACATCGCTATCGGATCGGGCCGGCCCGACATCCGCGCGTTCTTTGAATGCACGGATCTCGACTTTTTCAATGCCTGGCCGCTCAAGCTGCTGATGATGCTTTTGGTGCTGAACCTGGGGATTGTCACGTTCAAGCGGATTCCCTTCACCGCGCCGCGATACGGCGTGTGGTGCGTGCATGTCGGCATCGTCGTCCTGATCGCCGGCATGGCTCGATATTACAGTCAGAAGGTGGAAGGGACCGTACGGATCGGCCTGGGGCAGTCCGCGGACCATTATTACGATGCCGCCCAGCGAGCGCTTTACTTCCGGCTGGACGACCAACGCGCCGGCGCGCACGAGCTGCCCTCGTTGCCGCGTTTTAATGCCTATCGAGCCGGACAGGGCGCGCGGGCCCAATTCTTCCTTCGCGGTTCCGACCTGCATGGCATTCAACCGCGCATGCAGCCCAAAGGCCCGGCCGGTGCCGAAGTGCTGGAACGAACCGTGTCCGATCTCCTCAATCTCCCTCATCCCCTTACGATTAACATCACCGGTTTCTGGCCGTGGGCAGTAGTGCAGAAGTCGTTCGTTGAAGACCCCGCCGGCGGGCAGCAGGGCGTGCGCCTGCGCATGCAAATGCCCGGCGGGCATGGGACCGACGCGGCCCAGCCTCATGCCGAATCGTTCGACTGGTATCTGGTCGGTTCCAGCCCGTCCGATGCCGACCGGATGCTCGCCGGGGCGGAAATCGAACACCGCATCGGTGGCCCGCAGGCCGCGGAGCTGTATTCCATCGCCGCCCGACAAATCCACCAGCTCAAGGTGAAAGTGAAGGGGTTTGAACAATCGCTCGATGTCGAACCGGGCAAAAGCTACGACTTGGGCAGCACCGGCTATCGACTGACCATCGAAAATTACGTGCCCGACTGGTCGATGAACGACACCCACGAGCGCGTTCGCGCGCTGGTGATGTTGGTCAAATCGCCGAGCGCGGAATTCCGCAGGATGGTATTGTCAGGTAAGGATTTGCAAACCGATTTTCTGCTAAAAAGCGACCATGCCGGGCCAATGGGCGCACGACAGAAAGCCCCGCTCGATACCGACCTGCTCGTGTTTTACACCACCAACGACCCTTGGGCGCTGACCTCGGGGCAGGGCAGTGAAAAACACACGCTGGTCTCGTCCGGCGACCGCCTGCTCACTGATTTCATCGTTTCAAATTCGTCCCCGGCGCGCGTCGTCTCCTGCCCCGATGGCAAAGGGACGATTGAAATCGATACCGCCGCCAGTGCCGGGCCGTTCATGCGCGCCATGACCAAGGCCTCGGGCGAACCAAAGGTGAAGATTGAGTTGCAGCGGATCGACCACCTGCGCATCGACGAGACGGTCGCGGTCGTTCCGCCGAATCAGCGGTCGAGCGATCTCGAGCAACGATGCGTCTACAATGTCGTCCGTGCCGAACTGTCGATGGGAGATTGGCGGCGGAGCGTACTGGTGTCGTTCACTGAAGAAGCCGGCGATACCCGCTGGCAGGCCGATCCGATTGATCTGCCCGGCACCCCGCACACGCTTAGCCTTACCCTCGGAAAGACCATGCTGGCCTTGCCCGCGCGGATCACGCTGCAAAAATTCGACCTGGTGCCCTATGCCGGTGGGCCGGCGGCCATGGGCAGCATGATGCGAGACTTCCGATCGACCCTCGAAGTTGAAAATCCCGAAACCGGTGAAAAGACCGCGGCCGTGGCGCAGATGAACAGCCCGGTCTATTATGACGGCGGGCGGTGGTTGTTTTTTCAGGCCCAATGGGATCCCGACGGCCAGCGCTGGACCGTGCTGGGCGTGGGCAATCGCCCGGGAATAACCGTAATGACCACCGGCGTACTGATGGTCTTTGGTGGTCTGCTTTATGCGTTTTATCTCAAGCCCGTGATCGTCCGCAGGATGAAGCGAAAGGCGCTATCCGCTGCGAGGCAGAGAGTACCGGTCGCTGCTGCCTGAACCCGCGGTGGGGTCGAAGGACTGCCTTCTCCCGCACTTTTTTGTCAGAGATGCCAATGAGAATTTCGTTTGCCCTATTGCTTCTCTTGTCCAGCGGACTAATTCTGCCGGCGCCGGTTCGGGCAGAATCCAGCAACTTCGCCGATGGATTAAACCTCGAACCGCTTGAAACGCTCTCCGTTCAGCACCGGCAGACGCTGAAAACCTTGGACAGTTACGCCCGCCAAACGCTTTCGGAGATTACTGGGAAGCAGAGTCTCGACGGTCACCCTGCGGTTTTCGCTGTGCTGGACATCTGCGCGCGACCGGAGGCCTACGTGGGCCGCAATCTCATTAAGATCAAGAACGCTCCGCTGCGAAGGGATTTTCGGCTGCTCGAATCGATAGACGATGCCGAGAAGGATCGAATTCTGAAAGAGGGGACGATTTCGATTGAGTTTTGGAATCGCCCGGACGTTCGGCAGATGCTGGTGCAGCAGTCTTCGACGGCGGCCTTTAAGAATAATGCGATCAACCAACTGGCCGCCGGGGCCGCGGCGCTGGCCGAACTGGTGGAAGCCGGTTCGGGCCTTCCGCCGGTGGCGCTGATTGCCCCGCCACCGAAGGCGCCGTCCGATCAAACTTGGCGACACCTGACCGACAGCACCGGCCGATATCCCGCGCTGCTGCGGGTGACGCCCGATGGCAAGCCCGCCGCCGGCTCGTCGGTACAGGGCTATGCCGGGGTCAATCTCGAACCTATTTTCGTCGCCGGGTTTGATCTGCTGGCGGGGTGGAAAAAATCCGACGCGCCCGCGGTCAACTCCGCTGCCAGCAAGCTCGCGGCGCTGCTCCCTGCGGTCAATCCACCAGCGTATCCGTCGCTCCTCAAGCGACAGACCGAGGTCGTCTACAACCGTCTGGCCAAGCTCACCCTTCCCGGCGCGGCGCTCTACTTCATCGCGTTTGTGTTGTTCCTCGTTTCCACGCGCTCGGGCGTGGGTTCACTGCGTCTGTGGGGCCTGCGGTTGATGATGCTGGCGTTTATTGTTCACACGCTAGGCATCGGTGTCCGCTGGTGGCTGGTGGCTCAGACTCACGGCAACTGGTTTGATGGCATCCCGATCAAGAATCAGTTTGAAAGCGTGCTGTTCAGCGCCTGGTTTGGGGCACTGGTCGGGCTGGTGCTGGAACTCCGCAAATCCCGGGGCATTTTCGGCGCCGCCGCCAGCTTCGTCGGTTGGCTTTCCCTCACCGCCATCTTCGCTACGCCGTATGTCACCGGGCGAGAAATCGGCGGAGAGATCGGGCAGGTCAACGGCGTGTTGATGAGCTACTGGCTGTACATCCATGTGACGATGGTGACCGCCAGCTATGCCCTGATCGGCATGACCTTCGCATTGGGCCTGTGGTGGCTGATTCGCTACTACCAGCAGTACAGCACGCTCTATCAGGTGCCCAGCCGCCTGCTTTCAGCCGATGGACTCAGCCGGTCCGAACGAGAAGGTGATGCCCCAGCCGACCGCGCGATCGGCGCAACAGCGGGATTATTCTCGACGCTCCGCAGGGTGCTTTTTCTCGGCGGCCCGGCCTCCGCTACGTTGGCATTGCCCGCCGATGGTCCCTCGCAAGCGTCCACCGAATCCTTCCTTGCCCGGCTCGATCTCTGCAATCTTGTGGTTTTGCAAATGGCCTTCTGGCTTTTGGGCGCGGGCATCGTCCTGGGCGCGGTCTGGGCCGACGAATCCTGGGGAAGACCCTGGGGCTGGGACCCTAAGGAAACCTTCGCGCTGGTCACTTGGATCGTCTACCTCATCGTCGTCCACGTCCGCGTCGCCACCACCGACAAAGCCTGGTGGACCGCAGTGCTAAGCCTCCTCGGCTTCGTCGTCATGCTCTTCAACTGGATCGGCGTGAACTTCTTCCTGGTGGGGTTGCATAGTTATGCGTAAGCCATGGCGCGCAAGCGTCGCCTCGAATCGTCGAATCAACCGGGGAACCCCTCGATCGTAAACCGCCCGTCGCGGGAGAGGGTTTCGCCGTCGATCTCGATGGTTCCGCCTGGCCGCAGGTCCACCACCATGTCCCAGTGCAGGCCCGATGGGTTGGCGTTGCCGGTCTCGGGATAACCAGCGCCCAATGCAAAATGCACCGTTCCGCCGATTTTTTCGTCGAACAATGTGTTTCGGGTGTATTGCCGGATGCTGTAGTTCGTGCCGATGGCGCACTCGCCGAGGAAGCGGCTTCCCGCGTCCATGTCCAGCATGGAAAACAGGAACGCCTCGCCTTTGTCTGCACTGGCATCGACCACTTTGCCGTCCCGGAAGCGCAGCTTCACACCCTGCACCTCGCGACCGTGATGGACCGCAGGGAAGCTGAAATTGATCTGCCCGTTCACCGAATCGATGACCGGCCCGGTGAACACCTCGCCATCGGGAAAATTCTGCCCGCCATCACAGTTGATCCACTTCATCCCGGCAACGCTCATGCGCACGTCCGTGCCGTTGGCCGCGACCACGTGATAATCCTTCTTGCCATTCAGAAAATCGGTCAATCGCTGCTGGTTTTGGCTTATGCGCTTCCAGGCTGCGACCGGATCGGCTTCGTGCAACAGGCCGGCATTGAAGACGAAATCCTCGTATTCGCTCAGGCTCATTTCCGCGTCCTGCGCGGCCGATTGCGTGGGATATTGCGTGCCCACCCAATTTAATGATCCCGCCGCCGCCCGATCCATGAACGTTTCAAAAATCGGCTTTCGCGCCACCTGGCTCAGACCCAGCCGCGCCGGATCGATATTGCTCATCGCCTTCGTGTTTTCTTCGCCCCAGATGCCGATCGAGCAGTCGATCTTCTGCGCCTCCAGCATCGAAATGGGATTCACGAACTTGAGCTGATCCTCCGATCCATACCGCAACATGATCTCGCCAAGCTCGTCGGGGCTGAGTCGCACGAACGGAAACGCGCCCGCTTCCACCACCTTGCGAAACAGTTCGACGACCAGCGGCTGGGCGATGCTTGAAGCGCTGATGCGCACAAGCTGCCCCTTCTTCACTTTCACGCTGTAATTCACCAATACGTCGGCGAGCTTGGTCAATCGAGGGTCGCGCATGTTATAAAAAATCCCGAAAAAACAGTCTTCTGCGAAGGGTTCTGACAACAACGCTCAAGCCGTCTCGTTAAGCGGACTGAAATTCACCTGAAAGCTAAGTTGCTCGAGTTGGACGGCAAGGTCAACGGCGTTCAATCCGATATGAGGCGGCACGCTGATCGACACCGGCGCGAAGTTGAGCAGTCCGCGGATGCCCGAAGCGATCAGTTGGTCGGCCACCTCCTGGGCCACGTCGGCCGGAACGGCCATGATCGCCAGGCGGATTTGCTCGCGCTGAATCGTCGTCTGCAAGTCGGCCAGCGGCTGGATCGTAAATGGGCCGTGTTTCTTTCCCACCTTGATCGGATCGGCATCAAACACGGCCGCCAGGCGAAACCCCTTGGCATCAAACCCGTGATAAGCCAGCAGTGCCCGGCCCAGATTGCCCGCACCCACCAGTAGCACGTTCCATGTCTTGTCGGTGCCCAATACCTTGCGCACTTGTGCGATCAGCTCTTCCACCCGATACCCGATGCCCGGATGCCCGAACTGGCCGAAATAGGCCAAGTCCTTGCGCACCTGCGCATCGGTCAGGCCCAGGCTTTCGCCAAGTTGCTTGCTGGAAGTCGTTCGCCGGCCCTTGCGGTGAAACCCCTCAAGCTGGCGCAGATAAAGGCTGAGCCTGCGAACTGCGGGATTGGGAATCAATTCTGACCGCGGCTGGTTCATTAGGCTCCTGAACAAACGAGCGACCGGCCCATAAGTCCAGCGTGGATTATTTCCTTCTAGCCGGGTGCGTCAAGGCACCCCCCGGGCACGATGTCTGTTTACTGCGGCATGGCGTTGCGCTTGAAGTGTTAATCCGCCGCGCATCTTTTTCAAAAGCCTGCTTATCGAAGATGTCCCACATGTCACACTTCAAATGCGTGTTTCCGATCGTGAGCGCGCTGCGATATTGCTCGATCGATTCAACAGTAATGCGTGGCATGTTAATTAACTCGCTGTAGAGTTGACTTAACACCTGGTCCGCACCCCACGCCTGAGCGGCAGTGAAGGCAATCAATCTCTTTTGCTTCGTGCTCATAGGAACGGGCGGCTTGTAAGCAAGATCGTGATTTGCCTCCGCCCACGCATGTTGAAACAACGTCTTGATTTGCAGTTCAAAAAACTTCGGCACCACTTTTGGGTCGTACCGTTTCACTTTTGACTGTTTGACACCGGCAGTCCTCCCGTAGGCCGATGGCCGTTACCACCACGTCAGTGATCGACCGCGTAGGTCGATTCTCTCAAAAGGTCTTAGCGTGCGGAAATTCCGATTAGGCAGTGGAGGTAGCAGGCGAAGTCGCCAATGCGCTTGCGATCTTGACCCAACTCGTCACGCCATGAACCATCTTCGCCATTCCCAGTCATGTTGCGACTCAAGATGTCACATGCCACGATGAAAGCATTGTGCGCAGGGGTGCGGTCTTCGCCGATGCGGCATTGTGTCTCGGCATCGGCCAGCAGCCAGTCCACTCGGATGCGGGCATAACGAACAGCGGCTTCGACCAGATCGGCCTTGAGATCGGTTAGCTTGGTAGACCGAACGCGCGAGTAAATAGCGGCGGCAGTCTCGTAATTCATGTTACAATCCTAGTTCCTGAAGCAATGCTATAACCCTACGCCTGCTGGGTATTCAAGTCCGGCGCGAGGATCGCCACATCGGGGATCGCGAACCATCAGTTTGCTAACGTTATCGACGATGTTGAACGTACCTTGATGGTGCCTTGCAGGTTCATTTCCATACGCCGGGACGTCCACGTCAAAATGGTGTAGCCCAGGCTGTATGTGCAAGCTGCGATTCCACGGCACGCAAATGGCTGGGTTTCCGTCTATTCGCATCAAACAATAATCCATCCTGACGAGTCCATTAAAGTTCAGGTAGACCAAGTACCAATTTCGTGGCAACGACGGGTTGATTATCCAGACATCATCTGACATCGCGTCCGTTTCATCAGTATCCCATTTTAGCGTGGGCGTGACCGGCATTTCTTTGCAACCCGAGTTGATCCGGACTTCCTTGCACTCTCCGACATCAAACGTCACGTCGACAGCCGCTCGCTCGTCAGCGTCGGTATTCCACACGCGCAGTCGGTGTTGGCCAACGGGGAGTGTCATCACCACACCACCGTCGACGTTTAGCGGCGGATGTTGATCGACTGCCGTGATAACTGGCTTAGGCCCTTCGTTCCTGATTCGCACATTGTAAGCCACCCTGGCATTCGGATCGCGCCAAGCGTAGTTCTCCTCCGTCCATCCGCGGCATCCTGTGAGCAACAGAAGCAGACTCAACGTGATCCACAGCCGGACGATGTTCATTGTCCACTCCTAACAAAAATAAGGGTAATATTCACCGAACGGGCGGCCCAACCTCCCAATTCGCAACTTCTGCTCCTTCACATACCATCGATTCTCCTGGCAATCGTCGCAATGCCGGATGAATTTTCCGCGCGACTGGAGTTCTCGCGACGCGTCGCTGCACTTATAGATGCTGCTACCTTCGCTTCCGTTGGACCAATTCCTGCACTTGGTGTATCGCGCCATTGTTGCTTTCCACTAGAGGTGACCTGTGCGGATACGACGGTAGGGCCGTTCCTTGCGCCCTCGTCTTTTTGGGGCTACATGCGCCATGGCCAAAGTAAGGCGTTTCCTCGCTAAAATGTCAAGCAATAAAAGGCAGAATTAAAGGCGATTCGCAGTTCATTGGGCCAAGCATAAAACGGAGAGG
>JBBQSU010000053.1:0-22464 GCA_038234815.1 Tepidisphaerales bacterium | reverse complement strand
GGCGCGTTGCACACCATCGCCAAGGCTTTTGTGCGATATCCGCAGGCCGATCTGATCTATGGCCACGCCTGCCTGATCGACGAGCAAGACCGGGTGACCCGGCGATTGTGCGCAACTCGTACCAATGCTTCGGAATTGATTCACTATAACGCCAGCGCGATTCCCCAGCCCGGCACCACCTGGCGACGCTCGCTGCATGATCGCATCGGCTACCTGGATGAATCGCTGCATTGCCGGATGGACAATGATTTTTGGATTCGAGCCGCCCTGGCCGGCGTTATCAAATTTGTGCCCGTGCATCTCGGCAATTTACGCTGTTACCCGGCGACAAAAAGCCACAGTTTGCACGATCAGTTTGAGCAGGATCAAAAGATTCTGGACAGCCGCTATGGCGCGCGGGAGAATTCGCCGATAATGAGGCGGCTGATGACGCTCCGCCGATGGTTGCGGGTGGTCCGCAGCCCGCGTACTCTGGCGTATCGGTTTGGCCTGAGTTCATCGTCAAAGTCCCCAGCCTAGGTGGCGAGTTATGTGGTGGTTTGCGCTGATCTATTCATTGAACTCCGCACTTCCCACCGACTTAGTGTTTAAGGTGCTTGCCGTCAGCATTGGTGTGTTGAGCATCAATATTCTGGACTTTCTGATCTTTTCTGCTCCGGCCCTCACCCTTCTGCCAACTTATCGCACGCGAAGGACAGTCGTTACCGTAATGCACCCGGCGATGAAATGGGCGATGGGGTTATTCATAATTGCGTTTTTGTGGGCTGCCACCGTGGGCGTTTTGCGGATGGACGTTCTGACCGCTAAGTGGGCCATTTCAAGTCTGCGCAATTTTTTGATCGTGCCCGTGGCGATGTATATGGGATATCAGGTGCTCGGTAACCTGAAGCAATGCCGCGCGATCGTATGGATCATCTTTCTTGGAAGCATGGCCAGCGCGATCATGTCCATCAAGAACGGTGGCGATACATCTGCCGAACTCGCTGAACGGGGTGGTGCGTTTGATATGTTGCGCGCTACGGCCCTTCAGGTTGCCGGCGACACTGGCTTGCTCGCGGCCTGCCTTCTCATGTTTTCATGGATTTCCAGGACGGCGTTTCTTCCCCTGATTCTGGCCGTCCCCTCCTTCATTATCGCAATCGCAGGCATGTTCTTCATTCCTCACCGAAGCTCATGGCTTGTTTTTGCAATTGTGTGCCTCTATGCCGCATTTTGGGTCTGGCCAACACAGACAGGCCGGAAAATTCTCCTGGGTACTTTGGGGGCCGCAGGCGGTGCGGTGGTCATTGCGATTCTTATCACGATTGTGGCCCAACAAACCGGTACAGACGTCGGTGAATGGGCCCAACGTCGAATGAAGTCGCTGTTTCCGGACTCAGACACGAGGGAGGCTCGCGCTTGGGATACTCGAATCCCCGGAATGCTCTTTGACTTGGAGATTATTTCACACAACCCCTTTGGCGGCGGATTCGGCATCCATGAAAACATGATTCTCGCCGGTTTCGCGAGCCCCACCCCTCGCCACACACCCTGGACAAGCACATGGGCCGAAAGTGGCCCCATGGGATTCGCCGCCTTTTCAATTATCATTATTGGATCGATCGTGGTGGGATTGCGGCTGGCTAGGCAGGGCACGGACAATTGGATCCGGCTGATGGGGCTGATTGGCACGGCTTGGGGCGTCTCTGCATACTCCATCGGCTGGTTCAGTCTTAGTTGGAACAGCCCAAGACAGGCCCTGATGCTCGGTCTCATTACCGGTTTGACTTTCCGCTGTCGAGACCTCGTTTTGACAGAACGTTCGTTGTACCTGCCTGCCGGCTATGACAGCGAGGAACTCCATTCTTCGGGCGCCTACGGCGCAATCCAGTCGTGACCCGTCTCGATGCGGCAGATTCTGAGCATCGGTCGACCCGGGACACTCGGCTCAAATGGGCGATTCTGTCGTCCATTCTGGTACGACCCTTGGCGGTCTTAATCCCGATCCTCGTGCTTCCGGTTTTCGTTCGCTACCTGGGTGTTAACCGTTACGGCTTATTCGAAACCGTCAGTTCCCTGGCCGTCTGGATCGGCCTGTCGAATTTTGGTCTCGGCTTTGGTCTGCGTAACCGACTTATGGATTGCCACATAAGCGGCGATCAATTACTTGCGCGGAAATATGTATCAACGCTGTTTTCCTTCATGTCGATCCTGTTCTGTGTCTTACTCGGCGCCGTAACGCTGATAACTTTGCTGATTCCCTGGGTATCGATCTTTCACGCGCAGGGCATATCGTCCCTCACCGAACTTCGTTGGGCCGTATTCACCGCGTTAACCGTGCCCCTCCTGGGCATGACGATAAGCTATGCGCCTTCCATCTATACTGCGTATCAGGAAATCCACCGTCAGAATCTGTGGGAGGGCATCGGTAAAATCGCGACGGTGACGGCCTGCCTTTTGGTTCCCACGACGAGTCTGGGAATCTCCGGGGCGATCCTTGCGCTAGCCGGGACATCGGTGATTGTTGCCCTGGCGAATGAGATGTGGTTGTGGTTTGTTGCCAAACCGTGGCTACGCCCCAGCTTCGCGCTTTTTGATCGGACCTTGTTGCGGGCACTGGTCCATGATGGATTTCTGCTTTTTATCCTGCAGTCCGCTGCGGTTGCGCTGTTTCAAGTTGATCGGGTCGTCATCGCTCTGTTTAGATCGCCGAGGGAAGTCGCCGAGTATGCTGCAGTAAATCGATGTTTCATGCTGGCTTACGGAGGTTTTTTGCTGGTGCTCGGGCCGCTCTGGCCTGCCTACGGCGAGGCTTTCAGGCGAGGCGATATCCAATGGTGTACGAGGAAGCTGCGGCTTTCGTTGGTAATTGGCCTCGGATGTTTGGCGACGACGATGATCGTGCTGCTCACATTGCGTCAGCCGATTTTCTCCTTGCTTGGTGGTACGTCGAAGTTGATGCCCGGACGAGCATTGATAGTAGGAATGTCGGTAGCGTGTCTTTGTCGAGTATGGGCTGATTGCCACTCCGTGTTGCTAAATGGGGCGAATGTACTACGTGTTCAGGCGTTGCTATTGGGGTGCAACGCCGTCGTGGCGATTGCTTTCAATGTTCTGGCAACGAAATTATTCGGAAACGTCGGGACTGTATGGAGCTTCCCCCTAGCTGCCGCGCTCACTACGCTTTGGGGATATCCGTGGATGGTGAGAAAGTATGTAACTTGCGTGATGCAGAGGAACCTTGAGCCGACGGAACTCGAAGCGACGCAAGTTGCGCCACTTTTACCTTGACGCATCCTGCTGCAGAAAGCGGATTGGCTGGAACCCATGATCGACCCCACCACCCTCCATCGCCTGTCGCATTGGTGCCTCAACCACCGTCTTCGCGGGATGCCGCGCTTGTTGATGCGGTTGAATTATTTCCTCACCGGCTGCGATATTGCACCGGGCGTGGTCGTCGGAAAGAACGTGCATTTTCAGCACTATGGCGCGGGGGTGATGATTCACAACAACGTCGAAATCGGTGACGACGTGTGGATCAATCCGCAGGTGGTGATTGGGCAGAACATCCGCGTGAGTGGGCCGCTCCCGGGGAATACCATTCACATTCGCATCGGCAATCGCGTGGTGCTTGGGGCCGGGGCTAAGATAATCGCCAGCGGGCATCTTGATATCGGCGAAGACTCGGCGGTTGGGGCTAACGCCGTGGTGCTGAAATCCGTTCCGCCTCGCTCATTGGCCGTGGGCGTGCCCGCGCGGATTATTCCCATCGACCAGCCCAAGCCCGACGCCGAAAAATAGCCGCGCAGTCTCGCGTGTAGATTTGCCTTCCCTTCCCGCTTGCGCCCTCTTCCCCCTCGCAGGGGATTCCTTTCTAATACCCTCATGCCCGTATTCGACACCGCCGATACCGATGGGGCCATTAGTGCCTCGCAGAATGATCTGGAGGCCGCTCGGTTTCTTGGGCAGGCGGCTGCGGCTTTGCAGGCTGAATTGGCCAAGGTCATTGTCGGTCAGCAGCGGGTGATTGAAGAACTGCTGATTGCGGTTTTTTCTCGCGGGCATTGTTTGATGCAGGGGGTGCCGGGGCTGGCCAAGACGCTTTTGGTTTCTACTTTGTCGCAGGCGATGGATTTGTCCTTCCGGCGGATTCAGTTCACGCCCGATCTAATGCCCTCTGACATCACCGGCACGGATATTCTGCAGGAAGACGCCGATACCGGCCGCAGGAAGTTTGAATTTCAAAAAGGTCCGATCTTCGCCAATCTGCTCTTGGCTGATGAAATCAACCGCACGCCCCCAAAGACGCAGGCGGCATTGCTTCAGGCCATGCAGGAGCGTCAGGTGACCGCCGGCAGCCGCACGATGGAACTGCCCGATCCATTTTTCGTTCTGGCCACGCAAAACCCCATTGAACAAGAGGGCACCTATCCGCTGCCCGAGGCCCAGCTTGATCGTTTCATGTTTATGGTGATGGTGAATTATCCCGAGCGCGCCGAGGAACTGCAGATTCTAAAGCGCACCACCGGCGGGGCACCGGCCCGCGTGCAGCCGGTCATCAACGCGCGCAGGATTATTGAACTTCAGGAGATCGTCCGGCGGGTGCCCGTGAGCGATCACGTATTTAATTTCGCGTTGGATATCGTTCGTGCCACCCGGCCCAACGAGCCTGGCGCCAGCGATTTCGTCAAACATTGGCTGAGCTGGGGTGCCGGCCCGCGTGCCGGGCAATACCTGGTTCTGGCGGGCAAAGCGCGTGCGCTGATGCAGGGACGGCTGCATGTGATTGTTGAAGACATCGAAGCCGTGGCCGCGCCGGTTCTGCGTCATCGCGTGATCGCCAATTTTAATGCCGAAGCCGAAGGCGTCACGGTCGAGCAGATTATCGAAAAAGTCCTGTCGCTTGTGCCTCGCGGCAAGGGCGAAAAGCTCCTTTAGATTTTTCCTGAACCGGCCTGACTGTTCGGGTTTTGCCTCTGGGTGTGCCGATGCCCCCGAATCTTCCTCCAGACGACATCTGCGGCTATCGCGTCGCCCAAACGCTCGCGCCGCGCACCTTTCTGGCAATCGATCCACGCGGTCGAAAAGTCATTCTCAAGAAGCTTGACGACGACTGCCTGCTGCAGGGCCAATTGCATCCCAGCATCAAAGAGCGCCTGGAGCGCGTCCGCCAGCTTCCGCATCTGGCCACTGCCAATCTGCTCGGAGTTGAGCGCGACGCCAGCGGGGCGTTCATTATTTGGGAATACCTCGATGGTGAAGATTTTGCGACCGCGACGGCATCACCGGCGTGTGCGCCCGAAAAGCTCATCCACCTGCTGCGAGAACTCTCGCTCAGCATCGAAGCGTTGCACGCACACGGCATCATCCATGGCGCGATCAAGTCTGGCAATGTGATTGTCGATGCCGGCGGCCGCGTACGGATCACGCACGTCAGCCCGTTGCTCTATAATGACCCGCTTGATGACGAGCAGGCGGTGCTGAGGGTGGCCGAATCGGTCCTAAGCCTGCGAACGGACCGAATCGATTCGCTGGCCCAGGCCGTGCGTCTGGCCGGGCAATCCCGGCAGCCGCTGCGCACCTTCGCCGGCCAATTGGCGGGCATTACCCGCACTTCAAAGGACCCAGGCGCGGCCGTCGACAGGGACGACGAAGGCCGCCTGATCCGTCAGCATTCGATCGTCAGCTCGATGTTAATCCTGCTGCTAGGCCTGGCCGCGGCGCTGGTGGTCTGGTGGTGGCTGACCGGCGGGGGGTTGTAGAAAGCCCGCAAAGGCATAAAAACCCCCAGCGCGTGGGCTGGACTTTGCTTGGGCTTCCCTTATGCTGTTTCACCCTTGGCACCTTGGATGGTTGCGAGGATTATTGACACAACAGGAGAGTTTTCGTGGCTCATTCGTTATCGGCAAAGAAGCGTGTTCGTCAGGCTCTGAAACATCGTGCGCGGAACCGGGCCCGCAAGGAATTGATCAAAGATCAGGTCAAGTTGCTGAATTCGGCCATCGCCGGCGGGGATTTGGCGCAGGTGGAGACCGAGTTCCGCAAGACGACCTCGCGGCTGGACAAGGTGGCGGCCAAGCACACGATCCACAAGAAAACGGCCGCGCGTCGGCGCAGTCGGTTGGCCAAGCGGATCAATGTGCTCAAGGCCACCAAGACAGCATAACGTCCGCGCCCTTTTTCGCGCCGCTGGCAGCAGTCAAACCAACGTGAAGACTTAAAAGCGTGAAGAGGGCAAGCCGCTCGTCACGATTTTCAGTCTTCACGCTGTTTTTTTTGGGAACAGGCGTCCCGTGATTCAGTCGAAATTGGCGCGCGACAGGCGTGCCGTTTTCGGCGATGGAATCGTTCGATCCGCCTGTTGTAAACATGGCCGAATCCGTTTCATTCATGGACCAGTTGGTGTCGCTGTGCAAGCGCCGGGCGTTTGTCTATCCGGCCAGTGAGATTTATGGGGGGCTGCGCGGGTTCTGGGATTACGGCCCGCTTGGCGTGCTGCTGAAGAACAATATCCGGGATTCATGGTGGCGGGCGATGGTGGAGGCCCCACCGATCGGACCCGACGGCGAGCCGATCCAGATGGTCGGTCTGGATTCGTCGATCATCCAGCACCCCAAGACATGGGAAGCCAGCGGGCACACCGCGACCTTCGCCGATCCGATGCGGCGCTGCGGCAAATGCGGCCATATCGTGCGCGCCGATCATTACTGGGATATCCTGGCCACACAGTCGAAATGGTTTGCCGAAATGATGTCGGCCACCGACAACGCGACAAAAACCGATCCCGATACGTTGATTCGGTTTGTGAAGAACAAGGCCCGAAAATCCGCGCCCAACCTGGCCGCGATCAGCCAGTCCGCGATCACCGCAACACCGTCCGGCGACGTGCAGGCGATGGTTCATGCCCTGGCCGATCAGCAGGAGCCGTGCGTCCTCTGTGGCGGACCATTAGGCCCGCCCGAGCAGTTCAACCTGATGATGATTTCCTTCGCCGGCTTGCAGCAGACGCAGGAAAACCAAGTCTATCTTCGCCCGGAAACCGCCCAGGGCATTTTCCTGAACTACAAGAACGTTCTCGATACCACGCGGGTGAAGGTGCCGTTCGGTGTTGCCCAGGTGGGCAAGAGCTTTCGCAACGAAGTGACCCCGCGGAATTTCATCTTCCGCTCGCGCGAGTTCGAGCAGATGGAGATGGAGTTTTTCTGCCCGCCCGACGAGGCGCTGCAATGGTATGACTTCTGGAAGCACGAGCGGATGAAGTGGTGGTATAGCCTGGGGATCAAGCCGGAAAATCTGAAGTTTAGAGACCACGAACAGAGCGAGCTGTCGCATTACTCCAAGGCGACGGTGGATATCGAATACAAATATCCATTCACCGCTCCTGATTTTGGGGAGTTGGAAGGGATCGCGCATCGTGGAAATTACGACCTGACGCAGCACCAGAAGCATTCGGGTGCGAAGCTGGATTATTTTGACCAGGATTTGCAGCTCAAGCTGAAGGCAGAAGGCGCCTCGCCGGAAGACGTGAAAACCAAGAGTCGATATATGCCGAACGTGATCGAGCCGGCGTCGGGCCTGACCCGGGCGGTGCTGGTGCTGCTTTGCGAAGCCTATCGGCATGAAAAAGGCCGGCAAGGCGGAACGGAAGAATGGTTCGCGTTTAAGCCCGAACTGGCCCCGATTAAGCTGGGCATCTTCCCGCTCGTCAACAAAGATGGCATGCCGGAAGTCGCCCGGAAGCTTTATACCGAACTGCGGACGCACTTTACCTGCGAATACGATCCGAAGCAGTCGATTGGCAAGCGGTATGCCCGGATGGACGAGATCGGCACGCCGTTTTGCGTGACGATCGACGGCGAAACGCTCCAAAACCAAACTGTCACCGTGCGACATCGAGATACACAGCAGCAGGATCGAATTAGCATCAGCCAAGTGTCCGGCTTCCTAGCCAAAGAATTGGGCCTTTAAGGCCGGCACCCCAACAGATTGTGGATATCTCGTTGAATTCCCCTATATGATGTTGCATTAACTACAGAAAGCGGTAGTTTCTGCGCTATCGTGTTTGTGACCACCGGAAGCCAATACCGACTGCTCGCCATCGACCTGGACGGGACGCTGCTCGGCCTGCAAGGCGAGGTCACCGCCCGGACCCGCGCTGCGGTGCGCCGGGCGATCGACGCGGGCTTCCGTGTCTGCCTGGCGACGGGTCGCAATCTCACCGAAAGCCGCGCGGTGCTGGACGCGGTGGGGCATCACGATCTTGGCGTGTTTGTGGGCGGGGCGATGGTGATCGATCCCCGCACCCGCCGGACGGTGTACCGCACGCTGATGGATCAATCCCTGGCCGCCGAACTGTGCCGGGTAATAGAAGCCCATGGTCAGACCCCGCTGGCGCTGCAAGACCTGCACGCAGCCGACGGCGCCGATTACATCATCTCCGACGTGCTTCCCCTCAATAGCCAAACCATCGTGTGGATGGACGCTTTCGGCGCGACATTGACCCGCGTGCCCAGTTTGGGACTGCACGTCCATACCAACACCATTCGCGTCGGCACCGTTGCCGATCGCCCGTCCTGCGTGGCCGTGATGGAATCACTAAAGGCCAAGTTCGGCCCGCGGATTGTGGTGCACAGCATCAGCGTGCCTAATTGCGATCTTGATGTGCTGGAAGTTTTTGACCCTGCGGTCAACAAGTGGGAAGGCATTTTGCACGTAGCCCGCACGCACAATATCGAACCGGCACAGGTGGTGGCCATTGGCGATGAGCTCAACGATCTGGCCATGATTCGGCAGGCCGGGTTGGGCGTGGCGATGGGCAACGCGCGGGCCGAAGTGAAGTCCGCGGCGCGTCGCACGATTGGAAAAAATTCCGAGGACGGATTGGCACACTTTCTGGAGGAACTGGTGGAGCAGGCCGCGCTGGGCCGGCAGCCAGTTTCGTAACGAACTTCGCGTCGCCGGTCAGGGACTGAATGACGACGCCTAGATGCAGGGATGGTGCGAAAGGATTCGCAGGCTCTAAACGCCCGATGCGCATGACGTGCATCGGGCGTTTTTTTATTTCGACATTCCGCCGGCGCGTGCCGTCATGGCGACGCCAGGGCAAAGCTATTGCCCGTTGCTGGCTCATTGGCAACCGTGATATCGCCCGCCAATTGTAGAAAAATCACTGCGGCTTGCCGGATTTCTGCAAAGCCTCAACCTGCCGTTTAAGGTCCAATACGTTGCCGATCAGCACCAGCGAATCGTCCGCGCGATCGAAGAGGTAGATCGATCGGTCTGGCTGCCGAGCTGCATAGTAGTTGACGACCTCGGCATTTCGTTCCGGCCCCAGATCATGAGCGCGGATAATGTCGGCATCGTCCGGCCAGGCAACGTCAGCATTGAACACCGGTTCGTCGTGTACGCTTTCGTGGGCCATGTCGTCAGGATGAAATCGAAACTGGACGACGGCTCGCGTGGGAATCTGCTCGCGCAGGTGAGCGGCCAGCTGGACCTGGCGGGCCTCAATCTGAAGCGGATCGTCCTGAACACCCGGCCGAACGATCGCGAAGCTGGCCACGGACAAGCCCATAGCCAATGCCCAGGGTAGATCCACCAGTTGCGGAACGTGGGCAAGTCGGCGCTCCAATTGTTGCACGCCTAGCCCGACGAACATGCAGCCGATTGGAATGATGACGACGGCGTAGGTGTTCAGGAAAATGGTGTAATAAAGGTAGACCAAAAGGAAAAGAAAAAAACCGCCGGCCATGGCGCGTCGCGGGCCGGTCGTCAGTCCAAGCAAGCCCAAGGGCATCAAAACCACAAGCAGCCCGCTACCCACGGCATAAAGGATGAGTATCGGAAGTCGTTGGTGAATCCATTCCCCAACGAAGCGTGCCGGCTGATGAACTTTCACATAAGGCCAGAGCCAAGCGTAGTAGAACAACTGCTTTTGCGTGACGGTCGATGCCGGTCGCAGGTCGGGATTGAAAACCTGTGGCTTAAAACCGATCTGTGGCTCGTATATCTCATTATAGTAGGAAAACGGCGTCTTCCCGAGATGCCCGGTCACGCCCAAATTAAATACCCCCAGCAAGACCAAAAAGGGCAGGGCACCGACGAGCAGCAAGGCTAAGGCGCGCATGACTTTTACCGGTTCCCGACGTAATGGAAGGATCAAGCCCAGCCCGACGGGCAACGCCACGGCCAGCGCGTCGGCCGGCCGAGTAATCGCGCACCAGCCAGCGCAGACGCCCATCAAGTACACATATCGCCATTTCCGTCCGTCGCGCCATTTTAGCCAGGCCAGCACCATCCACATGAGCAGCAGCATGGCCGGCACGGCCGCCATCGGCTTGATCGACATACACCTAAACACGCTCGAGGAAAGGAGAATCGTCGCTGCCAGTATTCCGGCCAACGGATGGATCAGGCGAGTCATCAAAACGTACAGCGTTCCGACACTCAGGCCCGCAAGAAGGATCGGCGTTATCCAAAACGCCCAGCCCAACAGCGCGGCCGGGGCGTACATCAGCGAAGCCCCCGGAAAGGACTGCGACGCATACACCGGCCTTGTGAACACGTAAAACGTGTCAAAAAAATCGCCAAGGGGGTGCGCCGGCATCCACAGTCGCAACCTGGCAAGCATCTGTGCTTGAAGCAGGAACATGTATTCGTCATGCCACAACGGGATCAGCGGACGCCCTTGAATGAACACCACCAACAGGAGATAGACAATGGCCGCGATCGATATGCCGGTGGCGATCCGCCAATCGGATTCTCTGGGAATCTTGCGCAGGCGATTGAGCAAGTCACGCCCGCGGGCCGAGGAGCAGACCACAACGAAAAAAATAGGCACGACCGCGTCGGTCCAACTGACGGGTATGCCCGAGGCCGACCAGTACCAAAGCGCGATTCCGGAAATCAGCGAGACGGAGGTGATCGAAAATGATCGTATGACCGGAGTCATGGTCAGGCGTGATCGTTTATGGATCGGTGGCCGATGGAAGTTGGCGCTGACGCTGGCGTCGGCACGTTAGGTTCGCTTTCCACGGGGTTTCCCCTTTCGGCCCGCGGGTTTGCGACCCCCGGTGGGCCGGCGCTTCCCGGCACCGGCCTTGCGCGATCGGGCCGGGCGGGCAGCCTCGTCGACGGCGGGTGGAATCTGCCATTGCCTGCGGACCTGCGCTTCCATCTTGTCCACCACGTCGCGCTTGTGCTTTTGATAGAGGACCGCTTCGGGGGTGTGCTTGCCGTTCTTGGCGACCCAGCCACTCCGCCAGGCCGGGCCGGCCAGGTCGGTCAGCCGGTCCAGGGCCTCGTTGCCCCCGGGCATCTCCGCCCGGATCGCCCGGTTGATTGCCTTGGCCAGTTTTCCGCCATATTTCTCACGCAGTTCTCGCTCGCCCATGATTATTTCGCTCCGTACAGACATTGTGGCCGCAGCACCGGGCTTGTCCAGCGTCGCAAGCGCGTAACGACTCGTTCTGGCAGGCCATGTGCCTCCGTGTGTTCCCGCCGAGGCGCAACAACTTCACCGCGGCGAACACGGGGGGAAGTGGAGCGTAACTAGAAAAAAACGATCGAGAAGATTGAAGGGGAGGCATCTCGGGTCTCGTGCGTCGGTCTAATCTTTATTACTCGGGCTTTTGCAGCGAGGTCGTCGGCGTAGGCTACGGCGCCGAACGGCAATGTCTTCTGAGGTTCAACAAGCGAATTGGTGCGCTTTTTGGTGCAAAAGCGCGCACCAAAATATAGCCCCATCGGAAAATTTTCGGTTTTTTCTTTATCGGTTTATGGGAAAGCATTTAGGCTCATTTTGCGACACCCCGAGTTGCGCGAAATGGCGCCAATTCGCGCAACTCTTGCCCATAGGGTATAGGGATAATTTATGAGCAACCATCCGTTCATCGCCTTGACTGCTTGGTTAGCCGCTCGCGTTTGCGCGGCGCGGTCGGCTTTCTGCCCTGGCCCGGACCGATCAGCAGGAATGCGACCCAAGTGGGCGTGGCAATATTTTGTGGGTGGTGGTGCTTTTAGTGGCACAGGCCTCGGGGCTGTGGACGGACCCCGACGAGAGGCCCAGGCCCCTGAAGCAGAATCGGGCTGGATGGAGATGCCTTTACGAAAACTGGCCATACCCATTCGCTGGGGACCCCGGCCGTATCCGCTCGGGATGTGCCTCGGACTGCTCGAAGACACCATCGGGACCTCTTTGGGACCCCCTTTGGACCCCCTTTTGCCCGGAGCCAATTTTTGTAACTATATTAAAATAAACCATTTACAGAAAAAGCAACGTGCCAAAGGAGAGATTAGAGAGAAACCGGATAGTGGCGGTGCCAATCTGATTTTTTTGGGGAAATTGCACCCTTGCCAAGGCGGGCAGGCTGTGGCAGCCGATTGAGGCGCCCGATATACTCCGCGAATCGAGTCGAAATCTATTTTTAAGGAAATCTATGAAACCAGTGAAAATGGGCGTGATCGGTTGTGGAAAAATCAGCGGGGCTTACCTGGGGATGGCCAAGAACTTTCCGGTGGTGGAAGTGGCCGGCGTCGCGGACCTGAACCGCGAGGTGGCCGAGGCCAAGGCCAAGGAGTTCAACATCCCGAAGGTAATGAGCGTCGATGAGATGTTGAAGGATGAATCGATCGAGCTGGTGATGAACCTGACGGTGCCCAAGGCCCATGCGGAGATTGCGCTGCGGGCGATCGAAGCGGGCAAGCACACTTATGCCGAGAAGCCGTTCGCGATCAGCCGATCCGAAGGCCAGCAGATTCTGGAAGCGGCGAAGAAGAAAAAGGTACTGGTCGGCTGTGCCCCGGACACGTTCATGGGCGCGGGGATTCAGACCGCCCGGAAGCTGATCGACGACGGCGTGATCGGCAAGCCGGTGGCGTTCACGGCATTCATGCTCTGCCCGGGGCACGAAAGCTGGCATCCCAGCCCGGAGTTTTATTACGAAGTGGGCGGCGGGCCTATGTTCGACATGGGGCCGTATTATTTGACGGCCTTATTGAACATGCTCGGCCCGGTGAAACGCTATAGCGGAATGACCACGACCGCGATCCCCGAGCGGACGATCACCAGCCAGCCCAAGAAGGGCAAGAAGATGAAGGTGGAAACGCCGGATCACGTGATGGGGAATATCGAATTCGTCAATGGTTGCGCCGGGTCGATCATCACCAGCTTCGCCACGCGGTTCGCTTCGCACGACGGCGCTCAGCCGATCACGATTTATGGCACGGAAGGGACGCTGCGCGTTCCCGATCCGAACGGGTTTGACGGAAAGGTGCATTACCGGAAGAACGATGATGAAGACTGGCGCTGGCAGCCGCACACGTTCGTCAAGGGATATGGCCGAAGCATTGGCGCTGCTGACATGGCGTGTGCCATTCGGTCGGGCCGGAAGTTCCGGGCCAATGGCGAACTGGCTTTTGCCGTTCTGGACCTGATGCAGGGGTTTCTGGAATCCAGCGAGCAGGGCAAGACCATGACCCCGACCGCGAAGTTTGAGCGGCCCGCGCCGATGCGGGCTGATCTGCCGTTTGGCAAGCTGGAAGATTGAGAGTTGAGACTGGTTAATCAGTCGCTTGGTAGCGGAGGTCGGCGATGAAATCCTTGCCGGTGTGGATCGGTTTGATGGGATTGAGTCTGCTGCTTTGCGGGGCCGGGCCGTCGAGCGCGCCGGTGGAACATCGCACCCTGTTGAACGGGCAGGTGCAATATGATTCCCCGGCGGGGTGGGCATTTTCGCAGAAGCATGCGGCGCAGGATTCGGCCGTATTTGTCAGTGAAGATCGCCATGGGGGGATGACGTTGAACGTGCAGCCGGAGGGAATGACGCCTTCGGACATCATCGCCGTTGCCATTCTCAAGAAGATCCGGGAAGAGCGCGCCAAGCCCGGTGTGAAGGTGATTCAGCAAGCGAAGATTGAACACGATCCGAACTTTGAGATACGGATTTCCGAGGCGTATGAAGAAGATAAGAACGTGTACAGCAAGTTGTATCTGTATCGCCAGCGGGGCAAGCGCACGCTGTCGGTAACGGTGACGGCGTTGAACCCTGCCGACGACGACGCCAAGCGTGCGATTCTGCACGCGGGCGAGGAGGTGCTGCTGAGCGTGAAGTGGACGAAGAAATAGATACGGCGTTAATGCCATCAAGTTAAGCCCGGTCCGCTTGTTATTGCAGGAAAGTTTGGTTCAGTGGCACAAGGCTCTGGCTTGTGGTGAAAAAAATAGAATAGCGTTGCATTTGATGTCCGTGAGGTTCGCTTGGGTGGATAGGCTTCTTCCGGGCGCTTCGGAGTTGGCGTATACTTTTGCGCATGGATGATGCGATGAAGAAACAATTGCTTCCGGGGACGAAGGTGAAAGTGACGCAGCAGATTGCCGCGCGGCATTATTCACTGACCAGTGAAACGGTCGGGACGATCCTGCGGTTCGATCAGCGGACGACCGGAAGTTGGTTTGCCCATAGCAAAGGGGACAAACTTTGGCTGGACCGATTGCTGATCCAAAAGGCCGATGGCGAGTTGACGACGCTCAATCTCGACGAATTTACGCACGTGGAAACGATGCCGGTCTGAAGGGCTGCTTGCTGGATGGTTTGATCCCTCATACGATTCGCCGCGATGTCGAGTTACGTGCGTAAATTGCCCCCGATTGTTGCCTTGGCCGGATGGCTGTTGCCCGGCGGGGGGTATCTATTGCTGGGGCAGCGGACGCGCGGGCTGGTGATCGGGATTACGATCGTGCTGGTATTTATGGGCGGGCTGCTCATCGGCGGGGTGCGGCTGCTGGAAGTGCCGATGTATGACGAGAACGGGCAGGCCATAGAGAACGGGGAGTGGGTGAGGGAGATCCGGGCTAAGCCGTGGTCGATCGCGCAGATTTTGGCCGGGCCGGTGAGCATCGCCGGCGGGGTGTGGTCGATCGAGGCGTCGATTCCAGACCCGGCCGGGCATCGGGCCTCCGGGGCCAAGGCGCATGTGCGTCTGCTGGAGATCGGCACGCTTTATACCGCAGTGGCCGGGATGCTGAATTTACTGGCGATTATTGATGCCACGAGCCGCGCGACACGGGAGCCGGCATGATCTGGATGTTGGCAGAATACGCCTACAGGCGGCCGTTTTTAGATGTCCCGCCGATCTGGGATTACTGGCTGTGGCTGGTGATTCCGCTGGTGGCCGGGGTGTCGGTGGTTTACAAGTCGATCAAGTGCGGCACGATGAACCGCGTGCCGTGGGAGGCGACGGTTATTTTCGGGTGGATTATCGTTGGCATGGCCGCAGCGGCAGTGGCGCTGGCGGGTATTGTGCGCTTGATGTAACAACGCAGCGCTAGCACCACTGGGGCGGCGCGGTCGAAGCGGTCGTGGAGCGGGCGGGTTATCTCGGCAGAATGGTGATTTTCATCAGCCGGCAGACGCCGAGGTAGGTGATCGCGCCGGCGCCGGTGATCAGGGCCAGTTGCGTGGCCCAGACGAGTCGGCCTGAACCAACTGGGTAAAGCGGCGAGAGTTGAATGCCGTAGCACACTGCCCCCATGAGGATCGTCACCAGCACCATGCCGGTGACATTGCGGCGGCTGGAACGCAGGTTCAGTCCACCCGTCCTGCGGTCCAGCATCCAGAGCATAATCAGCGCCTGGATGGAAAAACTGACAAGTGTGCCGACGGCCATGCCGGCTTCGCCGATCCACCAGATCAGGGGCAGTTCGACGAGCAAATTCGCTATGATATTGACGACGCTGGCGATGAGCGGGGTGAGGCTGTCATGCAGGGCATAAAACGCACGATTAATCACCTGTAGCATGGAAAAAGCCCAGATGCCCGCGGCATAAAAACAGACCGATTGTCGGATGAGCGAGCAGTCGGCAGCGGTGATCTGGCCGTGTTGAAAGAGCAACCGCACGGCCGGTTCGCTCACCAGCACCAGGCCCACGCTGGCGGGCAACCCTTCCCACAAGGTTGCTTCGATGCCCTGCCGCAGGACGCGCTTGAATTTTTCGCGGTCCTGGTCAATGGCCTCGGTGGAGAGGTTGGGAAAAATCGCCGTTGCCAGCGCGATGGCGAATACGCCGAGGGGAAATTGATACAGCAACTGGGCCAGGTCGAGCCTGCGGATCGCGCCCAGTTCCATTGGATAGCGAACGGAATGGCCGAAAAAGGAAAAATGCCTGACGATCTGGCCATTTTCAACGCCCTGCATCAAGGTGTAACTGATGCCCTTGTCGAGCAGGACCGAGAGCTGAAGCACGCCGGCGCCCAGCGCCACGGGTACCGATAGCTTCAGCATCTTTCGGGTGGCCGGGGTCCAGAAATTGGCGCCCGGGCGGAAACGAAAGCCCACCTGTCGCAAGGCCGGCAGGAGAATCATCACCTGCAACGATCCCGCGATCAGCACCGTAAACGCCAGCGCGAAGGCCAGCTGCGTTTGCAGATGCACCACCCGTGGCGAGCTTTCGGATTTGCCGTGCAGGCCGATAAACCAGGCGCCGGCGATCACCACGACGATGTGGCAAACATTGAGCAGGACCGGGGCAAATGCCGGCGGGCCGAAGCGCTTGTGAACCTGCAAAATCGCCGAGAGAAAAGCCCCCCCGCAAACCAGCATCACGTAAGGCAGCATGATGACGGTGAACTGCAGCATCAGCCGCCGATCGACACGATCGGAACCGCGCGTCAGATAAAGCGAGCCGGCCAGCAGTGCTTCACCAATCAGCGTGATGGCGATGAGGATGAGCAGCAGGAGATTGACGCTGCCCGAGGCAAAATCCTGTGCCGATTCGCCAGATTCGGTGCTTCCGCGGCGATCGGCTTGCGCATACAGGGGAATAAATGCCGCAGAGAGCGCGCCTTCGCCGAGGAGCTTGCGAAAAAGGTTGGGCACGGTGAAAGCCATGGTGAACGCCGAGGCCACCAGCTTCGTGCCCAGAAAATGCCCCGCGACGACTTCCCGGGCCAGTCCCAGAATGCGGCTGAGCAGCGTGAGCGCGGCGATCAGGCGCGCGTGATGCAAAAATGTTCGAGGTTTGGCCTGCGCGGCGTCGGACATCCGTTTCCGATTCGAGACGGGTTCATCGCCGGCAGCACGGTCGCGTGCTGCGCGGCAGGGCGTAATGTATCACGCGCCCGCTCTGAAGGCACCAGCGCCTCGGATTTAGGTGGGGATCAACTCGCGCGGGCAAGTGGCGGCACGTCGGGGAGCATGCTTGTCAGGTCGGCGATGCGAAACGATAACTGGTTCCGGCCCGTGCGGATGCGGTCTTCCTTGCGCAGTTCAGTAATGCAGAGGCTGACGGTTTCGCGGGCCACGCCGATAGCCTGCGCCAACTGCTCGTGGGTCATGCGTAGGACGACGTCCTGGCCTTGGTGCAGCGCCGCGGGGGTCTGGCTGAAACGCACCAGCGCCTTGATGAGCCGCTCGCGACAGTCGTCGTAAATGAGATTTCCGGCGTCGTCCCAAGAGGAATAAAGCCGCCGGGCCAAGTGATGAATAATCGTCCGGGCGGCCTCGGGCATGTCGGCAAGCCGTTCCAACACCTTGGCGATCGGTGCCTGACTGACAACCACCTCGTCCACAGCGATCGCGGAGCAACCGTAAGTCTGCCGTGCAAACAGGGCGCTAGAACCGCACCACTGGCCCGGGCCGATGATCGCTAGCAGTCGCAGGGAGCCATCAGCGCGGTTGTGGAAAATGCGCACCTGCCCGGAGTGAACCAGAAACAGGGAACTGGCCGGCGCGTCAGCTAAAAAAAGCGCTTCCCCGGCTAAGATTTTCCGGCGCGCGTCGCCCAGTTGACTGAACATTGCTTCCAGCGACGCTTCGCTTTGTGTTGCCCGTTCGGCATCAATCATGAAACCGATCCTATTCATAAAAAAATACAGTGCTTCAAAGTAATGATATGCTGCCCGGGAGCATCTGGGGAGAGATATTCCCAAAAAAAAGATCGGATCCCTGACTAATCGTCCTCGGTGCATGTGGTTTCGGCGATTCGTCTATATTTCGGTCGGAGGTATAATTCCGGCATGATTCGCATGGGACTGGTTTTCGGCCTGCTCGGGTCAATTTGCTTTGCCGAGGGCGCACCTGCCACGCAGCCGGTACAACCGCATCGCATCGAACTCGTCGGACGCATTCGAGCGCCCGAAATCCCCGAAAGTTCCGGCATCGTCGCCAGCCGCAAATATCCCGGAGTATTCTGGACCCACAACGACAGCGGAAATGCCCCCGAAATTTTTGCCATCGACCGCACGGGCAAATTGCTGGCAACGTTCCCTGTCCAAGCCACCAACCGCGACTGGGAAGACATCGCTATTGACGACACCGGCCATCTCTATCTGTCCGAAACCGGCAACAACAACCGCGCGTCCCAGGAAATCGCCATCCATCAGATCGACGAGCCTGACCCGGCGGTCCTTCAAGCCGACAAAATCCCGCTGACGGCCACTTGGCGCATGGGCTATCCTGACAAGCCCTTTGACTGCGAGAGCCTTTTTGTCTGGCAGGATTATGGCTATGTGATCTCCAAGCACCGCGACGGCAAATTCGCGGGGCTTTATCGCACCACTCTAAAGCCACGAACGACTGTCGAAGTCCTGGAGAAAATCGGCGAACTCCCGCTGCAAATGCCTTGCACCGGCGCCGATGTCTCAGCAGACGGAAAATTCGTCGTCGTGCAAAGCGTGTTCGGGCCGTATCTTTTCCAGATCGACGGCGATCCCCAAAAAATGCTCAAGGCGCATCCCACCCACGCGGAGTATTTTGACATCCATATGGAAGGGGTGTGCTTCGTGCCCGACGGCATTTTGTCCACCAGCGAAGCGCGGGTGATGATGTTGTTTCGACCAGAGTCGTTTGTATCCAGCCCAACTGCCGGCCTGCTGCCAAAGTGGCGACGTTGATGTTTCTATTTCCCGGCGATCCACTCCATCGTCCGGCTCGCCAGTCGATCCAGACAGACCACCGACAGCCGTAGATGCTCTTCCAGCGTGTCCTCTATTTTGTCGTGGCTGATTCCGCGCAGGCTTTGCACAAACAGCATCACTGTTGGAATGCCCGCCCGGCACATTTCTGTCGCATCGTGTAGCGGGCCGCTGGGCAGACGCGCTGACATCTCACATACTTCGCTAACTACTTTGTCAGCCAGTTCGATCAACTCAGTATCGAAAACGAACGGCTGAATTTTTTGAAGCGGTCGCCAGGCGACTTCCAGCTTTTCTTCCCCGGCGATGTGCCGACTGGCCGCCTGCGCCTCAGCCAGCATCGCAGCCAATCCTGTTGCTTTTAGGTGACGCTGATCGAGTGTCATCTCGGCTTGGCCGACGACAGCGGTGGGGATGCCCGGCCGCGTGAGCACCCGGCCGACGGTGCCCACTCCGCCATGGGCCGCGGCAATCTCCCGCACGGCCAGGTGCAGTCTCGATACACCCGCAAGCGCGTCGCGGCGCAGTCGCATGGGGGTCGATCCCGAATGCGCCGCTTGCCCGGAAAACGTGATCGTGTGTCGTTCAACGCCAAACGTGCCTTCCACCACGCCCATCGGTTTGCCCAAAGTTTCCAGGACCGGGCCTTGTTCGATATGCAGTTCGAGATAGGCACTGGCGTTTTGCAATTCTCTCTGCGCCTCCAGAACCCGCTCCAGATCAATCCCGTGCTGGCCCAGCGCATCCGGCAGACGAATCCCGGACGGATCGGCGAGATCTCGAATCTCATCGATCACGAGCGAGCCGGACGCGGCGCTCGAACCGAACAAACTGCGCCCGAACCGGGTGCCCTCTTCGTCGGCCCAGTCCACCAGGCGGATGGTGACTGGCGGAGTGCCTGCCCGGGCGATCGTGCGCAGGACTTCCAGCCCCGCCAGCAGGTTCAGGCTGCCGTCTAGCCAGCCACCATTGGGCACCGAGTCGATGTGCCCACCGATCAGCAGACTTCGCTGGCTTTTGCCGGGAAGCGTGGTCCAGACGTTGCCAGCGGGGTCGGTATGCGTTTCGACATTCAGGCCGGAAAGTTTTTCCTGGAACCATCGCCGAGCCGTCGCCCACACGGGCGTGAACGCCACGCGCTGCGCACCGTGCTCATCGGCAGTGAGGGCGCGCAATTCCTTCAACTCCGCCACCACGCGCTCGGGATGCAGGCCAGGTTTTTGCGGGGCAGTCATCGCGACCGCCGTTGTACCGCTTTATTTATGTAAAATAAAAGACTTACCCCCTTGGGTCTTGGTTGGGTTTTTCAAGAAACTCTTGAGAGGACTTGGGATGACCCAGAGGACAGGTAGAGGGACCGCAGGGGACTCGCTTGGTTTGGATGCTCCAACAGAGGGCGACACCCTGAACCGATCCCGCCGACCTTTCCCGCGCGGGTTTGGGTAAGCGCCACCGAAAGTGGTGCGCGTTTTGGCGCCAAAAAGCGCACCAAGATTTGACCATTTCCAAGAAAAATAAAATTTTTTATAAGCCCTGTATCGGCACAAGTTTAGGTGCATTTTTCAGCACTCCGAGTTGCGCGAATTTGCGCCAATTTGCGCAACTCCTGCCCTTAGTGTAGAGGAGTATACTTATGAGCATCCATCAGTTGATGGCCTTGAATGCCCTTTTAACGGCGTGCTTTTACGCCGGCCGGTTCTTGCTCGGTGTTGGATCGGACGTGGGGCAATGGTCCGGCCCAGTCGGACCTACAAAAACTCGTCAAGCCGCGTGCGTCTACCCCGCGGGATTCTCCTTGCCTTGGTACATCGGAGGGGTGCAACAAACGGGACCTCCCAAGAACCGCGCCGGACGCATAAAGGATCTTCTCCCGACACGCTTGAGACCCCAAAGGGACCTCTTTGGGACCCCCTTTGGACCCCCTTTTTTGATTCAAACGAACGCGAAATATGCAAAAACGCCTGATTTTCGACCAATCTGCTTCGCGGTACCGAAGTATATATACAAAAAGGTGTCCCGAGGGCGCGGGGCCGTGGCGGCGGGTGGCAACGGCGCACTATCCCTCGGCTTCGGCGAGTGCAAAAAACTCTTGACAGGAAATACCTATTCTTCTATAGATAAGTAGGAGTTGTGCTTGATCGGCCGCATTGCCAGCCCGACGTGTCCTCGATATCTTCCGCACGCATTGCCGCGCGCTTAAATTATTACCTGATTTTCGGCCGCTTTGTTGAAAGTAAAGAGAGCATCTTATGAGCAACCTGACTTGGAAACAGACCCTTGCAAACCAAATCCCCGAAGCATGGGGACAGGAGATCGACCTTTTCGAGAGTCAGATGATCCTGCGTAAGCAGGGGAAGATCGAAGAGAAGGTTTTTGCCGAGACGCGCTTGCGACGCGGGGCCTATGGCCAGCGCTACGACAACGGCCAGCGTCACGACGGCCGGACGACCCAGAAATTGCCCTATCCCCCGATCACCAAGGGACCGGACACGTTCTACGATGCGCCGGGCATGGCTCGGATCAAAATCCCCTTCGGCGGGGTCACGCCGGTGCAGATGCGCGTGCTGGCGGAACTGGCCGAGGAGTACTCCGATGCGATCTGTCACATCACCACGCGGCAGGACATCCAACTGCATTTTGTCCATATCGACGACGTGCCCGACATTTTTCGGCGTTTGGCCGCTGTCGGTATCACGACCCGCGAGGCTTGCGGCAACAGCGTGCGTAATGTGACCGCCTGCCCGCTGGCTGGCGTGTGCAATACCGAGGCATTTGACGTGACGCCCTACGCCAAAGCCGTCGCGTTTTACCTGTTGGGCCACCGCGACACGCAGGATTTTGGCAGGAAGTTTAAAATCGCCTTCAGCGGTTGCGAACACGAAGCCTGCGCGCTGGTTTCCATCCACGACCTGGGCGGGATCGCTAAGACCCGGGAAGTGGACGGCAAGCTGGTCCGTGGGTTTGACATTTATGTCGGTGGGGGGCTGGGAGCGGTGCCGCATCAGGCGAAGTTGATGTACGAATTCGTTCCGGTGGAGGAGATCGGGCCGATCGCGCGGGCGCTGGGCCGGGTGTTTGCCCGATTGGGCGAAAAGAAGAATCGTAACCGCGCGCGGGTGAAATTTTTGGTGCAGAAGCTGGGGATCGACGAATTTCGTCGTCTGGTGGACGAAGAGCGGCGGACCATGCCCGCAGACCCACTTTGGCAGGAATTTTTGGCGACGATTCCCGGGTATGAGGAAAAACCGGGATGGAAAGGCGTGACGCTGACCGCCGGAAAACGGCCCGAAGGGTATGACCAGTGGGCCAGTACCAATGTCTATGAGCAACGCCAACCGGGCTATGCGGTGGCGACGGTAAGCTGCCCGCTTGGTGATTTGAGTAGCGATCAGATGCGGGCGCTGGCGACGCTGAGCGAAAAATACGCCGGCGGGAACGCGCGGACCACCATCGAACAGAACATGATTCTGCGCTGGGTGCCGCAGAACAAAGTAGTCGAGCTTTACAACGACCTGAAGGCCATTGGCCTGGCCGAGCCGGGCGCCGGCACGATCGTCGACGTGACGACCTGCCC
>JBBQSU010000052.1:0-22531 GCA_038234815.1 Tepidisphaerales bacterium | reverse complement strand
CTGGAGTCGATGAAGTGATCGTCGGGTATCGGGGAGCGAAGACCAATTTACGAACTCGGTTCGGAAAGATCATTGATCGGGCCGGCCTGTCTCGTTTGCCTCGGCTCTTCAATAATTTGCGGGCCAGCCGGGAGACGGAATTGGCACAGCACTATCCGATGCACGTTGTCTGCGATTGGATCGGCAATTCGCCTGCGGTCGCTAAGGATCACTACCTTCAAACGACAGAAACGCATTTCGCCAAGGCATCGCAATGCAGCGTGTTTGACCTGGGGAAACAAGCGCAGCAAAAAGCGCAGCAGTCAGAGCCGGAAATGGGTGGAAATGAGCGGCAAGCCGAACAAAGCGCAAACAGAAATCGCCCGGTATTTCCGGGCGATTCTGCTACTTGCTACTCCTTGCAAGACAAGGGGATGACCCCAGCGGGATTCGAACCCGCGTCGCCGCCGTGAAAGGGCGGTGTCCTGGGCCTCTAGACGATGGGGCCGCATCCAAGTCGGCGGATTCTCGCCCAGGAAGAGGGGAATATCTTGCCGATGTTGCGGAGAAAAACAAGCCCTCGAAGCTACGGGTCGTGATTTTCAATCCCCGTCGGCCTGCGCCGCCGAGGCCCGCGAGGCGGCGCGGGCGGCCACTTGCCCTGCCTGTCGGGCGGCTTATTCTTTTGCGGATGATCCATTACTTCAAATTCCGGCAGGAACTATTTGATCCACAACCGGCCCGCGAGGTTTACATCAAACGACCAAGCGGGCGAGGCTGGCCCGAGGAATGCCCGCCGGTGCGCGCGGGCAACGCTTTTGGCTTTGACCTGCTGGCTAATTTTGATCTCACCTTTATCCGCAAAGGCAAGACTTGGGCCGTGGCCGACGACCTGGTGATCGAAAGCGATTTTAACTTCGCCGGCTCGGAAGAATCCGAGGGCAGCCCGCTGGCGCAGCAGTACGCCTGGTTCTGGGAAAAGAATCAGAAGATTCCGCACGTCATTGACGACAGCGTGTTTGACGCACTGATCAATCAGGTGAAGGTCAGCAGTTTTCTGTTTTTGAAAACCGATCCGAACGAGCTTTTGCTGATGACCGACGTTCCCAATCAGCAGCGCGCGTTTCGGGCGATGACTGCCGTCATTGATACGGATTGGTATCCGGCCAGCTACCCCTGGCACGTTGTGCTGGAGCTTGATCCGCGTGAGAAGAAAATCGAGATTAAGAAGGGAGAGGCGCTGGCCCGGCTTATTCCCGTGCGGCGCGACACCTATTTTGCCCGGCAGATGACGCCGCCAGATTTTGATGAGTTCTTTACCCGCGGGCAGAAGTGGCTCGGCAAGCACGGCAAACCGCACGAAGGTGAAGTGATGGACCTGACGCACACTTACGTGAAGCAGCAGCTCAAATCGCGATTTGTGACGCTGTGAAGGGCGCGGGTAGGTATTTTGTCTCGGGCGGCGCAGGCCCGGGTCAAAGCGATGGCGTGGGCGGTTATCGACGGGCGCGCGGGTGGAGTTTTTTTTCTCGGGCCGCGCAAGCCGTAAGCCCCGAGTCATTGCGATTAAACCCGCAGCGTCGCGCCGAGGCTGGATCGGGCGGCGGCGACCAGCGTTTGCACGCTTTGCTCCACCGATTCGCTGGTGAGCGTCGATTGGTCGGATCGAAATACCAGTGTGATGGTCACACTTTTCTGGCCCGTTTCCAGTGGCTTGCCGCGATAGGTAGTGACATACTCGACGGCCTCCAGCCATTGCAGATTCTGTGCCTGGACGAGTTGCTCGATAGCCTCATAGCGCTTTTCTTCGGGCAGGATGAGCGAAAGATCGCGACGAATGGCCGGGAAGCGAGGCAGCGGGCGAAGCTGTGGCACGTGGCGAGCGCCGGCGGTCAGGGCGGTCCAGTCGAGTTCGGCAACAGCCGGGGGCTGGCGCAGGCCTAGCTTGTCGGAAATGGCGCGATCCACCTTGCCGATATATCCGAGCGGCTTTCCGCCCCAGTCGATGCGCCCGCAGGCCGCAGGGCCGAAGCCGGCGCGGCGGTCGGGGTGAATTTGCACGGGCGAGCGGGGATCGAGGCGACTGAGAATTCCTTCGACCACCCCGCGGACTTCGTGCAAGTCGGTCGATCCGACCAGCCCCAGGCACCGGCGCTCTTCGATCTGTTCGGCGGACGCTTGCCAGAAGGTTGAGCCGATCTCAAAAAGCCGGGCGCCCTCCACGCCGTTGGCCTGATTGCGGCAGACCGATTCGAGCAATCCCGGCAAAATGCTGGGCCGAAGATGGGCGTCAGTCTTACGGACCGAAGCATCGGCCCGGGCCAGGGAAAAGGCACCAGCGGGCTTGAACAAGTCCGCCAGCGCGTCACTGACGAAACTGAACGTGACGGCCTCAAAATATCCCCCTGCGACTAACGTCTCACGAACCAGCGTGCTGGTGCGCTGGGCCAGGTCTGGCGGGGTCAGGCGGATGGAGATTTCGTCGCGCATCGGCACTTTGTCATAGCCGATCACACGAATTGCTTCTTCGATAAGGTCCACCTCAAGGTTCAAGTCCAGCCGATAGCTGGGGATGGTCACGTCGATGCGGTTGTTCTGAAGTCGGGGAGAAAGCTGGAGGCGGTCAAATGCCGAGAGAATCTGTTCGACCGGCAAGGTCGTCCCCAGAAGGCTCTGGAGGCGTGATAGTCGCATCGACAACTGCCGAAGTGGCGGCGCGGCTGGGCCGGCGCGCACGAGATCCCCGGCGGGCCGACCATGGGCGAGCTGCTCGAGCAAGTCGGTCGCGCGACGGCTGGCGCGCTCGGGAAGCGTGGGATCGATTCCGCGTTCAAACCGATACGAGCTGTCGCTCATCAAGGCCAGCTTGCGCGCGGTCTTGCGGACGCAGAGAGGATCAAATCGCGCCGATTCCAGCAGCACGTTTACGGTGGCGTCGGAAACCTCCGTCTCCTTGCCGCCCATCACGCCCGCCAGCGCCACCGGTCGCCGGGCATCGGCGATGACCAGCATGTCGGCACCGAGCGGCCTTTCGTGGCCGTCAATCGTCAAGAGCTTCTCGCCGGTGCGAGCCAGTCGAACGATGATTTTGTTTTGGAGAACTCTGTCGTAGTCGAAGGCGTGCAGCGGTTGACCGGTCTCGAGCATGACATAATTCGTGATGTCCACGACATTATTAATCGACCGCAAGCCGACGGCTTCGAGCCGCCGCCTCATCCAGTCGGGACTTGGCCCCACCTTCACCCCACGGATCACTCTGGCGGTGTATTGCGGGCAGAGATGGGCAGCCTCAATAACGACATCAACGCCGACAGAACCAGCGGACTGCTGCGGTCGCGGCGGGCCAAGCGGCGAATCCTTGCACGGACGATTGAGCAGCGCCGACAGTTCCCTGGCGATCCCCACGTGCGAGAGACAATCCCCTCGGTTGCTGGTGACTTCAACGTCAAGGACCCAGTCATCACCGACCTTGTCGATGTGTTCGGTGGGCAGCCCGCTGAGCGTGAGGGCGTCGGCGGCCGCGTGCGCATCGAGCGCGCCGGGCAGATATTCACAGAGCCATTCGAGACTAATTTTCATGCCAGGGATTCCTCCGGCGATTTGCAAAACCGGTCAGACGAAACTGTGACAGTCTCAGGCAACCGTCCTTCGCAGCGGCCGCAACGGCGTCGCCAAACTCCAGACTTTATGCCCTGCTGCTGCCCTGTCAAACTTGACATCAGCGAGCGGTCCTGGCTATCCTTGCTGGTCTTTCGGACCAGTTCACGCGTGGTGGTGTTTTTTGCACCAGCACGTCTAGTAGCGAAAGGAACGAGGTGCCCGTGGCAAAGAAAGCGCCTTTGAAAAAGTCGGTGGCAAAGAAGACTAGCAAGCCAGCGGCGAAAGCAGCAAAGAACACAAAGGCAACGAAGCCGGTCAAATCCAGCGTTGTCAAGGCAAAGGCCAACCAGGTACGGGAGGCGAGCAGCAAGACCGTCGCCAAGCCAGAGAAAAGTATTACCGCAACGAAAAAGATCGCAGTAAAAGCAGGAAAATTCATGAAGTTGCCCCAAAGCGTGCCGCAGTCGGTGGCACCGGCCGATCAGGCCGCACGGATGGCCGAAGGCGTCCCCACCGACGGAAAACCCCGAAAAAATCAGGCCGGATTGCTCACTAAAGACCTCGAGCAGTATCGTGATGCCCTGCTGGCCAAACGCCGCGAACTGCTCGGCGATGTCCGATCGATGGAATCCGAAGCCCTCCGCTCGTCGGGCGCAAGCAACCTCTCCAGCCTGCCCATCCATATGGCGGACATGGGGACCGACAACTACGAGCAGGAATTTACGCTCGGGCTGGTCGAAAAGGATCGCGTGCTGTTGCGCGAAATCAATCAGGCTTTGGCGAAGATTCAGAACGGCACGTTCGGCCTTTGCGAAGGGACGGGCAAGCCGATCGCCAAGCCAAGGCTTGAGGCCCAACCCTGGGCGAGATTCAGTATTGAACACGCCCGAGAGATGGAAAAGCGAATGGGCAGATAGCACCTGGCAAGCGATGCGCTGATGGACCGTGCCTCGTTCGACAATTTCCGAAATCCATCAGCGGTGGCCAGATTCGTCGTCACTATGGCTGCGGGCCTGGCGATTGATCTGTGGACAAAATCGCTAGCGGTGCAATATCTGACTGACGGTCGAACGATCCGATGGGTCCCTGGATGGCTGCACCTGCGTTACACCGAAAACATGGGCGCCGTTTTTGGCCTGGGGCAGGGCCAGCGCTGGCTCTTCCTGGCGGTTTCGGTCGGGGCGATTTTTTTCCTCAGTTATCTCTTTTCGGCCAGTGGCCGTCGCTGGTTCATGCAGATCACACTGGGCCTGCTTTTGGCGGGCGTGCTAGGCAACATGTATGACCGAATCGCATTCGGTTTCGTCCGCGACATGATTTACGCCCTGCCCGGCTGGCGCTGGCCCGGCACAAGCCGCGAGATCTTTCCATGGATATTCAATATCGCCGATAGCCTGCTTTGCACGGGCGTGGGATTGATCCTGCTCTTGAGCCTCTTTCAACCGGATGGGGAAGAAAAGTCCACCGACACGGCCCCACCGCCGGCCGCGCGGTAATCGCCGGGGAATTCGGGCAAACCGGCCATTTCACTTATGCCCCTCAGGCCGTTGCTCGCCCAGGTATTTCTTTTTCAGCGCCACCGACAAATCCACATCGCTGATGTTGGCCAGTGTACACAGCCAAGCAATCACGTCGGCAAATTCCTCTTCCAGATTGGCCCGATCGTCGCCAGTGAGCGCCGTCGCCAGTTCGCCAACTTCCTCGATGAAAAACGCAAAAGTCTTGGGCCACCCCCGCTGGCGGTCGACCTTCTCATATCTCTCCGAGATGTGCTTCTGAAAATCGGCGACAGTCAGCGGTTCATTCATGGTTGACTCGATTCATGGTTCACTCGTTTTGGCTTTTTGCCGCTCGGTCAACAGACGGGCAACATCCCGCTCCTGTGCAGCCAACGGGCTATCTGATTGAGTATAGAGATCAGCGAGCAATTCGTGCGCAAGAGGATCAAACGGATCGATCTGCACGGCAGTGCCCGCGAATTCGATTGCCTTGGTAAGATCGTGCGCATCCTGATACACCCGGGCGACGCGCTTGGCATAGCGGTTGTCCTGCAATTCAAGCGGGATGAGCCACTGGATGTGTTCCAGTGCCAGTTGCGGCTGCTTCAACTTCAGATACAGCCCGGCGAGGCGCCTGTGCGGCTGCGGATTGAGAGGTTGCAGTTTCGACGCAATCAAAAAACTCTCAATGGCCTGCTGAAACAAACTGGCCTTAAGCCGCTGCTCTCCCTCGTCAAACGCAGCCTTGAATTTCTCCGCAGTCGCCTTGTCATAACCCCAATTGGCGACGCGCTGCCTGGCCCAACTGAAAAACGCCGGCTCGAACTCCGCCAGGGTCTGACCCGTGGCCTGCTTGATTGCCGGCTCGTCTTCCAGGCCCTGACCGTAAGCGGCCAGCAATTTGACGATGGCGTCGGGGCCATGTTTTTCGCAGAGAAATTCGACGATCCACAGGCCTTCCATGTAGGCCATCTCGCCGTCGGTCGGGCTTTTCTGACTGGCAAAACGCTGTTCCATCTCGCGCACGCCCCAGAGTTTGCCGTCGGCCGCAGCGCGATACAACACCGGCGGAACCCAGTCAAAGCGATAAGCCACCTTCTCCTGCCACACGGCAAGGCCCTCGGTCAACCAGCGCGGGCAGCGGCCGTCCGTAGCGCTCATGTTCATTACATGTGTGAACTCATGGCGAAGCACGCGTGCCCAGTTGAACTTGCCCAGCGTTTCGCCGGCCCGAGGCGCCACTGCCGAGATTACCGGGCCGAAGCTGGCCCCGAAACTTTCCAGCCCGGTCATGCCGGCGGTGCGCACCGAAAACGCCGCCGCCGTCGGGAATATTTCGATCAACGTCTTCTGCTTTGGCGCGTGTCTAAAATCCTTCGTCACCTCGGTATATACCCGCTCCATATACGGCGCAAAATAGAGCGGAACGATCGGGTCGTCGTCCGCGGAATACAGAAAGATGAAATGGTCGGTCTCCGTGCGATGGAACGCCTGCATCTGATCGAGAACGCGCAGGAAGTTGGTGGTTTCGAGGTTAAACGGATCGATCTGTCGGGCGGCTTCAAGAACCGCGCGGGCCTTGTCTTCCTGCCCGGCCTGCGTGTAAAGCACGCCGAGACCATTCCGCGGGGCGTTCCAGAACGGCGCGCGTTCGATGGCTTTTAAGTAAAGCGACTCTGCGGGGTGGTGCTGATACCGCGACAGTAACTGATCGGCCACTGCGACATAAGCCGACGCGTCATGCGGGTTGATCTTGTCCACACGGGCCAGCGTCGCCGTCATTCCGGCTTCGTTACGCAATAAAATCTGCGCGCTGGCCAGCAGGCCGAGGACTTCGATGTTGCCGGGCCGACGTTCCAGAACTTGGGCCGAAGCCTGCATCGCCTGGGCATACTGGCGACGCAGCAGCAGACAGCGGATATCGAGCAGATCGGCAGTGACCGATTCGGGATCAAGCCGCCGCAGCTGCGCGACGATCTGCTCGCCAGATTCGACCTGACGATTGCGAATCGCAAGCTCCGCCAGCATTTTCATCGCCTCGACATGGTTTGGATTTACGTTTAGGACCGCGGACAGTTCCTTCTGCGCGTCGGCGGGATTGCCATGGCGAATGAGAAAATCCGCCGCGGCCAGGTGCGCAGGCAGATACTCCCGGTCCATCTGGTCATAAGCCTTGATGAAAATATCCAGAACGGTTTGCACCAGCGATGGGTTTCCGCGGAACTCGCCGGTAAGTTCGGCCCAGTGATCCAGCGCTCGGCCGAAGCTGGTCAAAGACTCGGCATCGGCAAATGCCTGCGTGCCTTGCCCGGTCCATTTCACCAGTAGCGATTGAGGCTCGACGATGAACCAATCGAGGTTTGACCGGGCGGTGGCCTGGTCCCCCACCGCCAACGCCGCTTCGGCGAGCATTACCCGAGCGGGCATGGATTGAGGACGATCCGCGACAAGCTTTCTGAGCAGCGAGAGCGCGCCAGCATTATCGCCGGAATTCAGCAACAACTGGGCTTGTCGCTGACCCACGCGCGCGTCATTTACCACTTCAGGATTAGCCAGTATCGCTTCGGCGGAGCCAGATCGCCCAAGCGCCGCAAGCGCGTCAGCCTTAACCAGCGCGACACCAACCGCATCGGCCTTGCCGTCCGTCCCCGCCAATGTCGCCAGCGCCAGCCGATATCGACCCGCCCGGCACTGCGCGCCGGCCCGCTCGAGCGGGGTGTAATAAACGGGATACTCCAGCTTGGGCAGATCCTCAGATGCAAAAAAATCGACCCATCGATCCGGCCACGACTGCAAATTTCCCGCGACGCACGGGACGCCGCAGGATAGAATCAAGAGCACGACATGTCGTAAGAACGTGCGAGGCATTTTTGGGATTATACGAAACCAATGACTGATATTGCCTCTTATGTCGGAAGTATTGAACATTTTCCGGTTTTGAAGGACTGGACGTTCTTCAATCACGCCGGGGTGTCGCCGATGCCACGGTTTGTGGCTGATGCCCTGCGCAAGCACGCAGGGGAATCAGAAAAGCGGGCCTACCTGGCCACGACATGGTATGCCGATATCGAGCAACTTCGCCAGACCGCAGCCAAATTGATCCACGCGCAAAGCGACGAGATCGCGTTCGTAAAAAACACCAGCGAAGGCCTGAGCATCGTCGCCAAGGGCCTGGAATGGCAATGGGGCGACCGAATCGTCACCACCGCAGTGGAATACCCCGCCAACATCTACCCCTGGATGGAAGTGGTCCGCGACCATGGCGCAAAGCTGATAATGGTGCCCGAAGAAATCGACGACAACGGCCACAGGGTCGTGCCGGTGGAAAAAATCCTGAAGGAAGCCGATGACCCCCGCACGCGCATCGTTTCGATCTCGCATGTCGAATATGCCAGTGGCCAGCGGCACAGCCTGGAGCGCATCGGTAACTTCTGCCGCGAGAACAACAAGTTGTTCTGCGTCGACGCGATTCAAACCATTGGCGTGCTTCCTGTGAACGTGCAGCAGATGAAGATCGACTTCCTCTCGGCGGACGGGCACAAATGGATGCTTGGCCCGGAAGGCGCGGGCATCTTCTATTGCCGCAGGGAACTCATCGAGCGCACCCGCCCGCTGATGATTGGTTGGATGAACGTGGTCAACCCCCACGAATACGGCAACATCGATTACATCCTTAAGTCCGATGCCGGCCGCTTCGAATGTGGCACGTACAACGTGCCAGGCCTGCTGGGCCTGAAGGCCGCGCTCGATGTCCTGGCAGCCATCGGCATCGACGCCATCGCCAACCGCGTGAAGGCGCTGGGCGACCGGCTGGTCGAGGGGTTGCTACTTAAGGATTATCAGGTCTTATCCCCTCGGGCGCTGGGGCAATGGAGTGGCGGAATCTGCTTCACGTCCAAAACGCACGACCAGGAACAGATCGTCCGACGACTGCGCCGCGACCACCAAGTTGAAATCGCTCTACGTGAAAACCGGCTGCGCGCTTCTCCCCACTTTTACAACACCGAGTTGCAGGTCGATCGCCTGCTGGCACTGCTGCCGGGACATTAACTTTCGGCCGCGCGGCAACTCCCTGGCCTCCACAGAACTATCGGTATCGCCTGCTATCCCGCTGATTGGATCGACATCTCGATCATGCGCCCAAGCACGGGCCAGCGCAGCCGATGCGGGTAGGCAACTTCCGTGAACGCGGTCGTCTTCTTCCCGCAGAACTCCGCGTCGTAAATCAGGCGCAGATAAAACGGTGAAGAGTCGATCAAACGCGGGTTGCACAGTCGCAAAACCTCACCGAAATTCGCCCGCAGTGGGTAGCGCAGCCACAGCTTAGAATGGCCTGACCAATCGACCTGCGCACCAACGGCAGAACGATCAGTCACGCCTGATGCATTGGCCTCGATCAGATGCACCTCGTCCGGCAGGCGAGCATCTCTTGCCCGGGCCAAGTGAAACGTGATCGCCGCGTCGTCGAGCAGTGCCCGGCCCCAAAACCAATGCTTCAGGCCAGGACCGATCGGGCCAGTGCCATAGTTATGATCGTGATATCCACGGCCCTCAAAACGGATCGGGTTCTGTCCGGTCAGAGCAATCGATCCGCGAACTTCGCAGAGCGGATTGGCCACCACCCAATGATGATCGGCACCGGCCAGCTCCTTGGAAAAAAACCGCCGTTCGGAGGGTTCCAGTGTCAGACGCGGGGCAAAAGCCAGCTCCGCCGAAAGGGTCTGTCCCTTCAGCAGCTTTGGCCCCATGCCTGTCAGCTTCCAGGGGGTGCCAGAGAGGGTCAGATCGATCGCCGTCGAACGCGATTCCATGCGATTCGGGCCAATCTTCACTTCCGGCCGATCCATACGCGCCGCGAACTGCTCGGCCGGATATTGCGCCATAAACTGATGCAGAATCCGACCCGCGCGATATACACAAAAATAAGCGCACGCGAAGTCGTCCGGTACCGGGGGGCGAGTTCGCGTGGGCCGGCGCAGGTAGGCAAAATACTCTCGCAGGTATCGGGGGTGAAACACGAATCCGTGCAAATAGATCGCCACGATTTGCGTGTCGCTCGCGCGATCCTCGGCATCAAAATACCACCACTCATACCCGCCGGGCGCGCGCACCTGATGCCCGGCATCAAGGATGGCATTGGGCTGAAAGAGTGAGATGGTAGCCACTGAAGATGCCTCCATGTCAAGATCGAAAAAACGCTTCGGAATCGTCGGATCAGCCCGCTCTAATCGCACTGATGCGTCCACCGCCAGGCCATCGGCAATCGACTGAGTTTGCGGACTAAGGGCACTGCAGCCCGGCGCGAAAACACGTCATACCCTTGCCGTTCGATCTGGTCGAGGATGCCGCCATACACCGCTGCCATAACCGCGGTCGTCAATCGCGAACCGTCATTGGCCAAAGACTTCAAGCCCTCGACACCTTCTTTGTACATGGCCCGAGCGCGATCAATCTCAAACCGCATCAACTCCCTGAAGGCTTCATTCACCACGCCGTTTTGAAGGTCAGTCTCGGTATACCCGAACCGCACCATGTCTTCACCGGGCAAATAGATTCGCCCGCGAGCAAAATCTTCCTTCACGTCGCGCAGGATATTGGTCAGTTGCATGGCGTTGCCCAAGGCGATGGCCGGCCTGTTGGCTTCGGCCGGAGCCGTGCCGAAGATTGCGCACATCATCAGCCCCACCACGCCGGCGACGTGATAGCAATAATCCTGCAACTGCGGCCAGGTTTTATAACGATGGATCGACAGGTCCATCGCGCACCCTTCGGCCAGATCGACAAAATATTGCTTGGGAAGTCCGTACTGCCGCACGGTGAAGGCAAACGCCCGCAGGGCGTGCTGCTGTTCTGTTCGCACGGCGATAGCGGGCAAGTGGAGACGATCGCAATAAATTTCGTCCAGCCGCTCACGAAATTCCCGCAGACGGTCCGCCACCGGGATTGGCGTAGCATTTTGCGCAGCGGGTGCAGTTGCTGCGTCTGGCTCGTCAATCGCATCGTCCATCATCCGGCAAAAAGCATACACCGCATAAGCGGCCCGCCGCCTGGCCGCAGGGAGAAATATCGATGCGAAATAAAAACTGCGCGCGTGCCGCCGGCATATGTCCCGGGCCGCCGCAAACGCAAGTTGTGTCTCATCGCCTGTCATCGTTCATTTCCGAGACGCCACCGCGATCATCAAAATGCTCCACGCCGCGTTGGCCAATGCGAACAGTGTGAACTGCAGGGGCGCCGGCAATGAATAGATCAGCAGCACCGTCGGCATCCAAAAGGCCCAGCAGGGCAACAGTAGCACCACCACCCGATACAGATACCATCGCGGACCGATCGATCCGATGACCGCGCCGAGCGACTGCGTGCCCGATCTCCAACCGAACGTCAACGCGGCAATCGGCACCCACACCAGCGGAGTAGCCACCCCTTGATCGAAGAGCACTTTCTTGATGATCGTTCCGGCCGATTGATCATTGCCGAAAAGCGCGCCATTCAAGCGATAAAAGCCGTCGGTAAGCGCGCCCAGGATGGCGAAATAAACGACGTTAAAAGCCATGTCGAGCGTGCGCTGGCGATTGAAATGCCAATCCCCCAAGGCGATGCCCTTGAAAAGTTCTGGCAAAATGCCCGCCGAGATCCCTCCGACCAACGCTGAAAACGCATAGCCCCACTCTACTTTTGCATCCGCCAGTTTTTGACATACCTGACGCATCGGCCCGACGCGAAAATAACCTACGACCAGCGCCAGCGCCACCATTTGAATCAGTACAAACGGTCGCCAGTAGCGCCGGACCGCGGCCACCCCGGGGGCAAGCAACTCTCTCATTAAACCCGGGGGCCTCGGCGATGAATCAAGCGACACGGCAATCCTGCGAAAAGTACCTGCGACGAGCGCTATCTTAGCGTGAAATCATCAAAACAAGCCACCCACCCCGGAAGGTGCCACCATTGCGCCTACGATTATCAGACGCGGTACGGATTGGCTTCAGCCTGCTGCAACTCCGTCCGACGATGAGCATTGCCGATGACGCGCTTACCTGGAACATTACTCGAAACCGTCGCCTCGCCCCCCGCGCCGGCCCGCAAGGCCCGGCCGCGAAAGGGTCGGGCCAAAGCGTTATTGGCCAGCCTCGCCGGCAAGCGCAATATCTTTATCACTACGCACACCCACCCCGACCCCGATGCTCTGGCCAGCGCGCTGGCCCTGGCGACACTGCTCAGGGCCAAGCTGCCCGATAGCCGTGTGCATCTTAGCTTCAAGGGCCGAGTCGGGGGTGGCCTCAACGAAGCCTTTGTGCGACACATACAGATCGATGCCCTTCCGTGGGACGACCGGCGGCTCAGTCATTTTGATGCCTTCGTGCTGCTGGATACGCAGCCCACCGGCGCCTATTGCCCACTGCCGGGGTCGATCATCCCAACCGTCGTCGTCGACCACCACCGCTTAGGCTCCAAACGACCCTGCGCCGCGTTCGTTGATATCCGAAGTGACGTCGGTGCCACTTGCTCCATCGTCTACAGCTACCTGGTTGAACTTGGCGTACCGATCACGCCCGATCTGGCCGCAGCGATGCTCTTCGCCATCGAATCCGACCTTGCCGGCGCGGCAGGCACCCCCAGCGCCCTCGACAATCTCGCGCTGTCCAAGCTTACGCTGCTGGCCGACACCCACAAGCTATATCAGATGCGCTACGTCGACTTGCCGCAGAGCTACTACCAAGCCTACGCCACTGCGCTTCAAAATGCCGTAATTTACGATTTCGCGATCGTATCACACGTCGGTCAAATTGATTCGCTGGAGAAACCCGCCGTCCTGGCCGATTTCCTCTTGCGTTACGATGCGGCCAAGTGGGCGCTGGTGACTGGCATCTACGAAAACCGGCTGATCGTCAGCCTGCGCTGCAGCAGCGGAAAACTCACTGCGGCACAGATGATCCGCAGGCTCTTGCACAAGCTCGGGGATGGCGGCGGGCATCCGTCCAAGGCCGGCGGATTTATTGAAATGGTTGACGGCACGGCGCCGGAGATCGAGCGATTGCGATCGACGCTGCGGCGTCGATTGCTACGTTCTTTGGGCATTAAATCCACCCGCCCGGCCAAGCTGGTGAACTAACACCGGGCGTCGCGCCGATGATTCGCCGTCACTTTCCCGTCAATTCCTTACGCGCTTTGATTTGATCCGGCTGATCCATCGGCGTGACGCAACTGCTGAAACTGGACAGAATCTTCTGCGCCGTCTCCATCGATTTGTCGTCGGGCAGGCTGCGCCCGAGTTGGGCGGCCCGCGATTTTAATTGACCAAATCGAACCGAGTCGGCGATCGGGGCCTTGCGATAGTCCTCGGCCTTGTTGCCCAGCGCCCGCGCCCTCTGGTTGGCTATCTCCACTCGGCTTTTCAGGGAGGGGTGGTCACTGGTCATCTCCGGCTGGGTGTCCAGTCCGGCGTCGACCAATTGCTGGAAGAAATCCCCGAAGTGCTTTGGATCCCATCCTGATCGCCAGTAAAAAGCAAAGCCATATTCATCAGCCTGAGCCTCATCTTCGCGGGTGAAACTCAGGCCCACGAACTGCCCCACTGCCAGCCCCGCCGCCCCACCGATCGCCGCACCTTCCAGCCGATTGTCCTTCCCACCCAACAGCGCGCCAGCACCTGCTCCTGCCAAAGCCAACCCTAAAAACCCCTTCTGCCGGTCCATCGATTGCGCAATGTGCCGACAATAGACATGGGCATATTCATGCGCCATCACCGCAGCAAGTTCGTCTTCCGTCCGGCACTTCTGAAACAACGCGTTGTAGACATACATGTGCTCCCCGCCCGTGGTGAAGGCATTGAGCGTTGAACTATTTACCAGGTGGAATTTCATCTTGCCGGAATACATCCACGAAGAGTCCTCGGACTTGTGTTTCTTGGGCGCAAGGCCCTGCTTGTCCATTTGCTGGCCGGCACTAACGATTCGATTCCCCACGCTTTGCAGATATCCGGCCAAATCCGCGTCCTGCATCACTGCCGGGGCCAACTGCGTATGTACCTGCTGCGCCTGACTAACCACCTCGGCATCGTGGGCGCAACCGATCGTGCCCAGAGCCATGGAAAAGCAGGCCAGCATCAAAACCCGGCGGTACAGCCATTGGCATGACATAATTTATCCTCCACAAGCTGGCCCATTCTATCCCCGAGCACTCCAGAGCGTAAGCTCGTGCCGACCCCCGTGGTATCCGGCCCGGTTGTTTGTACAATCGCCCCCACAAAAACCATGAACGTCAAGCTCAGCAAGCAGTTCCATTTCGAAGCCGCGCACGATTTGCCCACTTTTCCTGACGGCCACAAGTGCCGACGACTGCACGGGCACTCGTTTCGCTTCGATGTCGTCGTCGAAGGCCCGGTCGATCCGGCTAAAGGCTACCTCATCGACTACGGCGATCTGCGCAACGCGACCGACCCAATTGTCAAACAACTCGATCACTTCTATCTCAATAGCCTTCCCGGCCTTGCAAATCCTACCAGCGAAATGCTCGCAAAATGGATCTGGGACCGCCTAAAACCCCAATTACCTCTCCTTTCGGCCATCATTATTTACGAAACCTGCACATCCGCCTGCGAATACCGCGGTTCGTAAGTGATTATTTTACAAGATGTTAATAATTTCATACCCCTTACATGCTCGAATTTTGATTTTTCTTGACAAATCTTGACAGATAATGCATATTTTTGCCGTCTTATGGCATCAGGAGGCTGAATGGCAGTGGCTGGGCGCACATTGGATCGCAAGCAAGTTGAGCAACTCGTCCGCGAGGTGCTGAAGCAAAAATTGCATGGCGGAAACACTCCCCCGGTATCGAACGAACGGTCGATCACCTATCGCTCGGCCGGTGGCCCGCCCCATCCGCTCGTCGTTAACGTGTCGGCCCGCCACATGCACGTAACGCAGGCTGATCTGGAAATCCTCTTTGGTCAGGGCACCCATTTAACCAAGCTCAAAGACCTCTATCAGGCGGGCGAATTTGCTAGCGAACAACTCGTTACGCTCGTCGGCCCGCGTCAACGCATCATCCCCAACGTTCGAATCCTCGGCCCAGTCCGCGATTACACCCAGGTGGAACTGAGCTATACCGACGGCATCTACCTCGGCGTCGAGTTGCCGCTGCGCATTTCCGGCAATCACCAGGGCACGCCCGGTCTGACGATTCTTGGCCCGCGCGGCGCCATTAACATGAACCAAGGCGTGATTCGGGCCGAGCGACATGTGCATGTCAGCCAGGCCGACATGGATTATTACGGCGTCAAAGACGGCGACTACATGAAACTGAAGATCGACGGCCCCTGCGGCGTCACTTTCGATCGCATGAAGGTGCGACATCACCCCAAGGTGATTCTCGAAGTTCATATTGATACCGACGAAGGGAACGCCTGCGATCTGGAGACCGCGACCAAGCTGGAACTGACCAAATAGAACAACAATTGCCCGCCGGTTTATGGTTGCCGGCGAGCGAGAGAAAAAACACAACCAATCAAAGCGTAACGCCTCACGGGCATTTTTTCTGGAGCCTCTATTATGGCAAGCGAAGCACTCGGACTGCTGGAAGTTAAAGGGCTGGTTTCTTTGATGGAAGGGACCGACGCCATGCTCAAAGCCGCCAACGTCGAGATGATCGGCTGGGACAAGGCCGGTAGCGGAATGGTCACGGCCTTTGTTAAAGGCGACGTGGCCGCCGTCAAGGCCGCGATCGATGCCGGTACCGAATCGGCCGGGCGTCTCGGCACGATCATCAGCGCGCACGTCATCGCGCGTCCGCACGACGAACTCGGCGGTCTGCTGCCCAAGCCGAAAAAGACAGAAGCCAAGCCCGCCACCGGGCCGGCGCTGGCCATCGGCTCGGTCGAGACCAAGGGATGGGTCGGCAGTGTTGAGGCCGCAGACGCCATGGGCAAGGCCGCCAACGTCGAAATCGTCAAGACCATCCAGATCGGCGGCGCCTTCGTCACGACGATCGTCAAAGGTGACGTGGGCAGCGTGAAGGCCGCCGTCGAAGCCGGTGCCGAGGCCGCGGGCAAAGTGGGCGAACTGGTTGCCAGCCATGTGATCGCCCGCCCGCACAGTGATCTTCTGGCCGGCTTCGGCGCTGTCTAACACCAGAGTTTGCAGATGCTCAGGCAGGACATGTCCCGGGCATAAGGCATTGATTGCGCATGCTTATCCTCGTTGCCAATCTCGGTTCGACCAGCTTCAAGTACAAGCTCCTGGACATGGCGCTTGACGGAGCCGAGGTGGCCCGCGGGGCTTACGAGCGCATCGGCCAGGCGAATGCGCCGTACAAGAATCACGCCGATGTCATCGACGTAATTCTGAGAGAATTGAAAAGCCCGCCCGAGGCCATCGGCTTTAAGGCCGTGCATGGCGGGCCGATCAGTGGCGCAGTACGCGTGGACGAAAAGGTCATCGCCGTCATGCAGCAGTTCGCCGATGTCGCGCCGGCGCATAATCCACCTTACATCGCCGCGATGAAGGCATTCGCCGAAAAGCTGCCGAAAGTACCGCAGGTGGCGGCGTTTGAAACCGCGTTTCATCAGACCATCCCGCTTCGGCGGCAGGTCTATGCCATTCCCTGGGAATGGACCGAAAAACTCGGAATACGCAAATACGGATTTCACGGCGCATCGCACAAGTATGTCGCCACGCGCGTGCCGGAATTGACCAGAACCGCCGGCAGGATCATCAGTTGCCACCTGGGCGGCAGTTGCAGCGTGACGGCGATCGAGAGCGGCCGCAGCGTTGCCAACAGTTTCGGCCTCACCCCGCAAACCGGCGTGATGCACAATAACCGCGTGGGCGAGTTTGATCTTTTTGCCATGCAGCGTCTGGGCCATGAGGGCGTCAGCCTCGAGCAGGCGATGAAAATGCTGGGCAAGGAATCGGGCCTCCTGGGCATCAGCGGAATCAGCAACGACCTCCGCGATATCGAAAAGGCCGCAGCGACCAACGAACGGGCGAAGTTGGCCATCGACGCCTTCGTCGAAAATGTCCGCGATTACATCGGCCAATACCTCGTCGTTCTTGGCGGTTGCGACGTGCTGGCCTTCACCGGCGGGATTGGCGAAAACAGCATCACGATTCGTGAAGCGCTCTGCCGCAACCTGGCCTGGGCGGGCATTGTGCTGGACAAGGAAAAAAATCAGGCCCGCGGAAAAGAAACGAAAATCAGCGCGGTCGAATCAAGAGCAGAAATCTGGATCGTGCCGGCCAACGAGGAGTTGGTCGTGGCCCGGCAAACGGAAAATGTGTTGAACGCGAACTAAATATTACGGGCAAAAACGCCCGTATCATAAGGAGATCACAATGGCAGTAGCAGAAGCAATCGGGTTGATCGAAACCAAGGGCGTCGTGGCGGCCGTCGAGGCGCTGGATGCGGCGTTGAAGTCGGCGAACGTGACGTTCGTGGACCAGCACAAGGTCGGCAACGGCCTGGTGGCGTTTACGGTCCGCGGGGACGTCGCGGCCGTCCGGGCCGCAGTGGACGCCGGGGCCGAAGCCGCAGGCCGTGTGGGCGAAGTCGTGTCGGTCCATGTGATCGCCCGACCCTACACCGACCTGACGAAAATGGGATAACCGAAGGCCGAAGCCCACGCGCCCCTGCGCTCGCAGCAGCACCGCGCGATCCTTCGTTGGTCCTTCATTGGAGTTGTCATGTTTTTAGCCCGCGTAACCGGTCATGTGGTGGCCACACAGAAGGACAAGACGCTGTCCGGCCAGAAGTTGTTCGTCGTCGAACCCCTGAACGTGAAGGTTGACGACACGACCAAAGCGCCTGCGTCGCTGGGCAACACCGGCCGGGCGATCGTGGCGATCGATGTCGTCGGTGCCGGCGAAGGCCAGATCGTGCTGATCGTGCAAGGCTCGTCGGCGCGCATGACCGAGCAGACCAAGAACCTCCCGGCCGATGCGGTCATTATTGGCGTGGTTGATTCAGCGGTCTTCGGTGGCAAGACGTTGTACCAGACACCATAGGTGAAAGAAGTCCCCGATGAACCAAGCGCTCGTACAGGATGTTGTCGCCGAAGTGATGCGGCGGTTGCAGGCCGATTCAATCAACCGGCCAGGCGCCTCGCCCACCGGTCAGGCCGGTGTTTTCAACACCATCGACGAATGCGTGATCGCAGCCACTGCCGCACAGCAGAAGTTGGCGCGCCTGCCGCTGGCCGACCGCGACGGCATCGTCAAGTTGATTAAGTCGATCGCCAAGGAAAACGCCACCGCCTGGGGCACGCTCGAGTTCAACGAGACTCAAATCGGCCGCCTCGATCATAAAATCGAGAAACTGCAAATTCTGGAGCTTGTGCCCGGGGTGGAATTTCTCGTCACCAACGCCTTTAGTGGCGGGAACGGGGTCTGCCTTGAGGAATTCGCACCCTTCGGCGTGATCGGCGTGATTACTCCCGTCACCCACGTTATTCCCACGTTCAGTGCCAACTGCATCAACATGATCGCCAGCGGAAATACTGTCGTGGGTAACCCCCACCCCGGTGGCATCAACTGCGCCCGCGTGGCCGTGGATGCTTACAATCGCGCGATCTCCGGCAAATTCGGCATAGACAATCTCATCACGGTCGTCGCTCAGCCGACGCTGGAGACGGCCGAGGAAATTTTCAAGCACCGCGGGATCGCCCTGCTGGTGGCCACGGGCGGGCCGGCCGTGTCGCGGGCGGCGCTGGCGTCCAAGAAGCGCGCCATCGTGGCCGGACCGGGCAATCCGCCAGTCGTGGTCGATGAAACCGCCTGTCTTGAAAATGCCGCCGCGTCGATCGTCAAAGGCGGCGCGTTTGACAACAACCTCCTCTGCATCGGCGAGAAGCAGGTCTTCGCCGTCGAAAGCATTTTCGACAAGCTTCTGTCTACGATGGAAAAGCACGGCGCGTTTATCCTCAATTCTTCGCAGATTGATGCCTTAACCAAGTCCGCGTTCAACCTCGATCCCAAGGACAACAAGTACCACGTGAGTAAAGATTTGGTGGGAAAGGACGCGGCCGTCCTGGCCCGCGCTGCCGGCGTGAACGTCCCGCCAACGACACAATTGCTGGTAGGCGAAACTGGCTTCGATCACCCGTTCGTTCAGGAAGAGCAGATGATGCCCTTCGTGCCGTTCGTGCGAGTGAAAAACAGTGACGAGGCCATCGATCGCGCCATTGAATCCGAGCATGGCTACCGTCACACCGCCATCATTCACAGTCGCAATCTGGATACGATCACGAAATTCGGCCGCAGGGCCAATACCACGCTGTTTGTGGTCAACGGGGCCAGCCCCTCGGGTCTGGGCCTCGGCGGCGAAGGCTATCTCAGTTACAGCATCGCCACTCCTACGGGCGAAGGGATTACCAACCCGCTCACGTTCACTCGCTATCGCAGGGTGATGATGGCCGGAGCGCTGCGGATGATTTAAAAGAATTGAACTACGAAAGCGCGAATGCGCGGACCGGAAAGACAGGGACATCGGTTTTTGATCTTTCCCGCCATTTCAAACTTTGTTTTTTAGGTTCGATCTTCGTCGTGTCTTCGTGGTGAATAAAAAGGATCGGGATGCAGCTCGGCACAGTCATCGGTCATGCGACAGCGACGATCAAGCATCCCAGCCTTGTTGGCTGGCGATTGCTGGTGGTCCAGCCGGTTAATGCCGCCCGCCAGCCCGAAGGTGACCCGGTGGTTGCTGCCGAGAAACTCGGATCGGCCGTCTGGCAAACCGTAGTGCTGAACAGCGACGGCAAGGCCGCGCGTGACCTGATCGGCGATGCCAAAAGCCCCTTGCGGTGGTTCGTGATTGGAATTCTCGATCAATGATGTTCACCGCCAGACAGCTCGAAGGGCTTCTTAAGACCGAGGGCAAAATCGTGCTGCCCTATCGGGCCAGACTAACCCCGTTGGCCCGGGATTGGGTGAGGCACAAGAAAATCGTGCTGGGCTATGCGGAGGTGGTTCCGGCGGGCACCGTCAAGCCGCAGGCCGTGAAGGATGCCGGTACGTTTCTCTGGTGGTGCGACGGGCCTTGCGGCGTGGCCAAGGCTGCCCTTAGTGCTGCGAGCCAGGAATCGACGTTGGAACCGATGACGATTCTGGAAGATGCGACGCGCGTGCTGTCGGCGGTTCGACACCTGGCCCGCGAGGTTAAAGAAAAGCGTGCCGCGGGCGCAATCTTCGTCACCGCCAATACGGCCGCCGCCGGGGTCTATGCCAATCGTTGCCCCTTGCTGCGGGCCATCGTCGGCACAAGCTTGACGCAGGTGGAACAGGCGATTGACGAGCTTTCGGCCAACGTGCTGATCGTCGAAGCCGGCAGGCACACCTTGATGCAGTTCAAGGCGATGTTCACTCGCTTCGCGAAAGCCCCACGGCGAGAAAATGCGGCCCGCGAACAGGAATTACAGGAATTGTCCCGACAGGCACACCAAGCCTGAAGAGAAGCAAATGCGAATCGGCATCGTCAAAGGTCGCCTCACGCTCAATCCCATCTACGACACGCTCGTAGGCGGACGATTCCTCATGGTGTGCGTGCAAGACCGATTTGCCCTGGCTGGCCAAGCTCCGAAAACGTCTGAAGTTGTCGTGGTTTATGATGACCTCGGTGCGTCCGACGGCGACACCATCGCATTCACGGAGAGCCGTGAGGCGACCATGCCCTTCTATCCCGAAAAAATAGTCCCGCTCGACGCTTATAACGCAGCGATCCTCGATCAAGTGACCATCCAACTGAAACTCTGAAACGCAGGTGAAAATCATGGCATACAACGGCACCGGAAAAAACAACACGCGGACTTTTATGAGTGAATTCAAGCTGAAAGAACAGATGTGCGATGTCGGCCGGAGAATCTGGCTGAAGGGCTTTTGCGCCGGCAACGAAGGCAACCACTCATTCCGCTTAAGCGAAGACCGTATCCTCTGCACGCCCAGCCTCATCAGCAAAGGCAACCTGAAGCCCGATGACATGTGCGTGGTGGACATGGACGGCAAGCAGGTGAGCGGGAAGCGCAAGCGCACCAGCGAAATCCTGCTGCACCTGACCATCTACAAAGCCCGCGCGGATGTGAACGCGGTCGTGCATAGTCACCCGCCTCATGCCACGGCTTTTGCTGTGGCCGGCGTCGATCTGCCGAGTTGCATCCACCCCGAAGCAGAAGTGTTTCTCGGCCCGGTGAAGACGGCCAAGTACGTCACGCCTGGCGACACCCGCCTCGGCGAATCGATCCTGCCTTATGTGAAAGATTCCAACACCATTCTGCTCGGCAACCACGGCGTGGTCTGCTATGGCAAAGATCTGGAAGACGCCTATTACAAGCTCGAGATCGTCGATGCGTATTCACGGATCCTGCTGCTGGCCAAGCAACTGGGCAGTGTGCGCCCGCTTGAAGCCAACGAGATGAAGGAGTTGATCGACCTGAAGGCGCGCTTCGGCATGCCCGACCCGCGGACCGGCCAGCCATTGGAGAAGCTGGCCTGCGCCGGCACAGATTTCCTGTCGCGCGTCGGTGGCGAGATCGGCACACGCGGTCTGATGGCCTGTGGCAACACCACCGTCCCCGCCCCGGCCCAGGCCGGCAGCGCGTCACTGGAAGCCGTCATTGGCAATCTTGCTCCCAGCCAATACACCGAAGCCGATATCGAACGACTGGTGCAAACGATCACGGACCAGATCATGGCCGCGGCGTGACGTGCATTGGAACTGTGGTCACGTTGACGATTTTCGCCACAATTTGCGTGTATCCGTCATGAAATCGCTCGACGAAAAACTGGCTCGTATTCATGCCGACCCCGCGGGGTCAAAAGACTTCATTCTCGCCGACGCCAAGGACGCCGATATGGCCGCCGGACTGGCCTCCACCGGCATCGATCCGATCACCCGGAAGCGGCGTACGCTGGCCGAATATCGCCAGCAAATCCGCCAGAACGTCCAGCAGGGCCTGGTCGACATTATGCTGATGAGCTGCAGCACCAGCGAAATGCTGACTCTGCAAGAGCGACTGTTTGATGACTCCGCCATCACGCCCGCGGTTCGGGCCAATGACACCACCGACATTCACCTGCCCATGGGCGGAACTTATGGGCAGGCGCCCTCTCGGCCTTTTCGGACGGCGATGATCGATCATGCGCAGGCGGGCAAGCTTGAACCGGCGGCACACGAACGAACCCAGGGTGCGAACCTCGGCCTTTATTCGATGACACCGAACAACAGCGTTGAGCTGGATCTACCGGCGCTGGAAGCGTATCGGCAGTTCCGTATCGAAGCCGAGCACAAGGGATTTCGGCATTTCTTGGAGGTGTTTGATCCCAACGCCTGCGAAGACCGCTGCCCCACCGACCTTGGCCGGTATATCAATGACCTGATCGTGCGCACCCTGGCCGGCGTCCCCTCGCGTGGAAGACCGATCTTTCTCAAGATCGCCTATCACGGCCCGCAGGCGATGGAAGAACTGG